>JAZQOV010000001.1:0-152150 GCA_045628045.1 Bacilli bacterium
CCCATCATTTCAACGTGTGCTGGAACTGATGAAGAACCTGCGAATTGAGCATCTGAGTGCATTCTTCCCATTGTATCTGTCATACCATAGGATGCTGGACCTGCTGCCATGTTATCTGGGTGAAGTGTACGACCAGTTCCACCACCAGATGCAACTGAGAAGTATTTCTTACCTTGTTCTACGCATTCTTTCTTATATGTACCTGCGACTGGGTGTTGGAAACGAGTTGGATTTGTGGAGTTTCCAGTAATAGAAACATCGACTCCTTCCATGTGCATAATTGCGACGCCTTCACGGACATCATCAGAACCATAGCAACGTACTGCTAATCTATCTGGATTTGAACCGTATTTAGTTTCCTTAACGATTTCAACTTTACCAGTGAAGTAATCAAACTTGGTTTCAACATGTGTGAATCCGTTGATTCTTGCAATAATCTTTGCTGCGTCTTTACCAAGACCATTTAAGATGACTCTTAATGGTTCTTTACGAACTTTGTTAGCTTTCTTGGCAATACCAATAGCACCTTCAGCAGCTGCGAATGATTCGTGACCTGCTAAGAATGCGAAACATTTTGTTTCTTCGGAAAGTAACATTGCGCCTAGGTTACCATGACCTAAGCCAACTTTACGATCATCAGCGACTGATCCTGGAATACAGAATGATTGTAAACCAACACCAATCCATTTTGCTGCTTCAGCAGCTGATTTAACTTCGTGTTTAATTGCGAGTGCTGCGCCAACAGTATATGCCCAGCATGCATTTTCGAAACAGATGGTTTGGATGTCTTTTACCATTTGGTAAACATCTAAGCCTTTTGCTTTACAAATCTTTTCACATTCTTCGAGTGAAGCAATGCCATTTTCTTTTAAGCATTTTTCGATTTGTGCGATTCTTCTTTCATAACCTTCAAATAAAGCCATTGTCCGAACCTCCTATTCCTTACGTGGGTCAATAAATTTGACACCATCGTCGTAGCGGCCGTATTGGCCTTTTGCCTTTTCAAGGGCTGCTTCTGGAGTTTCACCCTTCTTTAAGAAGTCTGTGAATTTTCCAAGTGATAAGTATTGATAACCAATAATTTCGTTATCTTTATCAAGAGCCATTGAAGTAATGTAACCTTCGGTTAATTCAAGGTAACGTGGTCCTTTTTCTTTAGTTGCAAAGACTGTTCCAACTTGTGAACGAAGTCCTTTTCCTAAGTCTTCAAGACCAGCACCGATTGCTAAACCGTCTTCTGAGAAAGCTGATTGAGTTCTACCATAGACGATTTGTAAGAATAATTCTCTCATAGCAGTGTTGATTGCGTCACAAACTAAGTCTGTGTTGCAAGCTTCAAGTAATGTTTTGCCAACAATTGCTTCAGAAGCCATAGCTGCTGAGTGAGTCATTCCTGAACAGCCTAATGTTTCAATTAAAGCTTCTTCAATGATTCCCTTTTTAACGTTTAATGAAATTTTACATGCACCTTGTTGTGGAGCACACCATCCAATACCGTGGGTAAAGCCACTGATATCTTCGATCTTCTTGGAATAGACCCATTTTCCTTCTTCAGGAATTGGAGCACATCCATGAGAGGCACCACAATTGACTTTGCACATATTTTGTACGTCTTTTGTATATTGCATTCAATATATCCTCCTAAATGTGAGCATATTAAATATACGTAGTTATCGAGGAATTGTAAAGAAAAAACGGCTTTTCTAATTTGACTATTTTTCAAAAGTCAATTTAGTTCTACCGTTAATTTCTGATTTTTTTATTAACTTCCAACCATCCTTTTGATGCTTAGAAATTACTGATTCAGTTTCATTATTTTCCACAAGAATTGTTTTAGAACAACCTTGTTTATTCATAATCGCATTTATTTGTTCATCACTTAGTTTCATTTAACCTCTCCAGGTGATTGTCATTTCTTTAATAAGAACTCTTCCACCACTAGATGCGATTGTGAATGAACTTGTTCCTTCAGAATATTCTTTTGAAAATGTTGAATAAACTGGAGTAACTCCTGCTGCCAATTCTAATGAATGATCATCTGAATCGATAAGGAAATGAGCGTTATTATCGACTGTAATTCCGCTATTTCCAGTGTAAGAATAACTCTTGTAGTAATTAACAACAGTAAATTGAACTTTGTAAATTTTAACTATTGATGTCCAAGTCATTGATCCTGAATTCTTACTAGAGCCAAGGCATAAATGAGAACCTAAATCAGCATCTAGAGTTTGAACATAACCAGTAAATGTAAGTGATTTGATTAAATCAAGATATTCCAAAAATCCATCGAAATATTCCATTAATGATTCACCATTATGGGAATAACTAGAATTGTCAAATTGAACTCTATCACCAAAATTTGAGGTCAAATCTGTTCCACTTGTTTTAATTGTGGCTGTGTATTCTTGAAGAAGTTCTTCTTTTTCTTCGGTTTCTGTATTTCCACCAGTGTTATCACCGGTATTTCCGCCATCATCGGTGTGTTGTTCATCGCCATGATCTTCTGTATTTTGATTTGTGTTATCTGGTTTTGAGTTGGAATTAAAAAGCTTAAAGTCGCATCCAACAAGTAATGAGCTGCTAAGCAAAAGTAGTAATAAATTCTTTTTCATAGTAAAAAGTATATCATATTATAAGAGGTATTAGTATGAGAGGATTAATGATTTTAGCAGATGGCTTTGAAGATACAGAAGCTTTAACAACTCGTGATGTTTTGACAAGAGCTGGCATTGAAGTAAAGACATGTTCAATCACTGATAGACTTGAAGTTGAATCAAGTTTTGGTGTGCACGTTTTAGCAGACGCACTCTTAAAACTCATGTTCGATTTAGAGCCTTACGATTTCATTATTTTACCTGGTGGCGGACGCGGCACTCGTAACTTAAAAGAATGCGAATTTTTGAAAGCATATTTAGATTATTTTTCACTTCACGATAAACTCATTTGCGCAATATGTGCAGCGCCTTCAATTCTTGGTTATTACGGTTACCTCGATAACAAAAAATATACATGTTTTGCGGGATTTAATGCCGGAATTCGCGGGGATTTTACCGGAAATGAAGTTGAGCGAGATGGAAATATAATCACTGCGAGATCAATGCAATATTCAATACCTTTTGCACTTGAAATTATTGATTACTTACTCGGTTCAGAAGTAAAAGAAAAAGTCCTCATCGGACTCCAAGGAAAAGTAGCTAAGTAATTATTTATTAAGAAGATAATCAACATAGCAACCTGCGACATTCACGTGGGTTGTTTTTTCTATTCCTTCATAGAACGCATTTGAGTTAACTTCTGATAAAATTGGTTCCTTATTTTCACCTTCCAAAATATCAACACCACAATAATCTAGACCAAGAATTTTGCTGGCCTTAACCGCCATGTCTAAATACGATTGTGGAAGCTCAACAACACTTGCAGTTCCACCAGTTGCTAAGTTAGAGAGATAAGAATTTTTGTTCTCTCTTTTCATGTAAGCAACAACCTTGTTTCCAATAACAATAATGCGGTAATCTTTGCCTTTTGATGACTTAATAAATTGTTGGAAAATGTGTGGAATATGAATGAGTTTATTTTCAATTTCTAAAAGTTCTTTTTCGTTATTAACTAAGTAAACTTGTTTTCCTAAAGAACCGTAATTTTCCTTGATTATTAGCGGAAATCCTAGGGTTTTCTCGACTTTTTTTAGATAATCACGGTTTCCATTATCTGTGTAACAAAGCGTTGAAGAAATCGTTGTAGGCATCTTAATTCCTTGATCTGCTAAACAGATGTGAGTGAGCATTTTGTCATCACATTTAATAATTGAATTTATTGAGTTATAAAGTTTGTATCCAGCCTTCTCAAGTAGTCCTGCAACATAACGATCCTTATCTAAATAAAGAACAAAATCATATTTAGGAAGAGTAACTTCAGTGTTTCCGTCTTTTAGCATTGTGAAAACTTCAGTGTTCTTAATTACCTCAACCTCAACATTTCTTTTTGAAAATTCTTCAGTAAGTCTTTCGACCTGATTTTTGATTCCTGAAGCTAGGCCATAACCATTAATAACAATCAAAACTTTTTTCATGTTATTAAGTATATCAAAATTAATTTTGATATACAAGTAAAATAACAAATAAATATTTGTTTTTTTATATTGAAATTTGAAATTTGAATACTTATAGTATTAAATCGTTATGAAAATGTCGGACAAAATTAAGTTAGTACTAAAAAGTGTTAGACAATATAAGAAGTATGCAATAATTACTCCACTTTTTATGGTTGGCGAAGCATTTCTTGAATGTGTCATGCCTTTCACCATGTCAATGTTGATTGATTCTGTCGGAAACGCTGTTAAATCTGGAACAAAGTTTTCAATTGTATCACCGATTCCTTATGTAAATACAAACCTCCATATTAATATGAACGTTTCTATTTTAGGATTGATTCTAACTTTGTTAGGAATTGTCATTTGTTCAATTATATGTGGAATTTTAGGAGGTAAATATGCTGCTAAAGCTTCTGTTGGTTTAGCAACAAACCTTAGATCAGATATTTATAAGAAGATACAATCTTTCTCATTTGCAAACATTGATAAATTCTCATCTTCATCTCTTGTAACAAGAACTACAACAGATGTCGGTCAGATCCAAATGGCATTCCAAATGTGTATTCGTATTGTCGTAAGAGCACCGCTTATGATGATCTTCTCTGCAATTATGGCATTCATCACTGGAGGAATTATGGCATGTATCTTTGTCGTGCTTGTTCCAATTGTTGGTTTTGGCTTATATCTTATTGGAAAGAACGCGATGGGAATTTTCATTCGTGTTTTCAAAAGATACGATAAGTTAAACGAATCTGTTCAAGAAAACGTTTCTGGAATTAGAGTTGTTAAATCATACGTTCGTGAAGACTTTGAAAAGCAAAAGTTCAATAAAGCTAGCGATTCGATGAAAATGGACTTCGTTAAAGCTGAAAAAATTGTTGCTTTAAATAACCCATTAATCAACACAACAGTTCACATGTCAAACATCCTAGTTTTAGGGTTTGGTTCATTAATTTATTCTAAATATAAAACCGGAGTTTCAAGGTTCGCTATCGAGATTGGTCAAATCTCAGCACTTCTTACTTATGGAATTCAAATCCTCATGAATGTCATGATGATTTCAATGATTTTAGTCATGCTTGTTATGTCGCTTGAAAGTGTTAACCGTGTCAGCGAAGTTTTAATTGAAGAGGCAACAATCGTAAATCCAGAAAACCCAATTATGAAGTTAGAAAACGGTGACGTTACATTTAAAGATGTTAACTTCAAATATAAAGAAACTGCTGAAAGATATGCATTAAAAAATATCAATTTAACCATAAAATCAGGGGAATTCGTGGGTATTTTAGGTTCTACAGGTTCCGGAAAAACAAGTTTAGTGAATCTTATTTCAAGACTTTATGATGTGACAACTGGCTCAGTAGAAGTCGGTAATCATAACGTTAAAGATTATGATTTAAAAACACTCAGAGACAATGTCGCTGTTGTTCTACAGAAGAACGTTTTATTCTCAGGTTCAATTGAATCAAACCTTAAATGGGGCGATCCAAATGCAACTGAAGAAGAAATGGTTCGTGCATGTGAAATCGCACAATGCATGGATAGCGTGCGTGCTAAACCTGAAGGATTTGGAAGTACTGTCGAACAAGGCGGTGCTAACTTCTCTGGTGGTCAAAAACAACGTCTTTGTATCGCACGTGCTATTTTGAAAAAACCAAAAATTATGATTCTTGATGACTCAACATCTGCTGTTGACACAAGAACTGATAGATTAATTAGAAAAGGTCTCAAAGAAGACTTACCAAATATGACAAAAATTGTCATTGCTCAACGTATTTCTTCTATAGAAGATGCAGATAAAATCATCATTTTAGACAATGGCGAAATTAATGCTATTGGAACACATGATGAACTCTTAAAGAATAATAAGATTTATCAAGAAGTTTATTATTCTCAAAACAAAGTGGGAGGTAATAAGTAATGCCAGCACCAGCGCCAAGAATTAAAGAACCCGGCAAGATGAAAAAAGGCACTCTTTCCCGCTTACTAAAAATGCTTGTTAAGGAATATCCAGTTCGTTTAACAATTGTTTTCGTGTTTATTATTTTCAACGTTTTTGCAAACCTTTGTTCCTCAATCTTTGCAAACTTTATCACTAACTGCCTTGATGTTGCTTTAAAGCAAAGTTCAAACCCATTTACTGGAAAATATGCTATTGAGGCAATGGGCATTAGCTTAAACACAAACGTTACAATTTTGCTTATCACAATGGCTTCAATTTACGCAGTCGGTATTTTTACTGCATGGTATTGGAATAGAACAATGGCAATTATCACACAAGAATTTTTAAATTCTATGCGTGAAAAAATGTTCAACCATTTGCAAGATCTTCCAATCAAATATTTTGATACACATCCACACGGCGCAATCATGTCATTATTCACAAATGATATTGATACAATCCGTCAATTTGTTTCACAAGCTCTTCCAAGTCTTGTCCAAGCAACTTTTGCAGTTGTATTTGTTTTCACTGCAATGCTTCTTAACTCAATTTGGATGACTTTAGTTACTGTACTTTGCGCAATCGCAATGTTTATGAACACAAAATTCATTGGTGGTCGTTCTGCAAAATACTTCATGAAACAACAAAAACAAGTTGGCATTGTTGAGGGTAATATTGAAGAATCAATTAAAGGTTTAAAAGTCATTAAAGTTTTCTCACACGAAAAAGATTCTTGTGATGACTTTGATGTTTTAAATGACTTACTCGGTGAGTTCTCAACTGAAGCTAATATTCACGGTAATATTACAATGCCAATTAACGGAAATATCGGCAATTTCATGTATGTTTTGACTGCTACAGTCGCATTTATGATGATTCTCATTCCTTCTTTCCCAAATGTTAATTTATTTGGAAAAGTTACATATTTCAGCCAAGAAACAGCTTCAACATTCTGGGGAATGATTGTCGCATTCTTAATGATGTCTAGAATGTTCACAAATAACATCAACACCTTCTCACAACAAGTTACATTTATTGTTATGGGTATGGCTGGTGCTTCACGTTGTTTTGACTTATTAGATGAAGTTCCAGAAGCAGATGATGGCTATGTTACTTTAGTCAATGTTAAAACAGATAAAAACGGAAATCTTGTTGAGACACAAGAAAGAACACGTGAATGGGCTTGGAAACATCCACATCAAGCAACCGGAGAAATTACATACACTCCACTTAAAGGTGATATTCAACTTCTTAATGTTGATTTCTCATACGATGGAAAGAAGATGGTTCTTCACGACGTAAGCGTGTACGCTCACCCAGGCCAACAAATCGCACTTGTAGGCGCTACTGGTGCAGGTAAAACCACAATCACAAACTTAATCAATAGATTCTATCCTTTAGCAGATGGCAAAGTCCGCTACGATGGAATTAACATTAATAAAATTAAAAAAGATGATTTAAGACGTTCCTTAGGCATTGTTTTACAAGATGTTAATTTATTTACTGGCACTGTTATGGAAAACATTAGATACGGTAGATTAGACGCTACAGATGAAGAATGTATTGAAGCTGCAAAGATTGCTAATGCACATGACTTCATTACTCGTTTACCTGAAGGTTATAACACCATGCTTTCTGGAGATGGTGCAAACTTATCTCAAGGTCAAAGACAACTACTTTCTATTGCACGTGCTGCAGTTGCAGATGCGCCTGTTATGATTCTTGATGAAGCAACTTCCTCAATTGATACTCGTACTGAAAAGATTGTTCAACAAGGTATGGATCAATTAATGAAGGGTAGAACTGTCTTTGCAATTGCTCACCGTTTATCAACAATTCAAAATTCCAACGCTATTATGTGTATGGAAAAAGGCCGCATTATTGAACGTGGTGACCATAACGAATTGATTGAGAAAAAAGGATATTATTATCAACTTTACACCGGAGCATTCGAGCTCGAATAGGAGATTAATATGAAAAAGAGATTACTTTTACTCCCATTATTTGCAATGGTTTTATCTTCTTGTGATTTTATTTATTCAATAGTAAATAAAGATGATAAACCAACACAAGACGTTGTAGATGATGAACACGAAGATGACGATGATCATGAAGATGATACACCTGTAAAAGTAGACTCTATTTCTTTAAATAAAACATCGCTTACTCTTACTGAAGGAGAAAGCGAAACTCTTTCATACACAATTCTCCCTGTAGACGCTGAAAATAAAAACGTTACTTGGTCAACTTCTAATGCTGGTGTTGCTAATGTTACAAATGGCGTTGTAAACGCAATAAGTGAAGGAACTTGCAATATTACTGTTACCACTATTGATGGAAATAAAACTTCTTCATGTAGTGTTACCGTAAATAAAAAAGAACAAGAGAAAATCCTCATAGAGGATACTTTCGATTTAAATACCCAAGGTTATTCTTTTGAAAGACAAGAACTTATTGAAAACCCAATTACATTTAAAGGTTATACAATTTCTTTTGCTATTGGTGAAAACACATATAACAACAAACCAATAATCCAAAAGACCACTAAAAATAAATACGAAGCGCGTCTTTATTGGGGAAATACTTTCACAGTCACTTCTTCCGTAAATACATTAGAGAAAATCTCATTCACTTTAGGTGAGAATGATAAAGGAAATGGAATGACAGTAAGTACTGGTTCTTTTGATAATGGTGCTTGGGTTGGCGAAGCCAAAGAGATTGTCTTCTCCATTTCAGGAACAAGTGGTTATAGAGCTTTTGAAGCTTTTACACTTTGTTTTGAAGGAAGTGCTGAGGAAGATGACAATACATTTGTAGATCTCGGCGAAAAGACCATTAAAGAAGTTAAAGAATATATCGCTGAACACCCAGTAAATAAAAACGCATTTGGTAATGGTGTAAACGAAAAACGTTTAGTCACAATTAAAGGTTATGCCTTAGCAAAGTTTGATTTAATCAAATCATCCGCTGCTTATGGATTAAACGTTTCTGAACACGGAAAAGTTATTATGGGTGATGCAACAGGCGTAATTGCCGCAGCAACCACTGTTAATAATCAAGGCACATCATTATGGGGCAAGGTTGCAGATTATGCTTGCAAAGACACCTCAAAATATGTTGTTTCAGGTTATATTTCCGAATATCTTGGTCATCCTGAAATTGTGGTTACAGAATTTAAATATGATTCAGCCTTAAACATCACTGTTGATTTTGCTTCTCTTTCTCAAGAAACAGTCACATTAGAACAATTCTACACTAAAGCTCAAAACGTTAATTATAACTGCGCAGGTCATGGTTATGGTGATGTTGTTACAGTGAATAATTTGAAATGCTACTATGTAGAAGCTGATGGACAAGGTAAACGTTACTATAACTTTACAGATGGTACAAAGAACATTAGAGTTAACGCATTTAACCTTTCTGGAGCAACAGAAGGCAAAATTTATAACGTTACCGGAATTATTTCATTAAAGAACTTATCTCCAATTATTATTGCTTTCAAAATTACTCCAGTTAATGAAGGTACAGTTACATTTGACTACAAAACTGCCGCAACATCATTATCAATAAGCGAACTTAAAGCAATTAAAGGCTCGCAAGATGACACAAGCACACGTTATCCAGCAGTTGTTAATGTTTATAGCTCATTTTATAAAACAACCGCATACATGGTCGCGGTAGAAGAAGGTGGCAAATTATACGTCGGAATTTCAGATACTCCACGTACAACAATCATTTCTGGTAAAACAAATGCTATGGCTAACTACAACGTAGTTCTTATCAAAAATAGTAACTTCTGGAACACAACAGAAGATGAATTATATTTATTCAACCCAATTTATGAAGAATATCTTTGCGAAGAAACTCCAATTGAGATTTATTACATCGCAAGACAACTTGATTACAGTAGTGGTAAAGCAATGTGGCAAATCTTATTAGTGCCAGACTTCATAAGTAGTTTGACGCAAGCAGAATAAAAATAAAACTCGGTTCGCCGAGTTTTATTTATGAATTTTTATCAAATTCTCTGTAAGAGCTAACCTAGTTAATAGACCAACACCACCAGGAACTGGTGTTTGAAGTGCAACCTTTTGTCCTGGTTCAATGTCACCATGAAGTCCATCTTCATCTCTATTAATTCCAACATCCACTAAGATTGCTGACTCTTTAAATTTATATTCACTTGTAATTAAGTGTTTCTTTCCGACTGCCACAACAACTATGTCTGCGTTCTCAAGATAAGTTTTCATATCTTCATGAGAAGTCTTTGAATGAAGTACTGTTACGTTGCAGCTTTCTTTTAGTAACATCTTTGCCATTGGCTTGCCAACAATGTTTGATCTACCAATAACAACCGCGTTTTTCCCGAGAAATTGCACGTTTTCGTGCTTTAAATAATTCATTATTCCTTGTGGTGTGCACGGATTGAGTACACTTAATGGATGAAAACCATCGACATCCTTCAACGGTGAAATGGCAAGTTTAACTGTTTCTTCATTAATTTGTTTTGGAAGAGGCATTTGAACAATAAACCCATCAACTTTTTTGTTTCTATTGAGTTTAGCAATGACTTTAAGAAGTGCCTTCTCAGAAGTATCAACAGGTAGTTTTATAAGTTTCGCATCAATTCCTATTTCCGCAGAATCTTTGAGCTTTCCTTTAACGTAGGCTTTACTTGCTTCATCTTCATTTAATTGGACAATAACAAGTGTTGGTTTTTTATCCATTTTTAAAACTTCTGCTTTTAATTCTTCTTTGCGAAACGCAATGTATTCTTTTATAGTCATAAATCTACCTCTAGAGAAAATTATAACAAATTACATAAAAATTTTATATAATTAGTTATATGGAATTCGTTGGCATCGATAAATTTTCACTTCTAGACTACGACGAAAAAGTATCAGTGGTTCTATTTTCACCTGCATGTAATTTTAGATGCCTATTTTGCCATAATGGCGAATCTGTATTAAATGCGAATACTGAAATTCCTTTTGAGGAAATACTTTCTTATCTCAAAACAAAAGTTAAATTAATTGATGCTGTTGTAATCACTGGTGGTGAACCAACGCTTATGCCTGAACTTGAAGAAAGAATTTTAAAAATTAGAGAATTAGGATTTTTAATCAAATTAGACACAAACGGATCTAACCCAGAAGTCTTAAAAAATTTGCTTGATAAAAAACTTTTAGATTACGTTGCGATGGATGTTAAGAACTCTGAAACAATGTATCCTAAAACAACCGGTTGCAAAGTAATAAACATCGAAAACATCAAGAAATCTTTAGAAATTCTCAGGAATTCCGGTGTTTTTTACGAATTACGTACAACATTAGTTAAAGAGTTTCACGACGTTAATTCAATTACTGAAATGGCAAAACTTGTAAAAGGACATAAGAAACTCTATTTGCAAAAATTCGTGAATAGAGAAGGTGTTATACAAAAAGGCCTCCACGAGATTTCTCTCGAAGAAGCCAATTCATTTAAAGATATTTTATCTAAATTTGTTCCAACAGAACTTAGAGGCTATTAACCAAGATACTTAACTGCAGACATTGCAGCGATAGCACCATCATTGCAGGCAGTCACAACTTGTTTGATTGCCTTTTTTCTTGTGTCACCGGAAGCATAGACACCAGGAGTTTTAGTGCACATGTTTTCATCAGTAACGATAAATCCTTCATCAAGATCAACTAAATTTGAGAAGACTTCATTGTTTGGTTTTTGACCAATTGAAACAAACACGTTGTCTGTTTTAAATTCAAATTTTTCTTTTGTCATAGTGTTTTCAAAAACTAAACCTTCAAGTTTATCTTTTCCAACATATTCAAGAAGACTCATGTTGTTAGTTACAAAAATATTTTCTTTTTTGTTAACTCTATCTTGTAATACTGGATCACCAAAGAAATGATCAAATAAAGTAAACATATGAACCTTTGTGCAGAAACCTGCTAGTAAAAGAGCATACTGAAGTGCTGTATTTGCATCTCCAATTAAATAAACTTCTTTGCCTTTATACATTGGTCCATCGCAAACAGCACAATAATAAACACCATGTCCAATTAAATTCTCTTCATTAGGAAGATTAAATGTTCTATGTTCAACTCCGTTTGCAATTATAACGGCTTTACATTCATATTGGTTGTAATTCGTTGAAACCTTGAAAATATCCCCGTTTTTCTGGATATTTTCCACGTTTTCTAGCTCAAAATCGACACCAAGTGACATTATTTGATCAACCATTTTGTCTGTTAATTCTGCACCCGAAATTTCTTTAATAGTTGGATAATTTTCTACTTTTGGTGAATTAGCAATCTGACCACCAAAATTTTCTTTCTCCAGTATTAAAACTTTTTTATTACTTCTTAATGCGTATAAGGCGGCAGTAATTCCTGATGGGCCACCGCCTATAATAATAATGTCATGCATTTTATTTTTGGCTTTCTATATAACCTTTAATGCTTGAGGCATTTTCGTATGCATCAATCTTGTCACCGTTTGGTACAAGTAAGGTTGGAGCTTTATGAACTCCGTATTTCTTAGTGAGTTCAACATTTTCTTCTGCATCAACCCATTTATATTGAATGTGTGCCTTGTCTAAAAGCATTTTTGCCATTTTACAATTTGGGCAGGTCTTAGTTCCAAAAAGCATAATTCCGCCAAGCGTTGCATTTCTTTCACATTCATTTTCTTTTGCGTGAAGTTCGTGTGTTAAATGTGATTTATTTGGATCATATTCTTTACGTTGGCCAAACTCTGCAACCTTGCCGTCGTTCCAGTTTTGAACTGGTCTATAGTAACCAGTAATTCTGGAATAAACTTCAGTTTTTTGACCACAATGTGGGCAGGTATATTGTTCGCCATCAAGATATCCGTGATCCTTACAAATTGAGTAAGTTGGAGACATTGTATAGTAAGGAATATGGTAGTTTTCCGCTATTTTTCTCACTAAATTCATGCATGATTTGTAAGATGGAAGCTTTTGTCCTAAGAAACAATGGAAGACTGTTCCTGAGGTGTAAAGTGTTTGAAGACCATCTTGAATATCAAGTGCTTTAAATATGTCATCGGTAAATTCAACAGGAAGGTGTGATGAGTTTGTGTAATAAGGTGTCTTTGCAACTCCTTCTGAAGCACAAATAATGTCTGGATATTTTTCTTTATCGTGTTTTGCGAGACGATATGAAGTTGATTCAGCAGGTGTAGCTTCAAGGTTATAAAGATCACCATAAAGTTCTTGGTAGTCAGAGAGTCTTTCTCTCATGTGATTTAAAACATCTTTAGTAAATTGAACAGCTTCTGGGTTTGTTAAATCTTTTCTTAACCATCTAGCATTTAAACATGCTTCATTCATACCAACTAATCCGATTGTTGAGAAGTGATTTGCAAATGTTCCAAGATAACGTTTTGTAAATGGATAAAGACCAGCTTCAAGAAGTTTTGTGATTGTTGTTCTTTTAACTTTTAATGAACGAGCTGAGATGTCCATAATCTTGTCTAAACGTGTGTAGAAATCTGCTTCATCAGTTGCTAAATATGCAAGTCTTGGCATGTTAATTGTAACAACACCAACAGAGCCTGTAGACTCACCAGAACCGAAAAATCCACCGGATTTCTTGCGTAATTCACGTAAATCTAGGCGTAAACGACAGCACATACTTCTAACATCACTTGGTTCCATGTCGGAATTAATGTAGTTACTGAAATATGGTGTTCCGTATTTAGCAGTCATTGTAAATAAGAGTTTATTGTTCTCAGTTTCTGACCAGTCAAAATCTTTTGTAACTGAGTAAGTTGGAATTGGATATTGGAAGCCGCGTCCATTAGCATCGCCTTCAATCATAACCTCAATAAAGGCTTTGTTAACCATGTCCATTTCAGCCTTGCAATCTTTATATTTGAAATCAACTTCTTTACCACCAACAATACAGTTGAGTTCTGCCATATCATTTGGAACAACCCAGTCTAATGTAATGTTTGTAAATGGAGCTTGTGTTCCCCATCTAGATGGAGTGTTAACGCCGAAGACAAATGATTGAATGCATTGTTTAACTTCTTTATATGAAAGATTATCAACTTTAACAAATGGTGCTAAATAAGTATCAAATGAAGAGAAAGCTTGAGCGCCAGCCCATTCATTTTGCATAATTCCAAGGAAGTTAACCATTTGGTTACATAAAGTTGATAAGTGAGAAGCTGGAGAGGATGTGATCTTGCCAGAAACACCACCTAAACCTTCTTGAATAAGCTGTTTAAGTGACCAACCTGCGCAATAACCTGTAAGCATTGATAAGTCATGAATGTGAATATCAGCATTTTTATGTGCATCACCAATTTCCTTATCATAAATTTCACTTAACCAATAGTTAGCAGTAATGGCGCCGCTGTTCGAAAGGATCAAACCACCAACAGAATAAGTAACTGTTGAGTTTTCTTTAACTCTCCAGTCGCTAATTTTTAAGTAATTATCAATGACGTTCTTGTAATCAATACTTGTCTGGGAGATAGAACGGAGGTTTTCGTGTTGTTTTCTATAAACCATGTATGATTTAGCAACGTCAACATATCCACTTTGTACTAAAACGACCTCAACTGAGTCTTGAATGTCCTCAATTGAAATAGTTTCATCTGATTTAATTTTGTTATTGAAATCTGCTGTTACGCGTAACGCGAGCATTTCTATAATATCTTTAGTATAGAATTTGTGCTCTTGCATAAAAGCACGTTCAATTGCGTTCTCAATCTTTTTTATATCAAAATCGATAATTGAGCCGTCTCTTTTTTGAATTTTAATCATATTTTCCCTCCATTTTTGCGTTTTTAAAATATACTCTGCGAGCAGAGTATACCAACTCTTTTTCAAGAGATTTCTTAGATCGCAATTATTATACAAGAGAAATAAAAAACTTGCCTTATAAAAGCATTCAAAATATATACAGTGTATAACTTTTTCTTAAAAATGGTCGGAGTAATCACAAAGTTTAAAATAAAAAGTCCGGTTATGTTAACCAGACTTATTTAATATCATTAATGATATTACTCGTTATATTTTTTCGCAATTCCTTTGAATTTTTCGACCGGATATTTTTTTTCGTTTTGGTCCATTTTTTGATTAACGACTTCGTCGAGGTCTAAATTGAGCTCATCGGCCAGGTTTTGGCAGTTTACTATGACATCTGCGAGTTCTTCTTTGACCTTTTCGAGCTTAAAATTCTCATTCCATTGAAAACATTCGAGTAATTCAGTGGATTCAATTGCGATAGTTTTAGCTAAAGCATTAGGTGTATGGAACTTATTCCACTCGCGATCACTTGTAAATTTACGGATACGTTTAATTGTTTTTCTTTTCATACTTTATGCCTTAATAAAGTTCCAAATGTACTCATAGACATCCTTCTTATTTGTTTCATTAAGAATTTCATGTCTCATATTTTCATATAATTTGAGTTCAACATTATTCATACCTAGTTTCTTATAAAGCTTAACAAGGGCTTTTGGTCCTTTTCCGCATGCGCCAACAGGGTCATCGTATCCCGCAATAACTAAAACTGGTAAATCTTTACGAATCTTATGTAAAAACTTATTTTTATAGAGTCTATGATTGCCTTTAAGTAACTCTCTATAGAAACCATTTGATGAAGGATGGCCACATTTTGGATCTTTAATGTAGTTTTGGACATTTTCTTCATTAAATGAAAGCCAATCTAAATCAGTCTTTCTATTTTTGATTGATTTTCCATAACTTCCTACTGCTAAATTAGCGAGCATTTTTGCTTTTTTGGTCTCGCCTTTAAATTTGCAAATAAGTCTAGCTAATGGATAACCAACTGCGTAAGCTAATTTCGCATTTGGTCCATTTGTTCCAACAATAACAACTTTACTTGCACGTTTAGAGTAACGTTGAATGAAGTCTTGAACAATAAATGAACCCATTGAATGTCCCAAAACAACTAATGGTTTATTTTTAATTGCGTATTTCTTTGCAACGTCATCAATAATTCTAACTGACTTTGAAAAGAATGAACGTGGAACGATTCCTAATTCATCAAGGGTAAGTGCATTTTCACCATGACCATAATAATCAACGCAATAAACATTGTAGTTGTGTGCATTAATAAATTTTGCAAAATCATCATAGCGTCCAGCGTACTCTTCCATACCTGTGGTAATAATTAAAACACCTTCAGGAGAAGGGACTTCCCAAGCGAAACCAAAAAGGGTGTCGCCATTTACAGTTTTAATAGAAATTCCGTGTTTTTCCATAGGATTTTTCCTCTATTTATCGAATCCTCTAGGATTATTTTTTTGCCAATTCCAAGAATCACGACATGCATCAACAATGTCATGTGTGCATTTAAATCCCATCTCTTTATAGGCTTTATCTGCATTAGCATAACATGATGCAATATCACCTGGACGACGATCAACAATTTTGAATTTAATTGTAATGTTATTTGCTTTTTCAAAAGCGTGTACAAGTTCTAAAACCGATGTACCTTTTCCAGTTCCTAAGTTATAAATTACAAGACCTGGATTTGTTTCAAGTTTTTTAATTGAAAGAATGTGGCCATGAGCCAAATCTTCAACGTGAATATAATCTCTAACACCAGTTCCATCAACTGTATCATAATCGTTTCCAAATACTTTTAATTCTTCAAGTTTACCAACAGCCACTTGAGTAATATATGGCATTAAATTATTTGGAATACCTTGTGGGTCTTCGCCAATAAGTCCTGAAGCATGTGCTCCAATAGGATTGAAATATCTTAAAAGCGCAATGTTCCAGCTTTTATCTTTCTTAGCTAAATCTTGAAGCATTAATTCAATACGATATTTTGTTTCACCATATGGATTTGTGGTTCCGCCAATTTCATCTGTTTCATAAATTGGAACACGTTTTGGATTTCCATAAACTGTTGCAGAACTTGAGAAAACAATATTCTTGCAACCATGTTTCTCCATGGCGCTTAAAAGAACATTGGTTGACCCAATATTGTTATCAAAATAAAGGTCTGGTTTTTGAACTGATTCACCAACAGATTTTAAACCTGCAAAATGAATAACAGCAGAAATTTCATGTTTATCAAAAATTTCGTTAACGTGAGCTTCATCACGAACGTCATATTCATAAAATAGTGGTCTTTTTCCGCTTATTTTTTCAATTCTGTTCAATACTTCTGGTTTTGAGTTGCAGAGATTATCGACAATAATTGGATCGTATCCTGCTTCAATAAGTTGGATAACAGTGTGCGAGCCAATGTAGCCCATTCCACCTGTAACTAGAATCTTTTTCATCGTTTGTTTAGCTCCTCTAATAATAAATCGGAAGTAATTTTTGGATTAATTTTTCCTTGTGTCTTTTTCATAATTTGACCAACCAAGAAACCAAGAGCTCTTCCTTTGCCTTCTTTGTAGTCAATGATTGCTTGTGGGTTTTCTTCAAGCACAGCATTTACAGCGTCTTTAATAAATGAAAGATCACTAATTTGTGAAGAGATACCAAGTGCTTCTTTTGCTTTTTTAGCATCTAGATTGTCTGAAAGCATCTTAGCAAAAATTTCTCTTGCTTGATTTGAGTTAACTTCGTTAGATGCAACCATATTAACAAGTCCAACTAAAGTATTTGGTTTAATTGGGAATTCTTTAATTGAGATAACGTTTTTGTTTAAATATGCTGCAACATCAACGTTAATCCAGTTTGCTAAAAGTTTATAAGCATTAGAAGATTTTGTGGCTTCATCGTAATAATCAGAAACTGCTTTTTCGCTTACAAGTAAAGAAGCATCGTAGTCATTAAGGCCGTGTTCTTTGATGTAACGATTTTTCTTTGATTCAGCAAGTTCTGGGCATGATGAAATAGCGTCTTCAATAAACTCATCGCTTAATGCAATTGGTGTAATATTGCCTTCAGGGAAATATTTATAATCAACTGCATCAGTCTTCAAACGCATTGAAATTGTTTCACCCTTTTTATCGTCAAATCTACGGGTTTCTTGGAGGATTTCTCCGCCAGATTCAATAATTTTGGCTTGGCGAGCGACTTCAAAATCAATTGCTTTTTGGACGTAATTTATGGAGTTAATGTTTTTAACTTCAACTTTCTTTCCAAATTCGTTTGATCCTTTTGGTCTAATAGAAACGTTTGTGTCAACACGGAGAGATCCTTCTTCCATCTTGCCATCACTAACGCCTGAGAAAACAACAATTGAGCGAATCTTTTCAACATATTTCATTGCTTCTTCACCGCTTCTAAGTTTTGGCTTAGAAACAATTTCAATAAGTGGGGTTCCGGCACGGTTGTAATTTAAAAGTGTAAAACCTGGTAAGTGAAGTTGTTTACAAGTATCTTCTTCCATGTGAAGTCTTTCGATTCCAATTTTCTTGGTTTTTCCATCAACTTCAATTTCAAGATAACCTTCACTTCCTATTGGACGTCTATCTTGAGTAATTTGATAACCTTTTGGAAGGTCGCTATAGAAATAATTTTTACGATCAAAATGTAAAACATTATCAATGCTCATATGAAGTGCATTACACACTCTAATTGCGTAAATAACCCCTTCTTTATTTACAACCGGCATTGTTCCTGGAAACGCCATATCAAGTGGTGCGCACAAAGTGTTTGGCTCTTTTCCATAAGCAACAGGGGCATCAGAAAACATTTTTGACTTAGTCTTAAGTTCAACGTGAATTTCAAGACCGATAACTGGTTCAAATTCCATTATTTTCTACCTCCTTTTGCTACGATATTTGCAAGTCCGGTGACTTTTTCAAGTTCATTAGCAGCTTTTAAAAGTTCGCATTCTTCAAATGCTCTTCCCATGAGGTTTGCACCAAATGGCATATTATCTTTAAATCCAATTGGAAGAGTAATTGATGGAAGACCAGCAAAGTTGCCCATACAAAGATGATTATCAGCAATTAAATATTCATCAGAAAGTCTATCGCTTGATTCATCTTTCTTAGGAGCAATGCCTGGAGCTGCTGGAAGATAAATAAAATCGTTATCTTTTAAGATATTGTTAATCAAATCAACAACTCTTCTTCTATTCTTTTGAGCACGATTAAATAATTCTTCCTTATTTTCTTTCATCAAAGCATAGCTTCCAATGATAAATCTACGTTTAATAAGTTCACCAAAACCTTTAGTTCTAGCTTCTTTCATAACTTCTTCAAAAGTTGCCCCATTAGAAAGTGGACCAAACTTAATTCCATCCAAATTTGCGTTATTTGATGTGGCTTCTGCACAGGAAATAACAAAATATGTAGGGAATAATGAAGTTAAAACTTCAACAGGCATAGAAACTGTGTTAATTTCAAAACCATTTGCTTTAAGTTTATTTAAAGTATTTTCAAATGCATCTAAAACATATTTTTCTTTAATAGAGTCTACAATCTCTTTAATAACTGCAATTTTCTTGCTCTTAAGAGGTTTTTCAATTTCTTGGAAATAATGTTCAACAGGTTTTGTGGATGAAGTTGAATCTTTTTCATCTCTTCCTGATAAAACTTCTGTAACAATAGCAACGTCTTTGACGTTACGAGCAAAAATACCAACTGTATCCATTGAAGGACAGAATGGGAATAAACCAAATCTAGAAATTCTAGACCATGTTGGTTTAAAACCAACAAGTCCTGCATAAGAAGCTGGTTTTCTTGTGGAGTCGCCTGTGTCGGATGCAAGTGCGAATGGCACAATTCCTGCGGCTGTTACGGCTGCAGATCCACATGAGGAACCACCCACTAACCTTGTGTGTGTTTCGTCGTATGGGTTAAATGTCATTCCTAAGTGTCCGCTTGTACCTGTACCGCCCATTGCGAGTTCATCAAGTGTTGTTTTTCCTATTGGAACTGCTTTTGCATTTTTAAGTTTTTCAACAATTGTTGCATCAAAAACCGGAACATAACCATTCAAAATATTTGAGCTTCCTGTTGTAGGAACATCTTTTGTGGACATGTTGTCTTTAATGACAAAAGGAATACCCCATAATGGGTTATTTTCTTCTGGTTCAGTTAATTTTGAGGCAATTTCCAAAGCCTCTTTTTCCATGATATATTCAAATGCATTGTTTGCATCTTTCTTAGAAAGCTCAATTGCATCTTTTGCTAAATCTAATGGAGTTACCTTCTTAGATAGAAGCAATTCATGAAGTTCTAATATCGTCTTTCCTTCGTACATATTATTGCACCACCTTTGGTAACTTGATTTGGCCTCCAACTTTACGCTTGGAGTTTCTTAAAGCATCTTCTCTTTCAAGAGGAGTGCCTGGTTTATCTTCCCTAAGGAATGAAGTTGTACATTCAAAAGGAAAAGTCATTGGCTCATATTTATCAATGTCCTTATTTGAGCCAATAATGTCCATTTGTTTAGTGACAATATCAAACTCTTTTAGCAAAGTTTCATATTCACTATCGGACATATCAAACAGCAATCTATTTGCTGCGTCTTTTAATACATTAATGTTGTAATCTTTCATAACGGTTTTATATGATACTATTTTTGAAGTAATTCTTCAAACTCTTCTTCATTAAGAGTGCTTATACCTAAGGCGTGTGCTTTATCAAGTTTTGAACCAGCTTCTTCGCCATAAATAACATAATCTGTTTTGGCGGAAACTGAGCCTGCAACTTTAGCGCCGAGATTTTCAAGAATCTCAGTCGCTTCCTTTCTTCCGTATTTGGAAAGTGTTCCTGTAAGGACGCAGGTCTTCCCATAAAACGGAGAGCTTGTATCAACTTCAATCTTCCCTAAATAAGAGAAATTAAGTCCTTTCTCTTTTAGAGAGTTAATCATATTTATATTATTTTCATCATGGAAATAAGTGAAAATTGAATGAGCTACAACAGGTCCAACATCCGGAATCTCCATTAATTCTTCTTCGCTTAATTCAAAGAATTTTTCAAGTTCCAAATATCGTTTTGCAAGTGTCTTAGCCATTTTCTCGCCAACTTCTTTAATACCTAAACCAAAGAGTAATTTTTCAAGTGAATTTGACTTTGATTTTTCAATGGCATCTAAAAGATTGTCGACAGATTTTTCTTGCCAACCTTCTCTTCCTACAATCTCTTCACGTCTAGTCCAAAGATCATAAATTGAAGGAATTGAGTTAACTAATCCAATGTTGAAGAATTCTTCACTAACTTTTTCACCCATCGTTTCAATATCCATTGCATCACGACTCGAGAAGTGAATAATTCCTTCTATTTGTCTTGCAGGACAAGTTGGTGAAACGCAGAAATGCATTGCATCCTTCTTTACAAGTGGTGCTCCACACACTGGGCAAGTATCAATCATGACAAAGTCTTTTTCGCTTCCGTTTCTTCTTTCAGGAAGTGCTCTAACAACTTCAGGAATAACATCTCCGGCTTTTCTAATTACTATGTAATCACCGATTTTAAGCCCTTTTTCGTTAACAAAATCTTCATTGTGAAGAGTTGCTCTAGAAATTACTGAACCAGCGACTCTAGTTGGAGTAATGACTGCGTTAGGAGTAATTTTCCCTGTTCTTCCAACAGTAAAAATAATGTCTTCAAGTTTAGTAATAACTTCCTCTGGTGGGAATTTGTATGCAATTGCCCATTTTGGAGTTTTTGCGGTATAACCTAAAACGTTATATTTTGTAATATCGTTAACTTTAATAACAATTCCATCAATATCATAATCTAAATTTGGACGTTTTTCGGTGTACTCTACTATGTATGCAATAACTTCTTCGATGCCATTACATATTCTTCTTTCAGGGTTTGTTCTAAAGCCAATTTTAGTCAAATAATCAAGAGCATCTGAATGTTTTTTAAAGCCTAATTCATCAGCATTTACTAAGTAATACCAATAAGCTTCAAGTTTACGTTTTGCAGCGATTGAACTATCTAATTGTCTAATTGATCCTGCTGCAGCATTTCTTGCATTCGCAAGTAATGGCTCTCCTTTTTCTTCTCTTTCTTTATTTAACATTTCAAGAGTTTTCTTTGGCATATAAACTTCGCCACGAACTTCGAATGACCTATTTTCATCAACGCGTGTTGGAATTGAATGAATAGTTAAAACGTTATTTGTAACATCTTCACCTTCATTTCCGTCACCACGTGTAGCAGCATAATTAATTTTTCCATCTGCAAAATCAAGGGACATTGCAAGTCCATCAATTTTCATCTCACACATGTATTCGACTTTATCGCCGCCAATTACATCACGAATTTTCTTATCAAAATCGCGTAAATCATCAGCATTAAATGCGTTTGCGAGCGAAAGCATCATTCGTTTATGAGTAATCTTTTGGAATTCGTCTAAAACGGTGCCTCCAACTCTTTGAGTTGGTGAAAGAGGTGTAATTAATTCTGGATATTGTTTTTCGATAGCAATCAATTCATTCATTAATTTGTCATATTCGCTATCAGGAACCGAAGGGTTATCTAAAACATAGTATTCATAAGACCACTTTTCGACTGTTCTAGTAATTTCTTCAGCTCTAAGCTTTGCTTCTTGTAATGTCATGCTGTTGCCCCTTTCTCTTCTTTATGTATTTTAGGATGTGATGCAAGAATTGATTTCTTTCCGTGTTGTTCGAAGTCAACTTGAAGGATTGTGCCATCTATGATGGATACGACTGTTCCTCGGCCAAATACATCGTGAATGGCGATATCTCCAACCTTCCAATCTCGTATTCCGTTTTCTGTTGGAGCTTCTGGTTCTTCATAAAGCTGCGAAATATTATTTGAAGATGGATTATCACTAAAGAATCCTAAGTCTGCATAAGTTTGCATTCGCGGTTTATAAATTTCTTTTCTAGGAATAATCAATTCAGCTTCTTCAATAAAGCGCGATATTTGAGACTCTCTTTGTAATACAAAGGAATATGATGCGTTGGTTGAAATGTAGAGATGTTTTTTAGCACGTGTAAATGCGACGTAAGCAAGTCTTCTTTCTTCCTCAAGCCCGTCGTCTCCAGCATCATCCATTGTTCTTTGCGATGGAAAAACACCATCAATCATTGAAACAACAAAAACGTGATTAAATTCGAGTCCTTTTGCGACGTGAATTGTCATAAGTGAAACAAAGTTTCCGTCCTTGATTTCATCTTGAGAAGTTTGAAGCGACGCATTTTCTAAGTATGTTTCGAAACTTGAGTCAGGATTATTACGTAAAAAGTCGATGATGTTATCGAATAATGATTTCACGTTTTGAAGACGTTCTTCAGCAGTTTCTTCATCAGTTGTTAAGAATTCGTAATAACCAATGTCACGAACAAAATCTTCAAGAATTTTTGGATAGGCTTCAAGATTTTCTTCTAATTTCTTTTTTGTTTCGTTTAACTTATTAACTACAACTACTAAGGACAAAATATTTTTTGCCTTAACTTCAGTTTCGTATTTTTCAATATTTTCTAAGTATTCAATATAAGAAAGGCCTGCGGCTTCTTTCTCAGCTTTTAAAATATCTAGAGTTGAGTCACCGATACCACGTCTTGGAGTATTAATAATTCTTTCAAAACTTAAATCGTCTTTCTTATTATAAATAAGTCTAAAATATGCCAAAACATCCTTAATTTCTTTACGCTGGAAGAATTTAATTCCGCCATAAATTTGATAAGGAATTTGTCTTCTCATAAATTCGTTCTCAAAAGGAAGTGTTAAATAAGCTGCTCTATAAAGAACGACAATGTCACGATAAGTTGTTCCAGGATATTTTCTAACTATATTTTCAATTTCATTAGCAAGATAGAAAGCTTCATCATCTCTTTTTCTCGAGACTTCAACCTTCACTGGATCACCTTTATCTGAATCTGTATACAAATCTTTCGGCACACGTTTCTTATTGTGAGCTATTAATTTATTTGCGTGATTTAGAATCGTTTTTGTTGATCGATAATTGCGGTCAAGAATTAAAGTTTCAGCAAGAGGAAATGTTTTGTTGAAATTCAAAATAATGTTTTGATTTGCACCTCTCCAAGTGTAAATAGTTTGGTCTGGATCACCGACAACGTAAAGGTTTGTGGAATCCTTCATTAGTAACTTAACAAGTTTGAATTGAACATCGTTAACATCCTGAAATTCATCAATCAAAATATGAGAAATTCTTCCTTGCCATTTTGCGCGAATATTCGGGAATTCCTCGAGAATTTGTATGGTTCTTAACAATAAATCATCGAAATCCAGTGAGAACATTTTGTCTTTTCTGTCTTCATAAATATGGAAGATTTTGTTTGCAACTTTTATCTTTTCGATAGAGTCTTTATCAAGCAAAATGTCTTCTGGATAATTGCCCTTACATTTCTCGGAGGCAATGTAGTTAATTGCAATTTTCACAACATCATCATTTCGTTTATAGCCAAGCTCAACACCGATGTCTTTAATTAAAGTTTCGGTGTCTTCTTCATCCATAATTGTAAAGTTAACTGGGAAGTCTAAAACATCAATTTCTTTTCTCAAAAATCTTGCACACCAAGAGTGGAAAGTTGAAACTGTAATTCCACTTCCGACACCATTCAAAAGCTTTAATGCTCTTTCCTTCATCTCGGCTGCAACTTTGTTTGTGAATGCAATTGCGACGATTTGATTCGGATCAACATTCATCTCACTAATTAAGTAAGAAATTCGGTATGTTAAAACTCTAGTTTTTCCAGAACCAGCTCCTGCCACAACACGTGCATATTGTGCATGCGTGCTAACAGCTTCAAATTGACGTTCATTTAGCAAACTTCTGTAATCCATATAATTAACTAACTTATTACTATGTAATATTTTACTACAATTATAGTAATTACTCAAGTAAATTAAGTATTAGTTTAGAAGTTGTTTGATAGCAATTTGACCAGCAACGTTTTTTGTAACAATATGATGTTCAATTTTAAGCATTGATGGATAGCCTAAAATAGCAATATCCTCGGTTTTTCCCGCACCAATTGTGTAAAGAACATCATCTTCTAGTGGCACTTTGTTTGAAGCTTTAACAAAATAAATGTCGTTCCTTTCAATAGCTTTCTCAATCATAAAATCTTTTAACTCTTGGCAGTGATTGCAATTAATTGAATAGAAGTAGACAAAATAGCAATCAAGATTTGGAGTAAAGATTTCATTGAACTCAATTTCAAATTCTTTAACTTCAGAATAATCATGACTAACTGGGACATCTTCAATTGTGTAGTGAACGTCTTCTTTTTCTTCAGTTTTTAGATCGCAACCAGCGCTAAATAAAATAGGAACAGTAATAAATAATTTAAGTATCTTTTTCATAACACCCTCCACTAACTAGATACGGTAAAAAAATGGTTTTATGTTAATGAAGTTTGTATATAATATATTTAATGGAAGTTTTTAATAATAAAAAATCAACATTAATAAGGACTATATGTTTTATGGCTTTTTTTGTAGCCATCAATGTAATCTGTTCTTTATTGTCTCTTTATGTTCCGCTATTTTCTATTATCTTAATTATCTTTCTACCACTAACCAGCGCGGTTGTTGAAATCAATTGTAAAGACCGCTGGTTTCCTATCTATGCATTAGCCACAATCGGGCTATCAATTGTTGTAACTTTATCACAAATAGATTTCACCATTTTTTATATTGTTCCATCAATCTTTACTGGCTACATTTTCGGGCTTGTTTCGAAGAAGAAATTGCCTGACATGTTTGCAATATTTTTGGCCACTGCAATTCAATCAATTTTATCATTTGTTTCTATCCAAATAATTGATGCAATTGGAAATACTGATTTGCTCGATTTTATCGCAAAAATATTAAGGATTTCCAGTAGATTTTGGTTTAATACACTATTTGTTTTGGGTCTATTTTTGGTGTCTTTAATTCAAGTAATTTTATCATTCATTGTAGTCGATAATGAGCTTAGAAAATTGAAACTAAAAGAAGATGATAAAAATGATTATTCGATGATTTCTAATCTTGGTTCGATTTTGTTCCTAATCGTCGCAATTGGTTTTGCATTTTTCTCATTGAAATTCGCCCTTCTTTTTGAGGCGTTTTCATTTTACTTTGCTGTGTTCAGTGTCATCTTCCATTTCAAAAAGAATGAGAAGATTTTAATTATTTTTGATGCTGTATCAATACTTGTCACAATTTTTGTTTATGCATTTATGTATAAACTCTTTAAAAACGGAGCTGATCTAATGCTCTTTTTAACAATTCCATTTATTATTTCAATCGCATCTATTTTGCATTACTTCTTGAAGAAGTCGAAACAATAGATAAAATATAAATATGGCAAAGTTACTAAAAATGTTCGGAAAAGGCGTACTTATTACAGTATTGCTTCCTTTCATTTTAGTCGTTTGGTGTTTATATAGCGTTTATTGTCTCTCAACTTTTATCGTAATGTTTTTCATTAACGTATTTGAATTCTTTAGAGGCAAAAACAGCAATAATGACCTTATTGAAGATCTTGAGGCTCGCAAAATAGTGCTCGAAAAAGAAAAAGCCGATGATCAAACTAGACAAATGGTTAACGTGCTTTATCAAAATGCATTAGCACAAGCTGCTATTAACCAGCAACAAGCTCCTCAAGCACCTGTAACACCAGTTCAACCATATGGAATTGATAATCTATCAAAACCAATGCCAGAACCACAAAATAATCAAGAAATTGAACAATCATCTAATTTAGATGAAACAATAGAACCGTCTAATCAAAATGACGTAAATAATGGAGAAAATAGCGATGAATATTCTGATGATGCAGAAAATGTCTGAGAATACTAAGAGAATATTAGTAATATTGCTCCTGGTTTTCATCATTATTTTCGTCTTGGTTGGAGCTATTGCAACTGCAATTCAAAGCGGCATGAAAAAGCAAGGCCTTAAGGCTGATGAAATGATGGCAAATGTCACAAAAGCAGAATATTTTAAGAAAGAATCAAAGTTTATTAACTTTGGAATCAGAAAAAATATTCGCACCTTCTACGTAAGAGCAAGAATTCCGTTTATGCTCATTTTAGGTGCCGGAATTGCATACGTTTTATACTGTTTATTTGGTGGAGCTCCTTGGGGTTACAATCCATTCAATAATGTCGATGGTTTCGCAACAATTTTAATCAAATTCGGCCCTGCTCCTAAAGAAAAATTCTTCGGAATTAACCTTATTTCTGATTGGCCACCAATTATTAAACCTGAACCAACAATTAAAGCACTTTTCTCATACATTTTTGTTCCAGTAACTATTGCTGGTTACCTTTGGATTTTAATTGAAACCCTTGGTTATATTGCTCGTTCTTTTAGAATTCGTAAAATTGCCAAATCAATTTATAGAAAAAAGTTGGTGCCTGAAGAGCAACCAACTTCTAATCCAGTTGAAAATAAATAAGCTATTTTATCATTATGATAATTTCATAAATTAGCATAGCTAATAAAATGGCTGCAAACACACACAATAAACCAAAAATACGGTTAAGTGAATGTTGCTTGCGTTGAGCTTCGATAGCTGCAGGAGTTAATTCCTGTAGCTCTTTTTCTTTTCTTTCGTTAAACATAATTAATATTTGATTGGGTCACTTGTTCTTGGGAATGGTTGAACATCCCTGATGTTTTGCATTCCTGTAACATACATAAGAAGACGATCAAAACCAATTCCGAATCCAGAATGTGGGCAGCCGCCATATTTACGTGTGTCAAGGTACCATTCAAGTCCTTTTGTAATTCCGAGCTCATCCATACGAGCTTTAAGCTTGTCATAACGTTCTTCACGTTGTGAACCACCAACAAGTTCACCAACATATGGAACAAGTAAGTCACATGCTGCAACAGTTTTTCCGTCATCATTTTGTCTCATATAGAAAGCTTTCATTTCTTTTGGATAATCAGTAACGAAAACTGGTCCTTTAACGACTTGTTCAGTAATGTAACGTTCATGTTCTGATTGCATATCCATGCCCCAGAAAATCTTCATATTGTCAAATTTATGGCCGTTTTTTACAGCTTTTTCAAGTTCGGCAATAGCTTCTGTATAAGTCATACGTTTAAAGTCACTATGTAAGACTTGGAGTAGACGATCCTTTAAGGATTTATCGATAAATGAGTTAAAGAAATCCATTTCGTCTGGGTATCTATGAAGTGCAACATCAATACAATGTTTTAAGCATGCTTCGATGCAATTCATATCATCATTTAAATCAGCAAATGCCATTTCTGGTTCAATCATCCAGAATTCACTTGCGTGACGTGTTGTATTTGAATGTTCTGCTCTAAATGTAGGACCAAATGTATAAACATCACGGAATGCTAAGGCAAATGGTTCAACATGTAATTGACCTGAAACAGTTAATGAAACATCCTTGCCAAAGAATTCAGTTCTTGAATTTTTCTTGCCGGTAACAATACCAAAGGTATTTCCTGCGCCTTCACAATCGTTTCCAGTAAAAAGTGGTGTATGAACATACATAAATCCTTCGTTTTGGAAGAATTCATGAATTGCCATAGACATAGCATTTCTCATTCTGAAAACAGCGTTAAATGTATTTGCTCTTGGTCTTAAGTGAGCGATTTCTCTTAAGAATTCCATTGAATGAGCTTTCTTTTGAAGTGGATAATCTGCATCAACAGTTCCTGTTATTTCAAATTCTTTAACTTGAATTTCGAAAGGTTGTTTTGCACCTGGAGTTAAAACTAATTCTCCAATGACTGATAAAGCTGCACCAGTATTAACGTGGCTTATAGTAGCATAATCTTTAACAACTTTTGCATCGTAAACGAGTTGAATATTTTTAAAACAACTTCCGTCATTTAATGCGATAAAACCAACTGAACCGTTATCACGGTTAGTTCTTACCCATCCTTGAACATAGACATCCTTTATCTCATCAAGGATTTTCTTCATTTCTTTGTCGTCTTGTTCAGCGACAAGGGTGTATAAATCGGTTACTAATACACTTTTTGGTTCCATTTTCTTAACCTCCGATATATGAATACATTATATCAAACAACTTGTTGTTCGCTAGAATGTTTTATATTTATCAATGCGCCAGTTAGGGTCGCATGACACGCTTGGATCGCATGTAACACCCATTTTCCAAAGGTGTTCAGCAAGTCTTACAATCATGGCCGCATTGTCTGTTGTGCACCAAATTGGTGGAACAATTAAATCGATATCTGTGCCATCTAATCTTTGATGCATTTGTTCTCTTAAGTAAGAGTTTGCGCTAACGCCACCAGCAAGAACAACTTGTTTAATGTCATAACGCTTAATTGCTTTTTCTAATCGATCCATTACCATTCCGACAGCGGTGTCTTGGAATGATTTACATAAATCAGGCACTCTAATTTCATTACCGCGAGCTTTTTCGTTATTAACTAGGTTAATTACAGCGGTTTTTAAACCTGAATATGAGAAATTTAGAGAATTATCGTGAAGTGGCATTGGTAAATCGTAAGTGTGTTTACCTTCCTTTGATAATTTATCAATAGGAATTCCGCCCGGATAAGGAAGACCTACGGTTCTTGCTACTTTATCAAAACATTCTCCGATAGCGTCATCCTTGGTTTCACCAATAATTTCAAAATCCATATCTTTTTTCATGTAAACAAACTCTGTATTACCACCTGAAACAACAATTGATAAAGCAGGGAATGTTAATGGTTTTACGTATTCATTAGCGTAAATATGTGCCGCTAAATGGTGAACTGGAATAAGTGGTTTATCATATAAAACTGCTAAAGTTTTGGCGACTTGCATTCCAATATGAAGCGCACCAATTAAACCTGGACCACGTGTGAATGCAAAAGCATCAACTTGGTCCAAAGTAATATTTGCTTTTGTTAATGCTTCATCAAGAACAAATAATGCGTTTTCGCAATGAAGTCTTGATGCAAGTTCAGGCATAACTCCGCCGAACTTTTGATGCATTTCAATTTGAGTTGCAACGACATTGCTCAAAAGTTCGCCATCCTTGATGATAGCGATAGATGTTTCATCACAGCTTGATTCAATACCTAGAATAATTGCCATTTTTATAACCTCTTAAGCATGTAGATTGCATTTTCTCCATCTTTGTAATAATTCTTTTTTGTCACAACAACTTCATACCCATTTTTTAAGTACAAATTCTTTGCGGCAACGTTACTCTCTCTAACTTCAAGAGTTACGTTTTCGACTAAATCGTCAACTTCTTTAGGAAATGATTCGATCATTTCGTTAAGTAACTTTGTTGCAATGCCTTGACCTCTAAATTTTGAGGTTACAGCTACTTGCATAATTGTTGCGGAATTGAATGTTATTAGAAAATCAATAAATCCAATAACTTTACCATCATTTTCTGCAACAATAATTTTATTTACAGGGTTTTTTTCGAACTCATAATGTAAATCGCTATTTGAATAAGGTTCTTTGAAACACTCATTCTCAATTTCTTCTACATCATTAAAATCGTTTAATGTTGCGAGACGATATTTGATCATTTTAATAAATCCTTGAGATAGACTGGATTCAATCTAAATGGATCAACAGCCTCTTTTTCATTAAAGTCCAGTAAGTTATCAATTACATCATATTGTCCAGACTCTAATCCAATTTGATAAGTGTCTCCGTTAACAATGTAATCTTTATGTTTACTTATGTAATCGAGAACTTTTTCATTCTCTAAAACAACATCTTTTTCAAGAACTTCTCTTCCCTTGTAAACACCAAAATAACTTCTTCCACTACGTGCATTAAATAAACAAATAGTTGGTTTTTCTGGGTCTTTTAATAAAGAAAGTGAAGATTTTCCATAAAGTTTTATCTTTAAGGCATACGCTATTGTCTTTGCGATTGTGACTCCAATTCTAACGCCTGTGTATGAACCTGGGCCTACGCCTACAACAACTGCATCAAGATCTTTTTTATCAACATTGTTCCTTTTTAGAATATTGTCGATTTCAGTAATCATCATTTCGCTTTGTCTTTGCCAAGCTTCATATGAAATCTTATCAACAATCTTTTTATCTTTTGCAAGACCAACAGATAAATATGTGTTTGAACTATCGAGTAATAATTGATACATCTACTTTTCCTCGAGAGCCTCTATAAGAGACTTATAATTTTCATTTGGATCGCTAACTTCTATTTCACGTTCATTATCGCCTATTCTTTTAATTGAAATTTCAAGATGTTTAGCAGGAATAAGTGGTTCAATGAACTTTGGCCATTCAATGAATGTAATGCCGTTTCCTTCAATAAATTCATCTAATCCAATATCAATGTTTTGATTCTCTAAACGATAAGCATCAATATGGAAAACATTAGGTTTTACTTCAAAATAACATTTTAAAATGTTAAATGTTGGAGAAATAACGTGTTCTTTATAACCAAGTGATGCAAGCGCGCCTCCAACAAAAGTTGTTTTTCCTGCGCCTAAATCACCTGTAAGAAGAACAACATCTCCAGGTTTAAGAAAACTAATAATTTTAGCTGCTAATGACTGAGTCTGATTAGCATCTTTTGAAATAAAATTGTATTTCAACATACCACGACCCTGATATATTATAGCAAAATGAAAAAATTATTATATAATTATTTCGTGGAAAAGATTTATAAAGTCATTATTATTGGCGCTGGCCCAATCGGTCTTTACTTTGCTGGTAAGTGTGAAGAAGCGGGTCTTGATTTTTTAGTTGTTGAGGCCTCTGACAAAATCGGTGGTCAATTAACAAGACTTTATCCCGAAAAAGAAATTGTTGATATTCCAGGAATTAAGTCAATCAAAGCAAAAGATTACATTAAACTTCTAGAATCAAAAATTAATCTCGAAAAAATCATTTTAAATACAAATATTTGCGAAATAAAAAATAGCGATAAAATCGAAATATCTACGGGAAAAACCCATTATTTTTGCGAAAAACTAGTTATTTCAACCGGCCTTGGAATGTCAGTTCCTAGACCACTTGGAATTGAAAGAGAAAATGACTGCAATAATATCATTTATTCAATTCATGATTACGAATTTTTACGTGGCAAACAAGTTGTTATTTTCGGTGGTGGAGACAGCGCATTAGACTGGTCAAAAACTTTATCAAACGTATGTGCTCGCGTTCATCTCGTACATAGAAGAACAGAATTTAGAGGAAATCCAGACACAATTAAAGGATGTAAAAATTTAGATGTTCATTTGCCATTTGTTCCGCATAGTTTAAATGTAGAAAATGGTAAAGCAACATCCGTTTCTATAAGAAATGTTGCAAATGAGAATGAAATTCTTGTCTTACCAACGGATTATATTTTCGTAAATTTCGGAAATGTCGCTTCTTTCCCTTTATACCCATTTAAAATGATCAATTCTTTCCTTGCTACAGATGAAAATTTAGTTATAGAAAAGAATATTTTCGCAATCGGAGATGTTTCTCAACACGAAAATAAAACCAGACGCATTGCGCCTGGTAATTTGGAAGCTGATAAAGTTTTCAAACAAATTATTTAGAAGTTTGCTCTTCAAACTTTTTATAGTAAGCACGAATTTCCTCATCAATGAATGGAAATTCTTTTTTATTTATCATTGAGTAGACTTTGTCTACTGATTTTTGAAGAACGTCTTTAATTTCTTCACTATAGCCTTGCTCTTCAGCGTGTTTTTTGTATTCATTAACGTCTAATAGACGTGTTGTTCCATCTTCATAAAGTTTGATGTCTAAATCGTAATCAATGTACTTTACAAAACCTTTATCATAAATAGCTGGAGAAGCAATATTTACATAGTAACAAATCCCTTTTTCTTTAAGCATTGCGATTACATTGAACCAATGTTTCTTAGAAAGAATGAAGATTGCTGGTTCTTTTGTGTGCCATTTTCTTCCATCGCTTTCAATGACAGCGGCCCTAATAGAAGCAAAGATAAAATAATCATCATTCTCTTCTATAGAATAGGAATGAGTCCACTCTCTATGAATTTCTTCGTTGTGCTTATAGGCTTGAATAATAACCCATCTTTTATCTAACGTTCTCATTATTTATTGAGGGCCTCCAGTAATTCACAAACGGCTTTAATATCTTTTTTGTACTTTTCAGTTGGTTTTGAATCAAATTCATTTTGCATCGGGAGAATCATTAAAGGATCATCATAGCCCATCATTATGTAGGCTTTGCCTTCATAAAGTGAAATAGCTACATCAACAAGAATTTTCTCTGTTTTAATTGCGTTTAAGGCTTTCGTGACTGGTCCAGTAATAACTTTTTTCCAATCTTTACCATTTGTATAAATTGCCATTTTGTTATCTTCAAAAACATTTTTAACTTCTTCTAAATTTGTTGGAGGAAGAGCTCTATCATTGCCTTTTAAATAAACAAAAATTGGTGTTTTTCCTTTATAGGAAACTTTTCCTCTTAACATTTTACCAACAAATACAGGTTTCATGCTTCTCGCAGCTTTAATATTTCCTGCACAATCAACAATGCTAAGATCTAATTTCTTATATTTAAAAGTTGTGAGACCTCTTGAGCCTGTTTCACTAACATCTTTATATAATTTACATTCGTTAAATTCATCTAATGTGATTTTGCCAGGGCTTTGTAATTCAACATCCTTAAAATCTTTTGAATCTAAAGCGAATTCATTAATGCACTTAAAATATTCATTAAAGTAGATTTTTAATCTGCGATCGAATTTTTTGCGAACCCAGAAGCTGTATGCTAAACCAGCACCTAGGAAAACAATTGTGACAAGTAAAGTCACTGCTCCACGTGCTTTTTCTGGAATAAAAGCCATTCTTGGAACAAGAACAAAAGCAACAATGACTGCTATAAAACAGAGCACTGCAACAATTGTTTTAACTGAATTATGCTTTTTATAAGATTTCCAGAATTCCAATCTTTTATCTTCGATAACTTGCAAAGATTTATGCGGATATTCTTTCTTATTTTGTAATTCTTTTGCGTCATTTTTCATATTTGAAAATCCTCAGATATCTCTTTAATAATACGAAAATAGTTAAGCATTATCAAATGCTTCTTAATGGATAACGCTGGTTTACCAATAAAATTGGTTTGTAAAGAAGAAGCATAGCGGCAAGTACAACTCCGCATACTGGTCCGATATATAAAATGTTGTAAATTAACCCTTCAATAAATGTAACTTTATAAAATAAAACCGATGATATTGTGCTTGAAAGTAGTCTGCCTGTGCATCCCAAAATTACTCCAAGGCACATAAACAAAATCCCGGATAAAGTTATCTTTTCTTTAATAATAAACGGTTTAAAAAATCCAATTATTGCTATTGAACCAAAACCAAGAATGTAATCAAATGGTATTGAGTAAAATGGTTCTGCATCCTGAATAAAAGCTAGAAAAGCGTAAACAATTCCAATAGAAACAAAACCTTTGAGTGGTCCAAACCTAAGTGCAAGAATAAAAAGCGGAATCATTGTCAAAGATATTGAGCCGCCATTTGCACCAACTTTTATTTTTAAAAAAGGGATGTCTAAAACAATAGCTAGTGCCACTAGCATTGACATTTCTGTGATTTCTCTTACTGTTAATTTCAAAATAAAATCCGCCTTTGTAGCGGATCATTTTAATTAAAAAATTACCTCCGCTAGCATTACCTAGATCAGGTTCGGTTTAGCTTCGCAATAGAAGCAATCTCAGCCGAGTAATCTCAGCTCCCGTAAATAAGTATAATTTTTTTAGTTATTCCAATCAATAACTTTTAAGTTTTTCTTCTCTAAAAATTTGTTGCATTCAATGAATGTATTTTGATTAAACCAACCACCTTGATTTGCACCTAATGGAGATGGGTGAGTTCTCTTAATAACTAGGTGATTTTTGTTTGTCAAATACTTCTCATATTTTTGTGCGTTTCCACCCCAAAGCATGAAGACAATTGGTTGATCTAAATTATTCAAAAAACCCAGTAATTCCTTGATAAATTTCGAATAATCCTTACTTTTGTGAGACATTGGTTGGCCTTCTCTAACAGTCAAAATTGTATTGATCAAAAACACACCTTGTGTTGTTAAATAAGTGAGATCTCCTTGCTTCTTACATGGCTTGCCAAATTCAATTTCGATCTCCTTAAAAATGTTAATTAATGAAGGAGGACATTTGCACTCATTTGGAACAGAAAATGCGAGTCCCATTGCTTGACCTTTTTCGTGATATGGATCTTGCCCAATAACAACAACTTTTGTCTTTTCAAGTGGAGTTAAATTAAAGGCATTAAAGATTAAATCTCTTGGTGGAAAAACAACATGATTTTTGTATTCCTCATCCCAAAATTTATTTAGGTTTTTAAAAAAATCTTCATCTTTAATTTGTTCAAAAAAATCTTTCCAGGTTTTCATAACAATAATTATATCTATGATTTAGACCGAATAACAATGTATAATTGTATTAGGTCTATGAAAAAAGTACTCATTGTATTCAATCATCCTGCTCCATATAAAGTTAGATTATTTAACGAACTTTCAAAATATTTTGAGCTCCACGTTATATTCGAAAGAAATTCTGCAAGTGACAGAAATTCCAAATTTTATTTTGAAAATAAATATAACTTTATAACACACAAAATCAAGGGTCTTCCTTTAGGAAAAGAGAATATTATTTCTTCCGGTGTTGCAAAACACTTAAAAGAAAATAAATATGACCTTATTGTGGTGAATGGCTATTCAACACTTGCCGAAATGAAGGCCTTATCTTATCTAAAAAAACATAAAATCTCGTACCTTTTTTACATAAATGGTGGTGTAGTTCCATCAAAAGAATGCAAATTAAAGGCTAAAATTAAACGCCACTTCATAGAGGGAGCAATGGGTTATCTTTCACCAGATGAAGAAAGTAATAAGTACTTAATTCACTATGGCGCAAATGAGAAAAAGATCTTCAATTATCCATACTCAACGATTTATCAAAGCGAAATTTTAAAATCTCCTTCAAAGAAGAACAATTCAAGCGGATTTGAAAAAACATTTGTTTCTTCTGGTCAACTAATTAGAAGAAAGAATTACATCGAGCTAGTGAAAGTTTGGGCAAAAATGCCTAAATCTTATGCTCTTTATATTTATGGAGACGGCAAACAAAAAGGTAAGATCCAAAAACTCATAAGAAAAGAACATATTGAAAATGTAATCCTCAAAGGATTCTTGCCAAGAAATGAAATGCTTAAATTCTATTCATCATGTGATGCATTTATCTTCCCTTCAAAAAAAGATATTTACGGTCACGTAGTGAATGAAGCATTATCACAAGGTCTACCAGTTATTTCATCAAATAAAGTTAATTCAGCAATCCATTTAATTAAAAATGGAATGAATGGTTATTTACTTGATCATCTAGACTCTGATAATTTATGCTCTGCAATAAAGAAATTAGATATATCTAATCATTTTGATTCTTGTATTAAAACTGCCAGCGAGAACACAATTGAAAAAATGGCGAAAAAGCACGTAGAAATTTTTGAAGGAGCAATAAAATAATGAATATTTTGTTATTTTCTACTGTTATGCACGATGCCTATTTTTCAAGCTATCAGGCAGAAGCCAAAATTAAACCAAATCCTTCAAACCAAAACTTTTATTCTAAATTAGTTAAAACATTTCTTATTGGAAATAATGTATCTGTAATTTCAAAACGACCATTAGTTAATGGGATGTTTAGCAAAAATTCTTTTGATGCAGATTTTTTCGCTGAAAAGAATTTGAAATTCTATTACACAAAAGTACAAGGAAATCGTTCTTACAAATTACTATCCGAAACAAACGAAATTGTTAAAACTGCAAATAAAGCAATTGAGGATTTTGTCTCAAAAGACTTTATTATTGTAGTAGATAGTTTAAATTTTACTTTAGTAAAAGCTGCAACAAAGGTTGCTAAAAAACATAATGCAAAAATTGTTGCGATGTTGACGGATAATCCATCAAATTTATCTCGTAAACACAATTTTATTAATAATTTATTAGTGAAAAAAGTTTCCAATTTTGATGGTTTCCTATCTCTTACTCAAGGCTTAGCGAATGTCTTCAATTCAAACAAACCTTCATACATTTTCGACGGCTTAGTTACAGAAGAAACTATCGGCAAAGGAAGTCCGATCATAGATTATTTTTACTTTGCAGGTTCTCTTTATGAAAGATATGGCGTAAAAGACTTAATTGATGCCTTCCACGAGACTAACATTACTTCAAAACTTGTCATAGCTGGGTCTGGTCCACTGGACAAATATATAGAAAAGATGTCACGTGAAGATTATAGAATTCTTTATTTAAGTCAGGTTGCTAAGGAAAATAATTTTGCATACATGAAAAATGCAATTGCAAACATAAATCCTCGACCACTTGATACAAGACTTGATGACCAATCTATTCCATCGAAATTACTTGAGTATTTATCAATAGGAGTTCCAATTATATCCACGAAATTTCATAGATTTTTCGGTACTTTTAAAGATGATGTTACTTGGATTGACGCAAATGGAAAAGATGCAATCAAAGAAGCATTAGAAAGATTTGTTGTGTCCGATATTAACGAAAATAAAAAGAAAGCAATTACTGCAAGACGAAAAGTTTTTGAGTTCTATGGATTAAATGTACAAGCCGAATCAATTAATTACTTTTTAGCTTCAATTAATTCATCAACTAATGACTGAGTAAGTTTTGAAATTTGAAAGTTCTCTTCAAAGTAAGATTTATTATTGAGACCTAAAAGGTCTTTTTCTTTTGATTTTGCAATTTCGTCAAAAGCTCTAGCAATATCTTTTGCATTTTCTTCAGCAAAAATTGAGCCTTTAGCTTTTGAAAGAACATCAACTGTGTCTCCTTTTGCTACAACAACTAATGGTTTTCCATATTTCATATATTGAAGGGCTTTGTTTGGTATTGTTTTTCCAACGTAGCCATCGTTTTTAAGCGAAACAATTAATGCGTCAGCGTTTTTATAATATGTTTCAGCTTTTTCAATTGGATAAGCACCTTCATAAATGACTTTATCTTCAAGTTTTTCTTCTTTAATTTTATTAATTATCGAATCAAGTTCTGAACCCATTCCCATTAAATGAAGCTTTGCGTCAGGAGTTTTTACATATTTCATCGCATCAACTAATAAATCAGTAAGTTGCAATTTTCCAATGTTACCAGCGTAGACAAAATTATGTTTATTTTTGTATTCAACAGGTTCATTGTTCTTGTTAGATAATAAAATTGGTTGGTATACAACATTAAAGACTTTATCTTTAATTCGAAGCTCTTTTTCAAAATATTCTTTGAAGGATGGTGAAGAAATTACAATTCGATCACATCTTTCATAAATTGATTTACTCCATTTATAAAGAATCTTATAAACTAAAGATCCTTTTCTAACTGCTTTAGTGACAACTGTAGATTCTGGCCAGAGATCTTGACAATATAAAACGCAAGGAACGTTGTTGTTCTTTGCATATTTTAAAGCTGGGCAAATTGAAATAACTGGAGATAAAGAAATTGAAAGAACAACATCAAATTTTTCTTTTAATTTTCTTGCAAAATGTTTTCCGGAAACGTAAAAAGATAAATAGTTTTGAATAACTGAAAATCTTGAGTTTCTTCTTGGAATTAAACGAACACGGTGAACCTTAACCCCATTAATTTCTTCATATTTTACTTTTTTGTATTCTTTTAAAATATGGTGAAAACCATAATTCGGTTTTCCAGTAAGGACTGTTACATCGTGACCTTGTCTAACAAGTTCTTCGGCAATGTCACTCACTGAAAATCTTTCAGGATAATAATATTGTGATACAAGCAATATTTTCATATTTATTAGTATTATATACTATTGATTTCGCCTTTAACATATTTTGATAATTCCAAAGACAATAAATAAATTTTTGTCTTTTGTTTTTTGAGTTTTTCGCACATATAATAAATGCATGCACGAAACGGTTAGAAGCAACGTTATTGTTAATTTAATTCGTACTATTACGATGACAATTTTATCATTCGTTACTTTCCCATACGTCTGTAGAGCACTCGGAGATAAAGCCTTTGGTTTATACTCCTGGGCCGTCTCTTTTGTTTATTATTTTTTAGTGCTCGCAAGAATTTCAATTCCAAATATTGCGGTTCGTGAAATTGTAAAAGTTAAGGATGATAAAGAAAAATTATCGCAAAAAACACATGAATTTTTCATTATTCAAGCAATTGCGACATTATTATCCTTTGGGTTAATGTGTGTTATTTTCTTCAGCGTTCCTTCATTTAATAATGTAGATACAAAATCAATCGTATTTCTTTTATCGCTAAATTTCTTAACTGGAGTTTTATCTTTTGAATGGATTTTTACTGCCTTTGAAAAACATACATACATGGCAGTTAGATCAATAGTTATTACAACAATTGTAGATATTCTAATTTTCGCATTTATTAAGTACGAGTCTCATTTGCCTTTATACACATTCTTTTGTATTCTCACTACAGTTTTGACTGTAATCTCAAACTTAGTTTATCTCCCAAATGTTGTTACTCTTAGAAAACCAAAACAAATAAATTTAAAACAATATCTTCCAATGATTGGAATCATGTTTATTATTTCTGTTTTAGCCGCTATCTACGATAAAACTGACACATTTATTTTGGGCCTTATTGATCCAAGTAAAGCTGCTGTTGGTGCTTATGCAGTAGGAATGAAAGCAGTAGAAATTGTAATTGGAGTTATAGCAGGTCTTTCAACTGTGTTTATTCCACGCGCAACTGCCTATTACGAGGCGAATGACGCAAGACAATTTAAAAATATCAATGTTTATTCCGCAAATATTTGCTTATTTATCACTCTTCCGGCTACAGCACTTATGATTTGCTTAGCAAAACCATTAACTTTGCTTCTTGGCGGAACTGTTGGCTATGTTAATTCCAATATGGTTTTAGTCTCCCTTGCATCATTAATGGTTACATTCTCAATCTCGCTTATTATTTACACTCAAATACTTATCCCGTCAAAACGTGAGAAAACTTACTTATTTGTACTCTTATTTGGAGTTATCACTAATATAGCGCTCTCATTAATTTTTGGATTAGTTGCTTTTAAAGAAAATCCTGCATTTGGAGTTGCACTTGGAACTGCTATAACAGATACGCTTATTCTTATTGGAATGATTTCCCTTACTTGGAAAGATTCCCGTCACATTCTTCTTAGTTGGAATAACTTAAAACTTCTAGGCGTTACATTCATTATTGTAGGCGCTACACTTCTTTTAAATAACTTAATTGTTATTGATGAAGAAGAACCGCTTTTAAAACTAGTAATTATCTTTGCAATTGATGTTGTTCTTTATATAACTGGTTGCCTCGCATGCAAAGAAAAACTCATAAGTTCTTTTATAAGTAGAAAAGATTAATATTTGTAAATAAAAAAGACCGGTCATAAACAACAGATCGGTCTTTTTAAATTATAACTTCATGTTATTTTGTGTATGAAGCGTTCCAAAGAACAAAACGGTTTCCTGATGTTGCAGAAATAGTTAAAGTTGTTGCTCCGGATAAACTTGAGACATCAATTTCAAATTTAAATGATGCTTCATTTGTTGATCCAAGAGTGTAGGTAGGACCAGTCCCTGCAACACCTGCATCTGATGTTAGTGAGAAGCTCTTTGAAATTCCCCCACCAGAAACAGAAATTGTGACACTTTCTTTGTTCCAACCTGCTGCATAGAAAGTGAGATTTTTCGCTCCAGATGGAACACTTATTGTTGTTGAACCTGCTGCAGAGCCGGTACCAGCTTTAATAGAATTAGAATAAGAAGTTCCATTAAAGACGACTGTTGCGCTTCCGCCTAAATCAATAGGGGAACTTGTTGTTGTACCTTTTGGTACAACTGTAACACTACAAGTTGCTGTCTTTTCACCATCAGTTGTTTTAACTGTAATAGTTGCTGTTCCTTGTGCAATACCTGTAACCTTGCCTGTGCTATCAACAGTCGCAACACTGCTATTACTTGATGACCAAGTTACTGATTTATCGTTTGCATTAGATGGAGCAACTGTTGCAACTAATGTTTCATTACTTCCAACATTTATACTTGTGGATGTTTTATTTAATGAAACGCTTTGTACAGGTACTTGTTCCGCACTTCCCATTTCGTTAAAGTGAACCTCAATTGAAGAGAAGTATGATGCACCTTTTGTCCACACAACACTGAAATAATTACATCCTGCAGGAGCACTAACGTTGAAACTTCCAACTGTAATTAAACTTAAATCTGTATTTGCACCATAACTTGTATCATTTCCAGTTGGTGTAACAGATGAGCCAAATCTAACTGAACCTGTTGCAGCGGCTCCTGCGGCATAACCAACGTTAAATTTGATGTATGTAATGTTTTTACTGAATGCAATTTTATTATGCAATTCAGAACTCTTGCTACTGTTTCCTTGCAATGTATCACTATTGCCTTTGCATAACATTGTCCAAGCAAGATCTGTATTTGTTCCATCAGCATATGAATCAAGTCCAAGACTTGCCGCATCGATTGAGTATAAATCAACATTGGAAACATCAATTTGTGGTTCTGTTGGTTTAGTAACAGTAAATGAATATGTTGCAGTTTTTTCAATTCCGCCTTCGGTATAAGAAATTGTTACTGAAGTATCTGTAACAGCTAAAGCTGTAGTTTTTGAAATTGTATAATCTGTAACAACTGCATCTTGTTTGCCTTGTGTATAGTGTGCTGTAACAACTAAGTCGTCCTTTGAAATTACGGCGCCTACACTATAAGCGTTTGTTTTTCCCTCAGCATTAGCAACAGAAATAGAATCTAAAACTGGAGCTGGTGTTACTGTAACAGATACGTTAGCTGTAAAGCCATTGTATGTAATTACAATACTATTTGTACTGGTTGTGAGTGGATCAGTAGAATATGTAAATCCCGAACTAATTGTTTCTGGTTCGTGTGGGGATGAATATGAAACAGTAATTGTCATTCCGGATGGATTGAAGGACTCACCTTCAACATAAGTTGTTTTTGATGGTTGAGTTGCAACTGCAATACCCGAAATAACTTTTTCTGCAGCAGCTACTGTAACAACGCATGTTGCTGAGAAATCGCCAGCGGTAGCAGTTACTGTTACTTCACCAGCAGCAAGTGCATGAACAAGACCATTTGAAACTGTAACAATACCTTGTTCAGAAACAGTCCAAGTAACTGTTTTATCATCTGCATCTGCTGGAGCAACTGTTGCAACAAGTTGCACATCAGCATCTAGAACATGCATTGATAGTGTGGATTGATTTAATGTAATGCCGGTTACAGGTACCGGAGCCTTTGTAACAGTAATTGGTACTTGAACGGTTTTGGTTACATCGTCCTCGGTGTAAGAAACGACAACATATTCATCACCAAGGGCTAAGGTAGTTTTATCGATACTATAATCACTTGATTGAAGAACCTTGTCTGCTCCTCCATTTGTATATTTTGCAGTAATAACCATGCCGTTTGCATCAAATGATTCGCCAACATAATAACTTGATTTGGTTGGTGCAGTTGTTAGCTCTAATGAGCTTAATTTTGCAACTGGTTCTGAAACAGATCCGTCGACAAACTCAATTTTTGTAATACAGATACCGTAGTTGTTACTACTAGCATCTTTTGATTCAAGAAGAAGTGAACCTGTATTTTCAGCAATTTCAAACTCAATACTAATTGGTTCTAAATCACCAAGAACGGCTTTCTTTGTGACGTCTTTTGTAATGCCATTAACTGTTAATGTTCCGTCGTCTCTAGCACCAATAACGTCCATTTTAATTTTAGAGAATGTTGCAGTTGGATCTAATGTTAAAGAAATTGAGCCTTTAGCTTGACTTTTTCCAACTTTTAAACAATTCCAGATATTCCATTGAGTATCACCAGAACCACCATTACCACCAATATAGGCATTGGTTGGTGAACTCATTCCGGTAATAATTGCTCCTCCATCTGAAACTACACACCCCATAAATTGTTCTGATGTCCATGTTCCAACGTTTTGAGCCGAAGTTTTATCATTAATAAATGTATATGAAATTGATGAATGGGCAACTTTAGCAACGACTTCGATTGTAAAGGTGGCTGAACCAATAACTTGACCTTCAACTTCATAATATGCCGTTGCTGTAACACCAGTTTTGATAACCGATGTGTCACATTCAACTCTTGTGGCTTTTACAGTGCCTGTTGATCCATCATCATATGAAACATTTAATGAAATATCAGAAGCCTTAATTGTAGAATTCTGTTCTACAGTTGTTGGAAGACCTTGAGAAACAACTGATGTAACAGCAGTAATTGTTTTTGGAGCTGGTTTTGAAACAGATACAACATAACCGCCACTTGTTTCTGGTTTTCCATTACTATATTTTTGAATTTGTGCATAAACAACAACCTCGTCTCCTACAACAATGTCACCTTCATTAAATTTGGTAAACTCTGGGCCGTTCTTTAATCTCCAGCAAATAAATCCATCTTCAATCTTAAAGGAGTAGTTACCAAATGAAGCACTAAATGTTTCTTCAAATGATTGAACAATGCCTTTTATAAAGTATGATTCTGTTGTTACGCCACCAAGTGCTAATTTACTAGAAACTAATACAGCATCAGCGCCAGTAAATGGATCAGCTTCTGTTCCAGCGTGCACTGGATTTACAGAAGCAATTACTGTGACCTCAAATGTTTTTTCTAAACCTTCATACTTTGCTGTTGCAGTAACTTGTCCAGTTGCGCTTGTATCACAGATTACTTGTTGTGCAGCGACTGTTTTTGTTTGTTCATCACTAAATTTAACGCTAAGTGAAACTAAGCTTGGATCAATTGTAGCGCCTTGTTCAACTTCAGTTGGCGCTGATAAAACACTAAGAATCTCTGTTGCGGTGGCTTGTCCTGGTTTTTTAACACTTACGACATAACCATTCTTAGATTCTGGTTTTGGGTCTTCGCCTTCCTTCACGTAACTTTGAATTTGAACATATATAAGAACTTCGTCACCAATTGCTATATCGCCTTCATTAAAATTGGTAAAACTTGCTCCGTTCTTTAATCTCCAGCAAATAAATCCATCTTCAATCTTAAAGGAGTAGTTACCAAATGAAGCACTAAATGTTTCTTCAAATGATTGAACAACACCCTTGACATAATAATATTCTGTAGTAGAGCCGCCGGCTTCTAATGAATTTGCAACCTTAACGGCATCGGCGCCACTATATGGATCATCGTATGTTCCTGCATGCTCGGTGTCAATATGAGTTTCGTCCTTAGTAACTGTAACTGTAATTACTGCTTGTTTATCCAAATAACTTACAGTTACTGAAGCAGTTCCTTTTGCAACTGCTGTGACGACGCCTGCCTGCACTGATGCAATTTCTGGGTGATCTGAGACATAGGTAACACCCTCTGTTACAGCAGAACCATCATACTTTGCAACAATGGTATGATTTTCCCCTTCTTTTAATGTGATGGCTGTACAATCAAGTGTGAATGTGTGAGTGGTTGTATCGCCACCATCGTCGTCATCATCTTTGTGATCATCATCGTCATCTTTGTGTTGATCATCTGGCTTACTATCATCTTTTCCATACGGAAGGATGTTAGCGATAGGATCAACAATTTTGTGCCCAATCTCTTTGATTTTGTCAGCAATGCTGCGCATGTCACAGCCTGTTAACAACAATCCGACGAATGGGAGAAAGACTAAAGTTCTTTTTTTCATAGTTTTTCCTCTCTTTCTTATTTATGAAAATATGAAAAAACCCGGTCTAAATAGCTATGCACTTAGTGCACAGTTATTCACGACCCGGGAAAATTCGTAAATCATAAATGCACTTATATTATAATATAAATTTCTTTTATTGAAAAGTATGATAATAGAAATTTTAAAACAATTTAAAAAGTTTAGATTCCATGGGCATTTGTAAAATGACTTCAGTTAATTTATACTAAAAGCGCTATGAAGGGTATTGCTAAAAACATATTCGAAAATCCAATTCGTTTTGTGGTGAAAAAGATTTCGCCAGTTTTTTACGTTAAATGGCAATACAAACACATCACCCATCACAAGCTTAACCTTGAAAATCCAGTAAGGTATACTGAAAAACTTCAATACTTAAGATTATTTATTTATCCAAGCGATAAATTAGTGAATAAATGTGCATCAAGAGATGGCGCGAGAGAATATTTAAAAGAATTAGGCTTACTTGAATACTTGATTCCTGTTTATGGAATTTATGATTCTTTTGATGAAATAAATTTTGATACTTTACCAGATAGTTTTGTCATGAAATGCACTCATGCATGTGGTTTTAATAAGATAATAACTAATAAAGCCGAGATGAATAAAAAAGCTCTCAAAAAACAATTCAATAAATGGCTTAAAACTAATTATGGGGAGAAGACTATGGAGATGCATTATTCTCCAATCAAGCCTCGAATCATTATTGAAAAATATCTTGGAGAAATAGATTTACTTCCTATCGAATATAAGATCCACGTGTTCAATGGAAAAGCTCGTTCAATGTATGTTGTAACAGGCCGTGGAAAAGACATTCGTTACAATAATTATTACATTGACTGGACACCATTTGATGGTTCTCAATTTAATGGTTGGAAGAAAACTGATTACGAATTGAAAAAACCAGAAAATTGGGGAAAAATGGTGGAAATCGCGGAGATTTTAGGAAAAAAATTCCCGTTTGTTAGAGTTGATTTGTACAACATAAACGGGAAAATCTATTTCTCTGAATTAACGTTCACACCTGCAAAAGGAACGCTCATTCTCGACGATGATAAATGCGATTTTGAAATGGGCGAATGGCTTAAAATTAATTAACGCCAGGTTGACTCACCAATAAAGATTTCATAGAGCATCAACGCCATGTGGTGCTCTTTTTCTTTATTATTAAAATCATCTGATAAGTCAGGAAGTTCATCATGTAGTTTCCATTCAAATGACATAGCTTCTGCGCCATTAAGTTGAAGCTCAAAATCGTTATCAAAATAAGGCATGAATGAAACAAAGGAAGTGATTCCGTTGTTATCAACTGCCATTGGAATATCTTCTAATCTAAATTCAACTTTTGTGTATAAATCTTGTTCAGTAGTTTTTCTATAAAATGACCAAGTGACATCAATACGAATTGAGGTTCTGTTAATTGATGGATTTTCGTCTTTCTCTTCATTTGTATATGTAGTTCCACCTCTAGCAGAAAACCCTAAATACTGGCAATTTACCAGGTATTTTGGGAATTTCATGGCAAATCCAGTGGAATTTACTTGAACTCTTGATAATTGATAAAGGCCATCACACCAGATACGACCATCAAATAATTTTGAGGTCATTCCGTATCTAAATTCTTTATTCGAATCTGATTTTGAAAGGTTGTTGTTGTAACCAAATTCTTGAGAATGATCAAAGTCATTTCTCCACACATATTTTTCAGGGTTAAAATCGTATCCATTGTGTTTTAAATCAACGACGCCCTTGTCAATTGTGCTCTTTAATGATTCATAACTTCCAAGAACAGTGTTGGTTTTAAGTTCGTCAATGCCATCCCATTTCGTGTAGTAGTTAGCATCAAAGTTTGGGTTGTTGTATTCATCACGTCTATAAAGTTCTTGAGTTTTTGTACAACCCGCTAAAGTAAGGCCAAGAATAGCAGCAAATAAGATTTTATTTTTCATGTTTCTTCTCCTTACTTTCTTCAGCATAAAACATAAAACCAAAGAAGAACAAAATAACGAATACTAGCGGGTTTCTTAAGAAAGTTAATGTAAACTCGTCATGAATGTACGGGAAAATTTCATTCGATAATGAGCTATATATAAAGAATGAAAGTAGTAAGGTCAAAACAATAACTTTAATGTTATCAGAATCGTTTTTCTTTCTCATGTATCTGAAGAGGAAATAAAACATCTCTAAACCAAATGCTAAGAAAATGAACGCTCCAATAACTCCAATTTCTTTTAAGAGTTCTACTTCAAAGATTCCTGTGTTAATAAATATTGTGCTTTGATTGATTTCATAAGGAATAATTCCTAATAAGTTTTCGCCTTTGTTTCCTAACACAAGTTCCATAACTGGTGTCACGTTTTTCATGATTCCGTTTGTCACAAAAAGCTTATTTAAAAAGCCAGGAAATTTATAACCGATTGCAACATTAACAAGAGAAAGGATGAAAAATAAAACAACGATTGAAACTAGAGAAATTACAGAAATCCCCGTAATTTTCCAGGTTTTTTCACTATTTTTGCCGAACTTATAAATCACTGCACCAATTGATGAAACAAGTAAAATTATAATTGCTTTAATGTTTGGAAGAGCGATTAAGGCAAACAAACCAATTGCACCAATAAGTAATGTTAAAAGAAATTCATTTCTATTCTTCTTGTGTGACACAAAAAGAAGGCCTGGCAAGAAAGAAGCAGCGAGCAAAGCATAAAGCGATCCATGGCCAATTGATGTCTCTGTAAACTTGAATCCATTAAGCCAAAACATTTCTTTTGTGACATCGCTAACTTCACCGTTGTAGAAATAAAATGGAGTGTCCTTAAACTTTAAGGAATAAAAGAATCCATAACTTGCTAAGGTTGAAATTAAACAAATTAATGTAAGCAAAGCAAACACACCACCAATTATTAATATAATTGTAGACATCTTAAAATCAGCAAATTTTCTTAAGCAAACGCCAATTATAAACGCTGAAGGAAGTGCAAGAAATAAAACTATATTAGAGAAACTTGAAAATATTTTTGAGAATTCATTAAAGGATGCAATTCCCGAAATGCACATCAAAATAAATACAGGTGGAATAAGATATAAAAGAGTTTTCTTCTCTTTAGTCATGCCAATTAAGAAAATGACACCACCAATAGCAATCAAAACACCAAATAGCATTAAAATTGAGGAAATTGAATTTCCGCTACCGCCAAAATTAAAAGCAAGAAGTGCAACAATTTCTACCATTAAAAATGAGATGAGCGATTTGTATTTTGTAAAGAATGAAGTTTTTTTCATAATATTCTCTCTTATTTATGATAAGTCTCGTTATTAAGTATTTTAAACGATCTGTAAATTTGTTCTAGAAGAATCAATCTAGTCATTTGATGCAAAAATGTCATTTTTGACAATGATATTGAGGAATTACATCGTTTTTTAAGGTCATCTGAAAGACCATAGCTTCCACCAATAACAAATGAAATTGAGGAGCCTCCTTCGACCATTTTTTGTTCAATGTATTTTGCAAATTCTTCTGAAATAAATTCTTTCTTGTTCATATCAAGGCCAATAAGATAATCATTTTTAACAAGTTTCAAAACTCGTTCGCCTTCTTCATCTTTTGCCTTCTTGATATCTGCATCATTAGGATTATCTTTTACCTTAGAATCCGCGACCTCAATAATTTCAATATTTGAGTACGGAGAAATGCGTTTAATATATTCATTAATTCCGTCTTTTAAATATTGTTCTTTTATTTTTCCTATCGCGTAAATTTTAATTTTCATACGATAATTCTTGTCCCAATTTATTGCTATCTCAATTATACCAAACGTACGTGAATAAAAAAAGAGGCCGCCAAGCGACCTCTATTTATAAATCTATATTACTTTACAAGTAATGACCAAACAGAGAAGTTCTGTAAGACTGGTGCAATAATAAGAGCAATAACAGACATTAACTTAATAAGAATATCCATTGTTGGTCCTGCTGTATCCTTTAAAGGATCTCCGACTGTATCGCCAGTAATTGCAGCGAAATCTGTTTCAGTACCTTTTAAACCGTTTGATTCAATGTACTTCTTAGCGTTATCCCAAGCGCCGCCAGAGTTAGCCATAAAAATAGCAAGCATTCCTGATGAAGCAAGACCGCCAATTAACATTGCTCCAAGGCCAGCTGTTCCAAGTAAAATTCCTACAACAATAGGTGATAATACTGCGACAACACCTGGAACAATCATCTCTTTAAGAGATGCTCTTGTTGCAATATCAATACAACGATTATAATCTGGTCTAACTTTACCAGTTAAAATTCCTGGTTCTTCTCTGAATTGTTTACGGATTTCAAGAACCATCTTATTTGCGGCTTTACCAACTGAGTTGATAACAAGTGATGAGAATAAGAATGGAATCATAACGCCGATGAGAATACCAATAATAAATGGTGTAACATCAACATTCATAAAAGTTGCGCTTGCATTTGCGGTAATATTTTCGATTAATCCTGATGCTTGTCCATAGGACAAAATAAGTGCAAGAGCTGTAAATGTGGCAGACCCTGTACAGAATCCTTTTCCGACAGCTGCTGTTGTATTTCCGACAGCATCAAGGTGGTCAGTAATTTTACGGACTTCTGGTTTTAGACCAGACATTTGTGCTAAGCCACCTGCGTTATCTGAAATTGGTCCATAAGCATCAACTGAGATTGTGATACCAGCAGTTGAAAGCATGCCGACTGCAGCAAGTGAAATACCATAAATTCCAAATGTAAAGTAAGCAACAATAATACCAATTGCTAAAGCAATAGTGGTTGCTGCTGTTGATTTCATACCAAGGGCCAAACCAGAAATAATATTTGTTGCGTGTCCTGTTTCAGATTCCTTAGCAATACGTTTAACTGATTTATATTCATCTGATGTATAGATTTCAGCAATCTTGCCAACGGCAACACCACAAAGTAATCCAATTGCGACTGCTGCGATAGCCCATGGTGACTTATGATGATCAATTTCCATGAATGAGCCATCTTCGTTTCTTAAATAGAAAATTGAAAGGAAAATAGATGCAACTACAACAATGCCTACGGCAATATAAGTTGCAATATCAAGTGTTTTTTGTGGGTCTTTCCATTCACGTGAACGGATGATAATAACCGATATAACTGATGCGATAATTCCGATTGTTGCTATAGCAAGTGGGAAAATTGCTAATTTAAGATCTGTAACATTTTGAATGAAAACTGTTCCTAAAGTGATTGCGGAAACAATAGCTCCAACATAAGATTCACAAAGGTCTGATGACATACCAGCGATATCTCCAACGTTGTCACCAACGTTATCAGCAATTGTTGCTGGGTTTCTAGCATCATCTTCTGCTAAATCTGCTTCAATTTTGCCAACAATATCTGCACCAACGTCAGCACACTTGGTATAAATACCACCGCCAACACGGCCAAATAAAGCAACCATCGAACAGCCTAAGCCGTAACCTGTAATAATTTTTGAAGCTGCAATAAGTGCTGCAACTGGTTCGAGACCTGTTGATTTAAATATTCCATAAGCAGCAAAGAATAACCCGCTTAAACCAACTAAGCCAAATCCAACAACGCAAAGCCCTAAGACAGCGCCGCCAGAGAAGGCCACATGAAGAGCTCTTCCTAAACCTTTTTCGTTTGCGCCGTCAGCTGTTCTAGAATTTGAGTGGGTTGCAGAAAGCATTCCTACCAAACCTGCTAAAGCAGAAAATGTTGCACCGATCAAGAAACAGATAGCACTTTGCCATCCAACGCCTTCGGCGTCTTTAATACCTGGAACAAAGCCAAGTATTGCAAAAATGGCTGCAAAAATGAGAATAAATGGAATAATAACTTTGAATTCACGTTTCAAAAACGTGATTGCACCATTACGAATAAAACTTGCATTTTCAGCAATTTCCTTATTTTTAACTTTAATATTTCTAACTCTACGATAAATTAAAAAGACATAGCCTAAAGTTAAAAGAGGAATTGCAATGGCGCAAATTAACATGATAATATTTGCTCTTTCCATATATTACCTCCCTTAAAAGACTTGATAATAATACAAAAAAGCCCTTACATTCGCAAGGACTTTTAATTTAATTAAAGATTTATTCAGCTTCTCCGATGTATGGATTATTTATATTCATGAACTCAATTGTAACTATATAATCGTCTAAACTTGCAGCTCTATAACCTAGGGTTGTGCCAGGTAAATAATAAATTGGTTCATTATAAAGAAATCCATAAATTTCATAGCCGTTATCTATAAGATATTGGTTATATTCATTTGCAAGTTCACTAGTGTCTTTTTGGGAAACATGAACTATAACAATTGCAGGTTCCCAATCATACTCAACCTCAAATCCAGAATTTGCACCTTGATAAGGCAAAATTGCTCCGGTCGCTTCAAGTTCGTTAAGAACTTCGTTAATTTGATCAACAGGCCAATCTTTGACAGGAATAATGTAAGAAAATATATCTACATTAAACTCATCTCTATCAGCATCAAGGTAAAAATCTATTCTTATTTCTTGATTTGGAGAAATAGCGCCAAAGGTGTCTCCGTTCTTCTCAAAAACAACCCAAGAATTCTCTTCTAGAACAGTTCTATAATCATTAACGACGGTTGAGTCGGGGCCATATCCATTGATTGCAACTGCACCAACCCAATCATAATAAGAGACTTGATAAAAATCAGCTTCAAACTCTGGAATTTTTGTTGTTGAATTTTCAATTAAATTTGAAACGGCTTCTTCAATCAAATTTGTTGGCCAATCCACAAGTGCACCAAAGGTGATATAAATAACAAGCTCTCTATTTTCTGGTTCGTAAACGTATTCAACCATCATAGAATAATCAGGGGAAAACGCAACACAAAAATCCCCCATTTTTTCTTTCAAAATCCAGTGATTTTCTTCAAGTATTTCGGAATAAAGCATTTCGCATTCTTCAAATTCTGTTTGAATATAAATTCCAAAATAACCTTCGAGAAGTGCGGTGCTATCATCATATTCGATTCCAATGCATTTGTCATAGGCCGGAACAGAATATGTTGTGTCAATTCCAAGCCCTTCTTTGACTAAATCATCAACTTTCTTATTGTCCCACTTTTCATATAGTGGAGGTTCTGGTTGATCATTACTATTTTGGTGTTCACTATAAGTGTCTGTATTTTTACCAGTAATTCCGCCTAAAAAATCACACCCTGTAAGAAATGGGATTAAAAATAAACTTAAAAATTTAAACTTTTTCATGCCTTCATTTTAAAACAAAATATACGAAAATAAAATAAAAAATCCTCAAATGAGGATAATTTATCCATTTGGTGGAGTCGGCGAGAATTGCACTCGTGTCCAGAGAAGGCCCCACAGCAACGTCTACAGCTTAGACGATATTTTAAGATTTAACGAAGCATCACATATCGTAGCTATCTTCGCGAGACTCATTGGATTTCGGTGAACTTTAGCGAGTCAACTGTGTCTTCCTATCCTTTTGGTATGACACCTTTACTAGACGTGAAAGGAATAAAACTCTAGGAGGTGTGCTGTCCGGCCTCTAAGGTCGGTCCCTATGTCGGGTAGCTTAAGCTAAACAGCAAGCTTGAGCTCTAGGAGCTCTCATATAACTGTTGTCAGTTATTTTGTTTTGGTATTTATGGTTACCAGCCAGCTGCAGTCACTGCCAGGCGATCAACCCTGTCGAAACTAAGTCGACCCCTTTTGCAAGGAAGATTATACTAAAAGTATATTTGCAAAGTAAAGAATAATTTTACTAAATAGTTTTATTTAAGTAAAAACTTTGATAACATTATTACGCTTATGAAAAACTTTAAATTAATTCTCAAATCACTCGTCAATAATGACGCCGCAATCGATGGCGCGCGCAAAAAACCTTGGTATTTTGCAATTATTATCTTTTTTATTTCTATTTTAGTTTCCCTTGTTCCGACTGGAGTTACTTCATTAAAACTTCATCTCGATAAGAATTTTGACAATACAACTTATTGTACACAAGAAGCTGTTACTGCTTTCAGTGAATATTTAAACACAAATGAAATCAAGATGCGTGTTGTTCACGATAAGAAAGCAAAAAATGATTATCTTCTTTGTGATCCAGAACTTAATTATAGATATGAAGCTGAAATTGGAGATAAAAAGATTACACAATTCGTTTTCACATATAGCGAAAACGAAAGTGTTAATGACAAAAAATTATTAATTGAAGAAACATATAATTGTTCTTATTTTATTTTCACTTCAAATCAAATTCACATTAGAATTGTTGACCAAAACACAATAGCTCAACCATCGGGTGCTAAAGCAACTGTTGTATTTGAAACATTATGCACAAACGCATACAAGAAAATTAGCGAAAATCAAATCAAAGAAGCTTATTCATTTGTTGAAGGTAATTACACTAAAACATTAGAAAATACATGGAAAAACTGGAAGAAATTGCTTAGAGATTTCTATAGAGAAAAGAGATTAACAGACGCTGGCATTGATGTTGGCGTAATCGCAATTGTTGATTTGTCAATCCTCTTAATTATGGGATTTATGGTATGGATTCTCTGTAGAGGAAAGAACAATCCATACAGATTATTTACTGTTTGGGATTGCTTCAAAATTTCATTCTGGGCAGGTTTATCGCCAGCACTTCTTACTTGTGGTTTAGGATTCTTGTTTGGAGCAAAGATTTTATTCCCATTACTTCTTGGCGTAAGAGTTATGTGGCTCACTATGAAGTCACTTAGACCTGACGGATCAGGATACGCTGCAAATTAATTAAAAGAAAAGAACACCGCACAGTGTTCTTTTTTAATCCCCGTAATCGCTCCCGCGCGATTTATCTTCGTAAAATATTTTACACGCGTCTGTAATATCAACAAATTCTCTAAGTATTGCATCACCATAATCAAGAAATGGATTTTCGAAATCATAAACGAATGCAATTGCTTTATTTTCTTTTACTAATTTATCTATTTGGGCCAGGAATTTGACTCGATTTTCCGGATATCTTTCGAATAGACCCATCATTTGAGTGTAGAAAGCAGGTTCAATAAAAAAGATATGATTTTCATTTGAAGCAAACTTTTTAATAAATTTGTTATCAGTTATTTCTTTATAATTACTAAATTCTTCGTAATTCATTTTGAACCTCCTTCCACTGAATGATGCTGATGAGCGCAAACTACATCAATATCCTTAAGACTTATTTTAGCATCTTTAAAAACCTTTTTATATGTTTCAAGTGCAAGACAAGGATCATTAGCTTCTTCTGATAAGTGCGCCAAGATAATTTGTTTAGTTTTTGGGCCAATGCATTTACACATGTATGTAGCAGATTGAACGTTTGATAAATGTCCTTTATTTGAAATTATTCTTTTCTTTAAATATGGCGGTCTATTTGTGGCCATAAGCATCTCGACATCATGGTTTGATTCAATAATGTAATAATCTGCATTTTTCATTTTTACTAGGGATTTTGAGGGGATTTTTCCAGTATCTGTCATATAAACTAATTTTTCTTTATCTACTTTTATCACAAAACCAACAGGATTTTCTACGTCATGACTTGTGGACAACGGAAGTATTTCGAAATGATCAATTTTAAATTTTTCGTATGGAATTATTTCGTTCACATTTTCTGCTTCATAAGTTTCTTTTGTGGTGTAAATTGGAAGAGGTGGTAAGTACTTAATTCCTGCTGTATGATCAGAATGTTCATGCGTCAAAAGAAGAGCACTAATGTCATAAAGATTTTTATTTTCTTTATTTAACGCATCCTTTAATGCACAAAGGGTTACTCCCATATCAATTAAAAGAACACGACCCTTATCTATGATGAGAGTCGCGTTTCCTTTTGATCCTGATTCAATAACAAGGATTTTCATTAATCTTGGTTTGGAAGATAATTCACTGATTCATCTTCAAGTTGTTGATATTTCTTTTCAGCTTCTAATGAAAGGGTGTCAAATCTACAATAATTTTTCTTAAATAATAGTGGGACTGTGCCCATTCTTCCTGAACGGTTTTTACGAACAAAAAGATTAACAAGTTTAATATTTTCATCGGAGCCAACTGCTTCTTTCGCGGCTTCCTCAACTCGTTGATTGTGTTGTTCTAATTTATTTTTTGTATTAGATGGTTCAAGGAATTTCTTTTCTTGAAGCATTAAAACAATATCAGCATCTTGTTCGATAGAACCAGATTCACGAAGGTCACTTAATTGAGGTTCTCCGCCTCTTTCTTCAACATTACGGTTTAATTGAGCAACACCAATGATTGGAACATTTAAATCAAGGGCGAGTTTTTTAAGAGTTTGAGAAATCATTTGGACTTCTAATTGTCTTGATTCTGATTTAGTTTTTGATGTTGTAGTAACAAGACCAATATAGTCGACAACAATTAAACTAAGATTTGGTTCTTGTGATTTAAGTTTTCTACATTTTGCAACTAAGTCTAATAACTTAATGCCTGCTGTATCATCAACATAAAACTTCTTTTGTGCCATTCTCTCACAAGATTGTTGTAGTTTTAATCTCTTATTTGGATTTAGTCCAAAACCAGTAATAAGATTATCGAATTCAACATCCGCGTCAGCACTGACTAAACGTTTAAATAACATTTTTGCAGGCATTTCGAGTGAGAAGTATGCGACTGGGTAATTTGATTTAGTTGTAGCATTATATGCTAAATTGAGAGCAAGAGCAGTTTTACCAACGCCTGGTCTAGCAGCCAAAATAATTAATTCACCTGGTTGAAAGCCGTGTGTTAAGGTGTTTAATCTTGGGAAACCGGTTGGTGTTCCTGTAACTTCGCTATCACTTGTTGTGCTCTTTAAGTTTGCGAGTTCTTCAGAAAGAACTTTTGCGACTTGATCAGCTCTTTGGAAGTCGCCAATTCTACGTTTCTCAGTTACGTCGGTAATTTTCTTCTCGCAAGCAGCAATAAAATCAGATATTTCGCTAATATCTTTTGTATAATATGTATTTTCAATATCACCAAGTGTTTTTAAGAAACTTCTTAAAACTGAGTGATCTTGAACAATACGAACATAGTTTGAGAAGTTTTCGAATGTGACAATAGAATCTGCGAGTTCCATTAAATATTCAGGTCCACCTGAGACTTCTAATTCTTTAGAATTAATTAACTCGTTCGTGATTGTTTGAACATCAACAGCATCTCCGCGTGTGTATAAGCGATACATTGCGCCAAAAATAGCACGATGTTTTTCGTTTTCTTCAAAGAAATCTTCAACTTCAAGTTTTGCAACTGCTTCTGGAACAAGTTTCGAAGAACGAATCATCGAACCTAAAACCGCTTTTTCAGCTTCGGTATTATGTGGTAATTTTTTATCTGCCATAATTCGCTCTCCTTATTTTTCACTAACGTGAACTGTAACAGTTCCATAAACTTCTTTAAACAATTCGATTTTTAACTTTGTATAACCGAAATGATCAACTGCTTGCTTATCAACAAATTTTCTTTTATCGATTTCAATATTAAATTTTGCTTTTAAATCTTGTTCGATTTGCTTTGTAGAAATAGTTCCAAACATTCTTCCATCTCCGCTTCCGTTTGCGGTAAATTCGAGAACAATTGATTCTAATTTCTTAGCTGAGGCTAAAGCCTCTTGTCTCATCTTCTCTATATTTGCAGCTTCTTCAGCTTTTTGTTCATTAAGAATTTCATGTGATTTCTCGCTATATAAAACTGCGAGTTTATGAGGGACGAGATAGTTTAAAGCATAACCATCTTTAACATTAACGATTTCTGATTTTTTGCCAATTCCTTTGACATCACTCAAAAGTATAACTTTCATAATCCCTCCTTATTTCACAACTCTTGCATCGTTTAAGTAGTCACTTAAAACATTGAGAAGTTTTGTTTCAACTTCCTCAAGAGTTTCATTTTTAAATGCAGCAGCACTTTGCGTAAAATGGCCTCCGCCGCCAAGTTTTTCAGCTAAAAGCTGAACATTGACTGTGCCATCACTACGACAGGAAATTCTAATTTCATTAGATTGAGTTTTACCAATGATAAATGAAGCGTTTATGCCTTTCATTGTCATACATTGATTGCCAACTTTAGCAAGTGTTGCAGCTTCGATAATATCTTCTTCGTCTGCTAAGCAATAAACAATTCCATAATATGGAGTTTTTGTATTAGCCAAAATTTTATTAATTAATGAATGTTCTTCAAATTCATCTTTTAAAAAATCGTCAGCTTTTGTATTATCTGCGCCACATTCCTTTAGGAACATTGCTGCCTCAAATGTTCTTGCACCACAGGTGGTGGATTTGAAGAAGTTAGAGTCCATAAAGATACCAGCAAGCATAATTGTTGCTAATGGTGCAGGAACAATAACTCTTGGGTTTTCAGAGGAATATTTGATAAGTTCAGCAACCATTTCTGATGTAGAAGAAGCTGAAGAATCAATATCACAGAAAATAGGAGATTCAATAAAGTCTTCCCCACGTCTATGGTGATCAATAACCATGATTTTGTTAGCCTTATCAATAATTTTTGGGGCAGAAGTCATAGATGCTTTGTGAACATCACATACCACGACAAGTGAATTGCCTTTTAACATATCAAGACCTTGAGTTTCTGTGATAAATACATCACCCATTTCTTCTTTTGCGAATGTTGAAAGTAAGGCACCTTTAGTCTTTCTTTCAATACTCTTTGGGTTATAAACAATTCGGCATTCTGTACCAACAGCATCACAAATAGATTTAATACCAACGCATGCGCCAAGTGAGTCCATGTCACTCATTTCATGGCCCATTACAATGACGTTTGCAGAATTCTTAATAAGAGAAATAACAGCATCGCCCATAACACGAACTTTAACTTTGTTGTGTTTTTCTTGAGCTTCGCTCTTGCCACCAAAGAATGTTAAATCTTGACCATATTGTGAAACAACAACTTGGTCACCACCTCTTGAAATAGCAATTTCAACACCTGAAACAGCCATTTCATTTAACTTAAGAACATCAGGATAATCGTAAGCAATTCCTATGGAAAGTGTTGGTGGAGTTGATTCTTTTTCACCAATCTGGTGGATTTTGTCTAAAAGTGAAAATTTATCTGCAATCATTTTTTCTAATGACTCATAGTTACAAACAATAAAATATGCGTCATTGTTAACTTTTCTTAAAAGAGCCGAGAAATCACGGCAATAATCGTAAATTGCGTTTCTAACTTTGGAAAGCGTATCGTTTGATTCTTCTTTTCCAGATACATCGGAGAAGTTATCAATAATAATTTGACCAATAACAGTGCTTTGTCTTTTTGAGTAGGCACTAATAGTTTCAAAATCAGTTGTATCTTTAAAGATATATAGACCAGCTTCTTTTAGTAATTTAACTTCATAGTTTCTTGAGTTTAGAGAAATTTTTGCAATTGCGCCTTGTGATTCTTCACTTAAATTTGCTAAGGTTGGTTGCCAATCCAAAATATTTTCATCAAGGATTTCAATTCCTCTTTCTTTAAATAAAGTATTTGTCCACAAAACAACATTGTTTTCGTCAACAACTGCTAAACCTAGCATACCAAAGTTGTAAGCTTCTTGAATGTCTGAACCAATAAGATCGGCGGCCTTTAAGTCTGTCTTTTGTCTGATCTTTGTGAAATACATAAGAACAATCCATGCATAAAAAATATTTATAGCAGCGATTGCTCCGAGTGTTGGGTAAACAACAATGTCTCCGCCAAGATCTTGAATACTAATAAAATCAAAATACACAGCAAGACATACCAAAATAATGCCAATAAGTTCTATAAGGCCAAAAACAAAGCCAACTAATTTAAGTCTAAATAATTTCTTTTTCATACTAATAGATATTATAGCGCACTTACTTAATAAAAAGTATCTTTAGTTACTTTTTTCTTCGCAAGTATTAATTATATTAAAAATATGCGGGAAAAGCTGTGGTTTTAGATAAGAAAAAAGAGGCCGTCGCCTCTTTTTAAGTTGTTCTAATCTAGATTTAGAACTTTCCGAAGATTATTCTGAGTAAAAACTCAACAATTGCAATTGGAACTAAGAGAATGATTCCAATAAGTGAGCCAAGACAGTCAACAAGAACTTCTAATGCACCGGCAACAACGCCAATGAGGCATCCGAAGATACCATAACTAAAAAGTTGTGCGACTGAATGAAGATTACCCCAGATTAATTTAATCGAAGTTATACAGCTAGTTGCTATTCTCATATGATTTTTCTCCTACGATTGAAATTATACATAATTTTCACTAATGTTTCAAATAATAATTTCTTTAGGAAAAGGGGAAGAAAAAAAGAGGCATAAGCCTCTTTAAGTTCGATAATTTATTTAGAATTTACCAAATAATAATCTGAGGAGGAGTTCTACTAATCCAACTGGAAGAGCAAGAACGAAACCGATTACGGATCCGATGCAATCGACAACAACCTCAAATGCACCGACAACAACACCGATAAGGCATCCAAAGAAGCCATATCCGAAGAGTTGACCGACTGCGTGGAGGTTACCCCAAATTAATTTAATCGAAGTTATACAGCTGTTAAAAATTCTCATAAATTTACCTTTCTTTCATAATTATTATATTAAAAACATAGCGTTTTTACAAATAGAAATTTTAATCTACTTCCACAACCTCGCTAAAACCAGTCATATCAAATATTTCTTTAATTAGCGAAGAAGTATTAATAATTGTAAGTTTTCCTTTACCATTTAATTCTTTTGAAACGGCTAGAATTACTCTTAATCCTGCGGATGTAATGTATTCAACATTTTTGAAATCTAAACAAATATTGCTAATTTTTTTCATTACTTTGCGTATTTCTTTATCAAAAGCGCCAGCTGTTTGAGTATCAATACGTCCCTCAATTAAGATTTTTGCGGAATTTTCTTCTTTAATAATCTCTATTTTCATAAAATTTCCTCTGCTAGATATATTTTATACTTTCTTATTAGTTTTTACAAAAAAAGTAGCCAAATGGCTACTTATTTTTTTAATTAGTCTTGTACGAATGGTAATAGTGCCATGTAACGTGCATTCTTAATTGCTTTAGCAACTTCTCTTTGATGTTTTGCACATGCACCTGTTGATTGACGTGAAGCAATTTTTCCGTTTGGAGTAATGTATTTGCTTAATGTCTCAACATCTTTGTAATCAATGTATGCGACTTTATTTTTACAGAAGTTGCAGACCTTTTTGTGTGGTCTAACTTTTTTGAATCCCATGATAATTTTCCTTTCTTAATTAGAACGGAAGATCGTCATCAGTTACATCAATAGAATCTAAATTCTTAGATTCTTCGATTACTGGTTCGTCATCAAATACAATCTCTTCGTTTGGAATTTCTCTTGTTCCTTTTGGTTCAAGGAATTCAACGTGATTTGCGATGACTTCAATAACTGAGGCTTTTGTTCCGTCTTTTCTCTCGAATGTGCGTTGACGAATTCTTCCATCAACACCAACGAGTGATCCTTTTCTTAAGAATTTTGCAACTGTATCAGCTTGTTTATCCCAAACTGTAACACCGATAAAGGACGTTGTTTTTTCGCCATTTGGGCCTTTGACATTATCGTCAACTGCTAATGTGAATGAAGCAACTCCCATGTCGCTGGTTGTTCTTCTAAGTTCTGGATCTCTTGTTAATCTACCAGTTAAAACGATTCTGTTTAACATAAATGTTAATCCTCCTTAATTAGTCTTGATCGACAGTAAATAAGTGACGTACAACATTTTGATTGATTTTTGCTAAACGTGTGAATTCATTTAATGCAGCAGGTTCAGCTGTGAGCTTAACAATGACGTAGTAACCTTTAATTTGCTTATTGATTGGATAAGCGAAGTTACGTAAGCCCCATTCTTTAACTTCGCCAAGTTTTGCACCGTTTGAAGTTAAAATTTTGTGAAGTTTTTCGATTTCTGCTTTGCGAGCTTCTTCATCGAGTCCGTCTTTCACAATGTACATGAGTTCGTACTTTTTCATTTTTCTACCTCCCTTTGGTCTTCTGGCTAACATTTCCTGTTAGCAGAGAGAAAACGCGATTTCGCGTGAAATTATTATACACGAATCGTTTCGTGCTTGCTACATGTATTTGCACGCGGCACATATAAATATAATAAAAGGCAACGATTTTATTCGTTGCCAGTTAAAAAATAAATAATTAATTATTTACCTGAATCCTTCATGCATGGGAAGAGAAGAACTTCACGAATTGAAGTTTGATTTGTCATTAACATAACAAATCTATCAATTCCAATACCAATACCGCCTGTTGGAGGCATTCCGTATTCAAGTGCTTCAAGGAAGTCTTCATCCATTTCAGAGGCTTCTTCATCACCTGCAGCTTTTGCTTCAAGTTGTTTTACTAAACGTTCTTTTTGATCGAGTGGATCATTAAGTTCGCTATAAGCGTTTCCGTATTCCATGCCACCAATAAATAACTCAAATCTATCAGTAAACATTGGATTATCTGGGCATTTCTTTGTGAGTGGTGAAACTTCAATTGGATATTCATGAACAAATGTTGGGGTTTGAAGTAAATCATCACATTTTTCTTCAAAGAAGGCATTTAAGATATAACCAACAGAATTCCAGTGTTTTTCAAGCTTAATTCCGTTTTCTTTTGCAAGTTTAACTGCTTCATCCATTGTCTTAACTTTATTGAAGTCAATTCCAGTAGCTTCAAGGACACATTCTTTCATGGTTTTCCATGCGAATGGTTTGCCTAAATCTAAAGTCTTATCTCCATAAGGAATATTGGTGGTTCCAACGACCTTTTTTGCAACTTCTCTAAAGAGATTCTCTGCAAAATGTCTCATGTCTTGGAGATCACCATAGGCTTGATAAAGTTCAATTGTTGTGAACTCTGGGTTGTGTTTTGTGTCCATTCCTTCATTACGGAATAAACGTCCAATTTCGTACACTTTTTCCATGCCACCAACTATACATTTTTTAAGTGAAATTTCGGTAGCAATACGAAGATAGAAATCTTTATTTAGTGAGTTATGATGTGTGACGAATGGTCTTGCTGCAGCACCACCAAGAATTGGTGAAAGAATACTTGTTTCAACTTCGCAGAAGCCAAGTGAATCACAATAATCTTGAATTGCACGAATAATTTTTGGTCTTGCTAAAGCAATTTTCATTGAATCATCATTCATGATTAAGTCAACATAACGATGACGATATCTTTCTTCAACATCAGTAAGTCCGTGGAATTTCTCTGGAAGTGGTCTTAAAGCTTTAGTTAAATGTGTGTATTTTTCAACTCTGACAGTTAATTCGCCTGTTCCTGAAAGCATTAATCTTCCTGAAACGCCAACGATATCTCCAATATCAGAAAGTTTAAAAACATCATACATTTGTTCACCTAAAACATTAATGCCTAACCAGCATTGAATATTTCCAGTAACATCTTTGATGTTCATAAATGCAGCTTTACCCATTTTACGTAATGCCATAATACGTCCTGCGACAGTGACATTAATTGGTTTAGCTTCTAATTCTTCATTAGTTTTGCCTGCGGCTTTTTCACGTGCTGATTTAACCGAATCAGTACGTTCAAATCTTTGTCCATAAGGGTAGACACCCATTTCTTCTAAACGTGGAAGTTTGTCTCTTCTAGCACGTTCTTGATCTGTTAATTTTTCTTCCATTTTGAAAAACCTCGCATAAAAGTATAGCAAATACTTGTATTGAATCTCAATAAAAGTTATTTGAGAAGGCCTAAATCACTTAAAACTTGTTCAATTGGTGTGCCAGGCTCTCCACACTTACCAAAACTCTGACTTGTGTAGAGATCTTCTTCGTTATAAATTACGTTATCGCTAAAGTAACTATTTATTAAACCATTATTTTTACAATAATATTCTTTGCCAAAAACAGTGAGAACACCTGTGTTAAATGAACCTTCGTTTTCTCTAAATTTGATGTCTGCAGTTCCCGTTTTTAATCCTGGATTTTCCACCAAAGAATAGTAGAGATCAACTTTACCGCTATTGTATGACTCGAAATCAACAATTGCATATTCAAAGACACCATTGCTTCGTGTTTCTTCTCTTTGAGAATCTACTAATTTTTGAGCACTATAAGCATAGAAACCACTGCAATTTTGTAGTTCAAATGGTTTATCAAATTTATAATTTGTGCCTAAAACACTATTTAAATAATTAAGTGAAGATTCTTCTGAAATTTGTTCGTATTCTACGTATGAATATTCTTGAATTTTTACTGGATTATAAATGTGAAATTCATGATAGGGAGTTGTATAAGAGAATGTTTTTCTACCTTTTCTATTTTGAAAGCCCATTGGAGGTTCATCCATATCTCCAACCTTTTTCTCCCAAGCCATAGAGTTAGAAAAACCATCAGAAATTGATATCGAATCAAATAACTCAGGTTTATCAATATCACGATTGAAAATACCAAAAGCCTGTGTGACTTTTAATGGAGTGTTATTATCTTTATAAGAATAATAAACATAACCATTTATATCCAAAGTAAAGTAAGCTTCTGCACCAATCTCGGCTTTGTAATCATACTTGTCTTCGCTTTTATTGTGAGCTTTTGTATATTTAACCAGCTTATAAGTTCCAACCATATCGCTTTTATCGGATTCATCAGAGCGATACATTGAACATGCTCCTAATAAAGGAGCAATAAGAAATAACAACAACGACTTTTTCAAAATCTTTTTCATACGTTTTCCTCCGGAATTTCGTTTAAGATTTTAATAAGCGACTCTTTTGTAGTTAGTGCACTAGCAAGTTTGTTTCTGATTTTCTTTGAATCTGGCATATTTAAGAAGAATTTTGGGGCAATTCCACGCAAAACCATCATTGCTGCGTATTCTCCTTTTTCCTCAATAAGCATGTCAGCAAAGGTAAGAAGATATTTTTTGCTTTGTGCAATAGATGAAGATAATTCTTCATCATTTTTATTATATAACATATTAATTTGTTTTATCAAATTAGGATTTCCGACTCCGCCTCGTGCAACCATGACACCATCAGCGTGAGTAATTTCCATAGCTTTTTTCGCATCTTCCGCTGTATAAATATCTCCACTCACTATAAGTGGAACGTTCATTTCATCACGTAAATTTTTAACTAAATCCCAACGAGGTTTTCCTGCGTATCCCGCTCTTGTTGTACGAGCGTGTAGACCAATTGCAGCAATACCGGCATTTTCTAAAGCTTTAATATTTTCTCTAAAATTTATCGTTTCTTCATTCCACCCTAAACGAATTTTTGCTGTTACAGGAATTGGTGAATGTTTACAAATTTTCTTAAACATTTCCTCTAATTTTTTAGGGTCTTTTAATAATGCGGACCCAGCACCTGTTTTTGTAACTTTTGGAGCCGGGCATCCGAGGTTAATATCAAACATATCAATGTTAGGATTAGTCTTTAAAACAATATCCATTGCTTTGCAAATTGTTTCTGCTGAACTTCCAAATAGTTGAATTGCAACAGGTCTTTCTAACTCTGTTGTTTTAATATAATCAAGGGTTTTAATGTTTTCATAAATAAGACCAGAATCAGAGACCATTTCAGTCACTGTTAAAGCAACGCCAAAAGGTTTCATAAAATTGCGGTATGCCAAAGAAGTAACTCCTGCCATTGGAGCTAATACAACTTTTCCTTTTATTTCAACATTCCCAATTTTAAACATATTCAAAAAAGGGAGGTAAACCTCCCTAATAATTATTTTGCAGTAGTCTTTTTAGCAGGTGCCTTTTTAGCAGGAGCTTTCTTTGCAGCTGGTTTTTTAGCAGGAGCTTTCTTTGCTGGTGCTTTTTTCACAGCTTTTGGTTCTTCAAGCTTTCCTTTGGAAAGAAGAACATCAATTTCTTCAGCCGTAATTGTTTCTCTTTCAAGAAGAGTTTCAGCAAGTAAAGTGACTTCTTTTCTATATTTTTTAATAAGTTCAACTGCTTTTTTATGACCTGCTTCGATTAAGCTTCTAACTTCGCGATCAATTTCAACGGCTACTTGATTTGAGAAATTCTTTTGAGTTGAATTGTAGTCTCTTCCAAGGAAGACAGAACCTGTGTCCTTTTCATATTGAATAGGACCAAGTGCACTCATTCCGTATTCAGTAACCATTGAACGAGCAATTTGTGTTGCAACTTCAATATCATTTGAAGCACCAGTAGAAACATCGGTAAAGAATACTTCTTCTGCTGAACGACCACCCATTAAACCAACGATTCTAGCTTGCATTTCAGCTTTGCTGAGTAAGAATCTATCATCCTCAGGTGTCATTAAAGTGTGACCGCCAGTTCTTCCTCTAGGAATAATGGTGATTTTTTGAACTTTATCAGAGTGTGGAAGTTTTAAACCGATAATTGCGTGACCTGCTTCATGGAATGCAACGCGTTTTCTTTCTTCAGCGTTAAGACCTTTTGAAGACTTAGCTGGGCCAGCGATTCTTCTATCAATTGCTTCGTCAATATCTTGAATTGTAACCATAGGTTTGTTAGCACGAACTGCTAAAATAGCAGCTTCGTTTAAAATATTCTCAATATCAGCACCAGAGAAACCTACGGTTCTCTTTGCTAACATTTCATAATTAACTTTTGGATCAATAAGTTTATTTCTAGCATGAACTTTAAAGATTGCTTCACGTCCTTTTTTGTCTGGCAAATTAACAGTAATTGTTCTATCAAAACGTCCAGCACGAAGTAAGGCTGGGTCAAGAACATCTTCACGGTTTGTTGCAGCTATAACAATGATTCCGGAGTTATCTTCGAAACCGTCCATTTCAACGAGTAATTGGTTGAGGGTTTGCTCACGTTCATCGTTTCCACCGCCTAAACCAGCACCTCTTTGACGTCCAACAGCATCGATTTCATCGATGAACACGAGACATGGTGCGGCTTGTTTAGCTTTTTTGAACATGTCACGGACACGTCCTGCGCCAACGCCAACGAACATCTCAACGAAATCAGAACCTGAAATTGAGAAGAATGGAACTCCGGCTTCTCCGGCAACTGCTTTAGCAAGTAAGGTTTTACCAGTACCAGGGTGACCTACAAGAAGAATTCCTTTTGGTAATTTTGCACCAAATTTTGAGAATTTTTGTGGTTCTTTTAAGTAAGAAACGAGTTCTTGCATTTCTGCTTTTTCTTCATCGCATCCAGCGACATCGCTAAAGCGAACTTTTGAAGAATCAACTCTTCTTGCTCTAGATCTATTAAATTCCATTGCTTTATTATTGCTTCCGTTTACTGAACGAGAAAGCATTGCGAATAAGAAGATTGCAATAAGCACTGTAGCGACAATGGAAATGATGGTTGGTCCCCATCTATCCCATGCTGATACTTCGTATGCGTTCATTACGCTGTACTTGCCACCTTCGTTATTATCGTGGAAATTCTTTTCAAGAATAACTGAATATGCAGCATGCTCAACTTCGTTGCCTTCTTCATCAATATATTTGAATGGTTCACTAAAGTGATCTTTATCAATAACAAGGGAGAATTTTCCTTGATTTCCTTCGGAATCTTTAAATTCACCGGTAATCTCAACAATTGTTTCTTGCTTGTAAACTTCAGCAGAAAGAATCTTATTTTCTGATAAAGTTTTATCCAGTGTGTAAGTATCGCCGTTCCAATTTTGCGTTTTTGCTCTGTTTGTTAAAACAATAATTGTGACAAAAGCCCCAATAATCGCTAAAAACAAAATATAAGGTAGTATTCTTCTACCGGCACTTCTTTTTTGCTTGTTTTCTTGTTCTTTCATAAAATCGTCCTCTATAAATAGTTAAAACAAATGTTGCAACTAAAATAATACCAAAACTAATTGTTTTGTAAAAGGTTTATTTATATATATTTTTCGCGACTAGCGTTGAGAGGTTAAAACTCCTCAAAATATTCGGTGTTTATTACGAATTTTGATTTGTGATTATCAACAAAATTCTTTCTATATCTTGGCACATACAAAAGTTTGCCGTTTGTGTCATAAATTCCTGGCCAAATTTTCCTTAAAAATAAAGGCATTTTCCAATCTATAAAAAGTCGTGATATTTTTGAAGAATAATCTTTGATTATAATTTTGTCTTTTTGATTAGCATTTTGCACAAATAATTCTTTGTCTTTTAAATCTATTTTTCTATCTTCTGTTCCTGATGAAAAATCAACATCTAGAAATTCAGTTTTAACACTATTTTTAAAAAGAATTTTGTAATTCCTCATTTTATTCTTATTAACAAAGTAGACTTCATCGTAGTCAAGTTCGAGTAAAAGTGATTTTGTAATATCGAAACCAATGCATGATTTTGTTCTAAAAGCTTTTTTAATTTCTTCAATAAAGTTTCTAGATAAATCTCTATGTTCACCAATTTTGTTCATGTATGTATCAAGAAGATCAATAATTTCTTCATATGTTAACGCGAGGAAACCTTCTTTTGTTTTACATTCTTTTGTTAATTTACATCTTTCGTTAATTCTCTTAATCTCCAGAAGAACATTTTGTCTTTCTGCCTCATTCATTTTTTCTACAACGTGGTGTCTAAAAACGTTTCTTGTATAACGATCTGTTAAATTTGATTCATCGATTGAAAATGGAACGTTATTAGATAGGTCATAATCTTTTAATTCTTGTTTTGAATAAGAAAGTAATGGACGCAAAACATTTACTCCTAAAAGTTCATTTTCTTTGGAAATTCCCGCATATTTTACGTAATTTCCGCGCTTTTTCTGCATTAAATAAGTTTCAATAACATCATCTTGTTGGTGTGCTACGAGTACTGCATCAGCACTCTCTTTATCGCAAATGTCTTTAAAGAATTTATATCTTGTTTCCCTTGCCCACTCTTGGAAATTTCCTTCGTGTTTAATTCCGAGCAAATCTAATATATGACATTTAATATTTTGTTCTTCACAGAACTTCACAAGATTATTTTGCTCGTCTATCGAAACTGCTCTTTTCCTATAATTAACGTGCGCGACCACAATGTTTAATTTTTCCTTTATTGCAGCATCCAAAAGAGCCATTGAGTCCGGTCCAAACGAACAGGCAATAACATATTTCTTATTTTTATCTAAGTGTAAATTAATCTTTTTCATTTCTCTTTGAATGCTTTCTATAAAGTGTATCAACACATTCAATAATTGTTTCTAAATCTTTCATCCAATTATCAATTTTCTTAAGCCTAATTTTTAAAACTTTCTGAATATAAGTAACGCTAACCTTTGCTAAATATGGAGACAAAGTTTCAAACAAATGGGAACCAATTCCAGAAATTGAAGTAAATGAATTTGACAAAACAATATCAATAAATTCAGGATATTCATTTACATTTTCAAATTCTTCATTTTGCATCAATAAGTCTATTCTTCTCTTATTAATTAACATTATAACTTCTTGTGGAATTCTACCGTAAATATCGCGTAATTTTGCTTTTATCCCCTGTAATTCCCTAATATTTTTTGCATTTTCGATTTCTTGATAGAATTCAACTTTATCCTCTTTTTTCATGTACTCTTCAGGAATGTATGCATCGATGTTAAATAACTTAACAGGTTTTGGTGGCTCATAAACTTTTCCGGTTTTTCTCTCCTCAATAACTTCATTCAAAAGTTTGAGATAAAGTTCCAATCCAACCGAGTCAATAAAACCAGCTTGTTCAGGGCCTAAAATATCTCCTGCTCCGCGAATCATTAAGTCTCTTTGAGCAATCTTATAACCTGAGCCTAACTCTGCAAAATCTTGAATTGCTTTTAATCTCTTTTGAGCAATTTTATTTATTACTTTATTCTCATTATAGAAAAGATATGCATACGCGATTCTGTTACCACGACCAACTCTTCCTTTAATCTGATAAAGCTGAGACAAACCAAAGTGATCTGCGTCTTCAATAATGATTAAATTTGCGTTTGGAATATCAATACCATTTTCAATAATTGATGTTGCGACAAGAACATTAATTTCTCCTGTGTAGAACTTCATCATCGTGTCTTCAATAAGTTCTTTATCCATCTTTCCATGAATAACACCAACGCTTGCAGAAGGAATTGTTTTTTGAATTTTATGAGCAACTAAATTTATCGAAGAAACCACGTTATGTATGTAAAAAACCTGGCCTTTTCTCGTTAATTCTCGTTCAATTAGCTCTCTGCAGACACCTTCATTAAATGGTGAAACATAGGTTTGAATTGAAGATCTATTTTCTGGCGCAGTGTTGATTTGAGACACTGGTCTAACACCAATTAAAGATAATTGAAGTGTTCTTGGAATCGGGGTCGCAGAAAGAGACAAAACATCAATATTTGTTTTTAGTTCTTTTATTCTTTCTTTTTGTTCAACACCAAATCTTTGCTCTTCATCAACAACTAATAAACCAAGGTCTTTGAATGTGAAATCTTTGCTTAATAATCTATGCGTTCCAATGACTAAATGTGTTGTGCCATCTGCGATAGATTTTATGTATTCCTTTTGAATTCTTTCGGGAACCAACCTAGAAATAATTGCAATGTTAATTCCAAAATTTCTAAACCTCTCTAATGCAAGTTCGTAATGTTGTCTCACAAGAAGAGTTGTTGGACATAAAATTGCTACCTGTTTTCCAGAATTTATTGCTTTAAATACGGCTCTAAATGCAACTTCGGTTTTTCCAAATCCAACATCGCCACAAAGTAAGCGATCCATAACATCGATTGACTCCATGTCTTTTTTAATATCATCAACTGCGCGTGCCTGATCTTCTGTTAATTTATACGGGAATTCCTTCTCAAAATCCCTTTGAAAATCGTCATCTTTTGCAAAAGCGAACCCTTTTCCATGTGCTCGTTCACTATATAACGCAAACAATCTATCAGCGAGTTCGTTGATTCTAGTTTTGATTTTAGATTTAGTTTTCTCCCAATCATCTGCATTAAGGTTTGAAAGCTTTGGTTCTGCGCCTTCTCGGCCAGAATATTTTCTTAATAATCTAAACTGATTTAATGGAATGTATAATGTGCTTGTTCCTGAATATTGAACGTGAATAAAATCTCTATGAATTCCATCAACCTCAAGAGTTTTTATGTCTAAGAATTTTCCAATTCCATAATACTCATGAACAACAAAATCACCAGGTCTTAATTCTTCATATGTTCTTAAAATTGTGGCTTCTTTAAATCTATTCAAAAATCTTGATGTTCTGCTTTGAAAACCAAACAATTCTTTTGATGAAATAAAGGCTATATTTTGATCAACAATTTCAAAGCCTTCCTCAAGCGAAAAAATAGTAATTCCAATCTTCTTTTTTGGAATCTCTAGACCATTCAAAATTTCATAATCTAAATGTTCGGATTTTAAGAACTCTAAAACCGTATCATATTGTTGTTTGTTAGAAAGCGCTAAAACAATTTTTGATGATAATGATGTGTATTGTCCAAGTAAGATTTTAATATTACCCGCGGTACTTTTTGTGTAAATAATTGGATTAATTTTAAATTCGATTTCATCGGGATTTTTCTTATAAATATTCGAGAAAAGCACGTGTTTTTGATATTTCACAACATTATTAAATGAGTCATAAAGTTCCAGATGAGAAATGAGTTTTCCTTGTTCATTTAATTGTAAGAAATATTCTCTTGCTTCTTTGTTTAGGAACTCTAATGTTGTGTCAAATTGATCTTTGTTTGAAACAAAAACTAAATCAGGATTAAAGTAATCAACAATTGTGTTTGTGAAATGTTTAACATAACGGGTAAATTTATATAAAGAAGGATGATAAATTCTATGCTCAATTCTTTCTGAATCTTGCATCGAATTTTCTTTTAGTTTTTGAGCGATTTCTGAATTCAAATTTTTACAATCTTTTTCAATTTGTGATTGAAGCTTTTCCTTAAATTCTTCAACCTCTAAATCTGTGAATAAAACATCGTTTGCAGGTTCAAAAGAAACGCTTTCTAATTCCTTATCAGAAAGCTGGGTTGCAATATTAAAATAATGAATGCTTTCAATTTCGTCTCCAAAAAATTCAATACGAATTGGTTTATCATGTGAGACAGGATAAATATCTAGAATGTCGCCTCTACTTGCGAACTGTAAAGTTTGATCAATTTTATTAACTTGTTCGTATCCAGCTTTAATTAATTTTTCTTTTATTTCTTTAAGTGAATATTCTTTTCCAACTTCGAAAGTAAATGAGCTATTTTTAAAATCATTAACTGTCGAAAGAGGCATTGTTACAGAAGATGCATGCGCAACAATAATACGTGGTTTGTCTTTTAAGGCTTTAGATAAGACATAAAGTCTTTGCGCTAATAATTCTTTTGATGATGTTAATGTTTCATTTCTTAACATGTCGTCAAAAGGGAATAAGAAAACATTCTCTTCACCAATAAGCGAAGCGATGAAATCTGAAACCTTATTTGCAGTGTATAGATTAGATGTTAAAAGTAGGTATTTTCCCGGTTTTTCCTGAAAATATGCGGAAAAAAGCAGGGAAATTCCGATTGTATCATCAACGACAAAATTCCCACTTTTCATTTTGAGGTGGGTAGCAGCTTCGGAATTTGAAATGATTTTTAAGAGTTCATCATTCAACTATTACCACCTCCATTAAACTTTGATCCTGCTATTGCAAAATCGTTTATCAAAAATTCACGTATAGCTTTTGCTGCACGTTCTATAGCTGAATCTATTTTTATTTTGTCTTCGCCAAATGGTTTGCCTAAAACCCATTCAATGGAATTGTTTTGAGGCTCACCGATGCCTATGCGAATTCTTTTAATGTTTTCGGTTTTTAAATTATCAATAATGTTTTGCATGCCTTTTTGACCGCCGCTTGATCCAGATGCTCTTAATCTTAAACACCCTGGTTCAATTGCCATGTCATCAAAGACGACGACAATGTCGTCTATATTAATTTTAAAGAAGTTCACAATCTCTTGAACTGCTGTTCCGGAGAGATTCATCATTGTAAGTGGCTTAAAAAGAATGATGTCTTCATCATCTAATTTAAATTTGGCATAAATGCCATGAAATTGTTCCTTATTGAAGTCAACACCAGCTAAATCTGCAAACGCATCAATTGCACGAAAACCGCAATTGTGTCTTGTCATTGCGTATTCTTTTCCTGGATTTCCTAAACCTACAATAAGTTTCATAATTGTTTTTGATTATATCACAACGCATTATATTATGCTAAAATATCTCACATGAAAAAGAAAATGCCTACTCCAATCAAAGACGGTTTGACCGGCGCCGCAATGGGAACAGCAATTATTATCCCGGGAATTAGCGGCGGAACAATTGCCTTAATTTTGGGAGCAATTGATAAAATTACCGGCGCAGTTAAAAATCTTTTCAGTAAGAAGTTTTGGCGCAATGTTTTAATTTTACTTCCATTTATTTTAGGAATGATTGCAGCTGTCGCAGCTCTTTATTTTCCATTTAAATTTGCACTCGCGGAAATTAGATTCTCTCTTATTTGCTTATTCGCTGGATTGATCATTGGCTCATTCCCAATTATCACAAAAGAGGTGTCTGATAAAAAGATGACTGTTTCAAATTTTACTGGAGCTTTTATCGGCTTGATAATTTCCGTTTTAATTGGGGTTTTCTCGGTAATTTTTGAATTTTCTCCCACAATTTCTGCACTTTTTTCAGAAATACCTTCTTACTTATTTTTGGTAATTTTTGCTGTTGGTGTTGTTTCAGCGGCCGGCTTAATTATTCCTGGATTATCAGGTTCACTTATTCTTTTAGTAATTAGTTTTTACAATCCTATTTTTGCACTTTTCCAATTTAAAAACGGAATCAAAGATTTTGCTCTTCTTGCATGTTTCGCAATAGGTGTTGGTGTTGGCTTTATTTTGTGGTCAATTCTCATGAACAAAGTGTTGAACAAATTTAGAAGAGGAACAATTTTTGTTGTTATTGGTTTTATTATTGGATCATTATTCGCCATCTTCTATAATTCCGAAATGATGATTTGGTATCATAGTGAAAAATTTGGATTACTTGAATTTATTTTAGGTCCATCACTTTTAATTGTGGGGCTCGTCCTATCATTATTATTTTCAAAATTTGTAAAGAAAAATTCAGGAGCAAAAAATGCCTAGAACAAAAGAACAATTTGCAGAAATGAAAGATGAAAGACGTGAGTCTATTTTTGCTGCTGCTCTTCCATTGTTTTCTCTTAATAAAAAAGTAACAATTGATGACATTTGTGAAAAGGCAAAATGTTCACACGGTATTGTGTATCATTATTTCAAAAATACTGACCAAGTTTTAGAGAAATTAATGCAAAGACCAACTATAGTTGAGTTGAAAAATTCTTTGCTAAATATCACCAAAGGTTCATCATACGAAAAAATTGAAGAAATTCTCTCAATTATGTTAGATATTTCTCCAAAAAATGTTGTTAAAATTTGCTATTTAAATTTACTCATAAAATCACGTGAAAAAGATTCTGTTTTTGCATTGCTATCAAAGCTTGTCTCTGATGGTCAAAAAGCTCACACAATTAGCGGTGGAGTTCCAGAAGAAATTGTTGAAGCAATTTTTAGTTTATTACGTGGTATTTATCTTCCGTTTTTATTAGAAAAGCACCCTGATATCAAGGTGCCTTCAGTTGAAACTGTAATGCAATTAATTAGAAAACCTACCACTTTTTCTCATCAAATTCTTTAATATCTTTATAGATATTTTTCATTTGAGGATAAATCTTCATATATGCATGACTATATAAATAGTCATATTTTTTTACATTTTCTTTATTTGGAATAAATGTTTTTGAAACACGGATCATTGAATTGGCGGCTTCTTTTTTGTTTTTAAAATCTCCGTTTGCGATAAATGCTGACATAGCACAACCCATTGAAGAACATTCAAAAGTTTGAATTCTTGAAACTGGTTTATTGAAAATATCTGCAGTAATTTGACAAATTAAATCACTTTGTGATCCTCCGCCAGAAATTCTGATTTCATCAACTTTGTGGTGAAGCCTTTTCTTTTCAAATAATTCAAGACCTTCACGAAGTGCAAAACCGATGCCTTCGACGATAGCTCTGTACATATGAATTTTTGAGTGAATATCAGAGAATCCAACAATTGCTCCTTTAGCAAGAGGTCTTCTAAGACCTGGTCCCCAATATGGTTGAAGAACAAGTCCATTACATCCTGGTTCAATTTTTGCCATTTCGTCATTAAATTTTTGGATCATATTTCTATCAACAACAATTTCCTCAATGGTTGGGCCATTTGTCCCAAATTGTTTAATGAACCAATTTAGCATCCAATAACCACGATAAATTTGAACATCAAGGTTATAGCCATTAACGATATCCGGATATGAAGGCAAGAATGGTTCGGCGTCGCTATATTTTTTAATAGGAACTTCGACTGTGCATGCGGTCCCGTATGAAACTGCAGCCTTTGTTTCGTCAACAACACCTAAGCCGAGAGTCTCTGCAGATTTATCAGAACCACCTGCAAAAACCTTCATTCCTACTGGTAAACCAGTAGCTTTAGCGGCTTCCTCTGTAATTCCGCCAAGAATTTCGCCTGCTTTTTTAACTTCACAAAGTTTATCAGGACCAACTCCAAAAAGTGCTCCTCTTAAACTTGAATATTTATACCATTGTCCGGTTTTAAAATTAATTGGAAGGTGTCCTGCTTGGCATGAAGCTGAGTCGACAAAAGATCCAACAAGTTTATGATTAATATAAGTTGAAAGGAAAAGGAACTTGTAAGTTTTATCAAAAATTTCTGGTTCATTTTCCTTCATCCAAAGAGTCATTGATCTTTTTCTATTTAATTCAATAGTCGGGCCCATTCCAACAAGTTTGAAAATCATGCGACTTAAAGGAGAAAGTTTGTCTCTAGCCTCAGCGTGGCGTTGATCAAGCCATAAAATTGCTGGTCTAAGCGCCTTTCCGTTTTTATCAACTGCGACAACGCTATCTCTAAAGAAAGCCATCGAAATTCCGATAACATTTTCTAAATCTTTTTTATGTTCTTTTGCAATTTTCTTTGTACAGGTACAAAGATTTTCAAAATAAAATTCTGGATCTTGTTCAGCGTAACCTGGCTCTGGTGAATTGTATGCCGGAGAATATTTAGCTCTCTCCATTGCGACAAAATCGCCTTTTTTATTAACAAGTGCAACACGCACAGATTGAGTGCCAAAATCAATCGTAAGAACTAATGGATTTTTCATATTTTCCACCTCGTTTGTTTAATTTTACCACAATTCTTGTAAGCATTTTCACAATTTTTTACTTTGCGTATGCACTCCAACGCGTGTATAATGCAACTCGTGTGTGAAAAATCACATCGCTATTATTGTCACTATAGGAGGAATAATATGGCAAAGAAATACATCTACAACTTCAAAGAAGCCCATGGTTTAGGCAAAGAGTTGTTAGGTGGTAAAGGTGCTGGTTTAGCAGAAATGACCAGTATTGGAGTTCCAATTCCACAAGGATTTACCATCACAACAGAAGCTTGTAATCTCTACTATGATTCAGGTAAAAAGTTACCAAAAGAAATCATTGATGACATTTACAAACACATCGAAGAAGTTGAAAAAGAAACCGGAAAGAACTTCGGTGGCGATCATAACCCACTTTTAGTCTCAGTCCGTTCTGGCGCAAGAGTTTCCATGCCAGGTATGATGGACACCATCTTAAACTTAGGTTTAAATGATGTTACAGTCGCAGCCTTAGCAAAAGAAACTGGTAACGAAAGATTCGCATTTGATAGCTATCGTAGATTTATCTTAATGTTCACAAACATTGCAAAAGGTCATCCAAGAACCGAAATGGATAAGATGCTTGATGAATTAAAAGAAAAGAATGGCTACAAACTCGATACAGAAGTTACTGCCGAACAATTAAAAGATTTAGTCAAAGCTTATAAAGCTTACTATAAGAAAGTATTTGGTGAAGAATTCCCAACTGATCCAAAAGTTCAATTAATTGAAGCTGTTACAGCAGTTTTCCGTTCCTGGGATAACCCAAGAGCTAACGTTTATCGTATGATGAACTCAATTCCATATTCATGGGGTACCGCTGTTAACGTTCAATCAATGGCTTTCGGTAATAAGGGTGAAACATCTGGTACAGGGGTCGCATTCTCACGTGACCCAGCTACAGGTGAAAAGAAAATTTCTGCAGAATATTTACCAAACGCACAAGGCGAAGACGTCGTCGCAGGTATTCGTACACCACTTCACATCGAAGAACTCAAGGCACGTATGCCGGATGTCTACGCACAATTTGAAAAAACAATCAAAACAATGGAACACCATTATCGCGATATGCAAGATATGGAATTCACTGTCGAAGAAGGCAAACTCTATTTCTTACAAACACGTAATGGTAAACGTACACCAGCCGCAGCTCTTAAGATCGCTTGCGACTTAGTCGACGAAGGATTAATTACAAAAGAAGAAGCAGTTCTTCGTATTGATCCAGTTTCATTCGATAAATTGCTCTTACCAGCATTCGATAAAGATGAACTTGCTAAAGCAAAACCAATCGCAACAGGCTTAGCCGCAGGTCCAGGTGCAGGTACAGGTGCAATCGCATTTACTGCTGAAGAAGCAGAAAAACGTCACGCAGCCGGAGAAAAAGTTGTTCTTGTTCGTGCTGAAACTTCACCAGAAGACATTGTCGGTATGGTCGCAGCCGAAGGCGTTCTCACAATGCGTGGTGGTATGACCTCACACGCAGCAGTTGTCGCTCGTGGTATGGGTAAGTGCTGTGTCTGTGGTTGTAAAGAAGCTGTCATTGATGAAGAAAAACGTACAGTTACAATCGATGGCAAAGTCTACACAGACAAAGATGTCTTATCACTTGATGGTTCAACCGGTAAAATTTATCTTGGTTCAATCGCAAAAGTTATGCCAGACTTAACCGCAGGTTACTTTGGTAGACTTATGGGTTGGGTTGATGAAGCTCGTAAACTCAAAGTCAGAACAAATGCTGATACTCCAAGAGATGCAAAACAAGCAAGAGAATTCGGTGCTCAAGGTATTGGCCTTTGCCGTACAGAACACATGTTCTTCGATAAAGACAGAATCTTCTCTATGAGAAAGATGATTCTTGCAGACACTGTTGAAGAAAGACGTGCTGCATTAGCAGAATTAGAGCCAATGCAACAAGCAGACTTCGAATCATTGTATGAAACAATGTTACCATTCAATGTTAACGTTCGTTTACTCGATCCACCTCTACACGAATTCCTCCCACAAGAAGAGGATAAGATTGAAGAACTTGCTAAAGCAACAGGCAGAACTGTCGCACAAGTTAAAGAAAGAATCGAATATCTCCACGAATTCAACCCAATGATGGGTCACCGTGGCTGTAGATTAGCTGTTTCATATCCAGAAATCTGTGAAATGCAAACAAACGCCATCATCAAAGCCGCTATTGCAGTTATGAAGAAAACTGGCAAAGCTATCGAACCAGAAATTATGATTCCACTTGTACTCGAAGTTAAGGAACTTAAGTTCGTTAAGAAGATTATTTGCGAAACAGCAGATAAGTTAATTGCAGAATCTGGTCTCAAGATGAAATACCATGTTGGTACAATGATTGAAATCCCAAGAGCTGCATTACTCGCAGATGAAATCGCAGGCGAAGCTGAATTCTTCTCATTTGGTACAAATGACTTAACACAAATGACATTTGGTTTCTCACGTGATGATGCTGCTAAATTCTTACCAGATTACTACAGCAACAAGATCTTAGAAGAAGATCCATTCAAGACACTTGATCAAAAAGGTGTTGGAAAACTTGTTGATATGGCTGTTAAACTTGGTCGTTCAACACGTAAGGATCTCCACATTGGTGTTTGTGGTGAAACTGGCGGTGAAGCAAACTCAATCGACTTCTACCATAGAGCAGGACTCGATTATGTCTCATGTTCACCATTCCGTGTTCCAGTTGCACGTTTAGCTGCTGCTCAAGCTGCAATTAGAAACAAATAATCTAAAGATTATAAATAAAACCTCAGGCTTTAAACCTGAGGTTTTTCTTTTACTTATTTTTTATTAACGCTTGTGAGGAGAATACCAGATCGTTTTGGTCATTAACGTAACCGCCCGGTTCACCATTTATAATTATTTCATTATTGTCTTCAATGTAACCAACATATTCACCTTGGAGATAAATATCTCCTTCGTTAGACATTGCACCAAATTTATGTCCTTGAGCGAAGAAGTCTCCTTCTGGTGAAATATAGCCCACTAGCTCATCGTCTATATAAACATTTTTGCCAAAGCACTCAATAAAAATCATTTTCTTTTTTGTTTCAAAGTCTTTGTTAAATAGACTTCGTATCCTTTATGTTCATATTTCAAATATTTTGTTAATGCAAGAGTAGGATTTGTAGTTAATGCATAGACGCATGAACCAGAACCAGTCATCAAAATACATTTGAAACCATCCTTTCTCATCATCTCTTTTATCGAAACAATTTCAGGACAAAGTTTCATAGAAACTTCCTCGAGTGAGTTGAACATTGATGCAGCAAGAAGCTTTTCGTCTCCTTTTTCAAGGGCTTCAATAACTTTGTTAACATTACCATGTTTTAATTCGATTTTATCCGATTCCTCAAAAACTTCTTTTGTAGATAAACCTTGTTTTGGTTTAATTACTACAACAGAAAATTGTTTAGCAAGTTTGATAGGTTCAACTTTTTCACCAATGCCCATTACGTGCGCAGGCACGTTTTTCATACAGAAAGGAACATCAGCGCCTAGTTTCAAACAAAGTTTTGTTTCTTCATCTTCTTCTATTTTTAGTTTTCCATATTTCTTAAAAGCTTTTAAAACTGCAGCAGCGTTTGAAGAACCTCCACCCATTCCTGCATAAATAGGAATTTCTTTGTGAACTTTAATATTAAAGTTCTTTGAATATTCATATTCAGATTTCAAAAGTTCGTGGGTTCTATGAATTAAGTTATGATCAATAATTTGATGTTCGACATGATCGCACACAATATGTGTTACAGAAGCATTTGGAATATATTCAAGTTCAATTGTGTCATGAAGTTCCAAAGGAAGCATGACCATATCTAAATTGTGGTAACCATCTTCGCGTTTGTTTAAAACATCAAGGTATAAGTTAATCTTTGCTGGTGCTTTTACGTACATACTTTTAGTTTACTATCACTTATAACAATTTCAATAAATTGATATAAAATTCGATAGGTAATTCCTCCGGCCTTTTATTGGTATCAATTCCTAATTTACTCAGGATTTCCTTAGCTTTTTCTTTATTTTTCACAACATTTGTTAAATTATTTAAAATATTTTTTCTTCTTAATAAGAATAATTGTTTAATGAGTTTGAATAACTTTTCATTATCTTTATTTTTAATATTTTCGTTTGGTGTTATTACAAAAACGACAGAGTCAACATGTGGAATTGGCGCAAAATTATTTCTACTCACATCGATAGGAGAAGAAATATCTGCAACATAATTTAAAAATAAGGAAAGTGGCGATTCGTTTGTTTTTAAAAGTTTTGGATAAACTTCTTTTTGAGTCATAAGAACAAAACGTTTTGTGTCTTTTCCATCCACCAATAATTTTTCAATGATTCCGGATGTGATGTAGTAAGGAAGATTACCAATAATTTTAGTAAATCCTGACAAGTCATATTTAAGAATGTTTTGTCTTTTCACCACAACGTTTTTCTCATCTTTAAAATGTTCGTCTAGAAACATTAGCATTCTTTCATCAATATCAATTAATTCGCAATTTCCTGAAGATTTTGCAAGAAAATACGATAAAGAACCAAGACCTGCTCCAATTTCTAAAACCTTATCTTCTTTATTTATTTCTAGAAGCGAAACTATTTTTTCTGCCATTTGAGAATTCACTAAAAAGTTTTGACCAAGTGATTTGTTGGCAAGTAATTTATAACTTTTTACTTCTTCAAAATATTCCTTCTCGTTCATAAGCATTCCTTTAAATCATCGACTGTTAATTTCATATAATTTAATCTTTTCAAAAATGTTTTAGCATTACAAAAACCAAGGCTAAATTTTTGAATTACTTTTTCTCTTTTTTCTTTCGAATCAATAGAACCCTCAAAACCTAGGTTCACTAAATCTGAATGGGTAATTTTCCCAATAATACTTTTATCTGCAACGATGTAATTCGCTAAGCTTTTTAGAACTTCTTCTTTCGTAGATTCTGCAACACCCACTTTGTGTTTCTTAATGGAATTTTCTTTTGCAACAAAACAATGTTTCAAATTTGGAATGTTTGAATCAAGTACATCTCTAATTCTTTTACCAGGAGAATCGGGATCGGTTAAAACAAAAATATCGCGGTTTTCCGCAGACTTTTTCAAATATTCTATAGTTTTATCGGATATTTCGCTTCCGTTAGTAATTACAAATTCGGCTTCCAAAAATTCTGAAAGGAAGGCAACATCTGTTTTCCCTTCTACAACAATAATTCCGTTTACAATTTTCTTCATCTTATAAAAACTCTTTCGAAATTTTCTGTTGTCTCTTTTTCAACTTGTTCTGAACTAATGCCTCTAAGTAAAGCAATTTGATCTCTCACAAATTTTAAATATTTTGAATGGTTCTGGTGACCACGAAATGGTTCTGGTGTAAGGTAAGGTGAATCTGTTTCCAAAACATAAGAATTGGATGACACATGTTTTGCAACCTCTTTTAATTTTTGAGCGTTCTTAAAAGTTACAACGCCACCTATGCCAAGTAAGAATCCAAGTTTTACAAATTCATTCATCATTTCTGCGCTGCCAGCATAGCAATGCATAATACCGCCACGCTTAACTGGATTTGATTTTAAAATTTTTAAACATTCTTCATTCGCTTCTCTACAATGAATCGAGATTGGTAATTCTAATTTGTTCGCTAAATCTATTTGTTTTTTAAAGAAAATCCTCTGGTTTTCTTGTATTTTTTTATCTTTATCCCAATAATAGTCGAGTCCGATTTCACCAATTGCAATAACCTTTTTATTGTTTGCTAACTTTTCTAATTCGTTAATTGTTGAGTCAGAAAAATCTTGTTTCTCGGATGGATGAATACCAATTGCAGCATAACAATCCGAAAACTTGTTTGCAATCTCGACTGCTAATTTTGAAGATTCTAAATCAAAGCCCACAACTAAAAATTTTGAGACACCTTCTTTTTGAGCTTCTTTAATATAAGCTTCTGGATTATCTTTATATAACTTATCGTTAATATGACAATGCGTATCGATCATATTATTTTCCAACACAGAATCTTGAAAAAATTTCGTCTGTTAAATCGTTTTTATTATTTTGTCCAAGTAAGTCCAATGAACAATTGTATGCTGCCATAATGCTAACTGAAATTAGATCAATTGGCTGATTTTCATTTGTATCTTTAATTGCATTTTCTAAATAGAATGACATTTGTTTTAAAATGCCTAATTGTCTTGTGTTATTAAATGAAGGTTTGATAACCAAATCTCCAATATTTAGTTCATTTTTCATAGCTTTTAAAAGTTCGGAAATATCGCCGTTTTTTGCGGAAATATATAGGTTTTCCTTAGTCTTTTTGCTAATTAGGTCTGCTTTATTATAAACAGAAATGTAATGTTTATTTTTTACTAACTCAAACAAATTTTTATCAATTCCTGTTTCATCAACTACGAACAAAATAAGATCAGCATTTTCAATCGCTTTCTTTGCTTTATCAATTCCGATTTTTTCAATTAAATCTTCTGATTCGTGAATCCCTGCTGTATCAAATAAATGAACAGGAACTCCTGATAAAGAAAACTCGCCTTCAACAACATCTCTAGTAGTTCCAGCAATTGAAGTAACAATAGCTTTTTCTTCTTTGATAAGTGCATTAAGTAAAGATGATTTTCCAACATTTGGCTTACCAACAATTGCTACATTAACACCTTGTTGATAAATTTTATTTTTCTCGCCATCTTCAATTAAAACATTTATGTTCTTTAAAATATTTGAGCACTTTTCAAGAATTTCTTCCTTACTAGTAACTTCAATGTCTTCGTACTCTGGATAATCAATATTTACCTCAATGTGAGATAAAATCTCACCAATCTGATCTTTAATTGGTTTAAATATCTTAGAGGTTTCACCAACAAGTGAGACCATTGATAAATCTTTAGCCTCTGCAGTTGTGGCATTAATCATATCGTTAATTGCTTCTGCTTGAACCAAATCTATCTTGCCATTTAGAAATGCTCTAGAAGAAAATTCTCCGTTCGTAGCCATTCTTGCGCCATTCTTTAAAAGAACAGAAATTATTTGATTCACAATTAACATTGAACCGTGAGAAATAATCTCAACTGAGTTTTCTCCTGTAAATGAATGTGGCGCGACATAAGCAAGTAAAACAACTTGATCAATCTTAGATTTGCCATCAACTATGTAACCGTAGTGAATTCCACGTTCTTTTATATTAGTTAAGTCTTTAGTAAAAGCTTTTGAGACAATCTTAAAACAATCATCTCCAGAAATACGAATGATTGCTAGAGCTGATTTAGCGGCAGGAGTTGCGAGTGCTACAATTGTCTCAAACATACTTTATAGTAAAAATAGAGATATAAAATCTCTATTCTTCAACGTATTTAATAGTAACTGCTCTACGATGTCCTTCACCAGAAGATTCTGTTTTAATGTGTGAGAATTCTGCTAACACATTATGAACGATTCTTCTTTCATCTGAAGGCATTGGATCTAAAGTAACATCAACTTTTGTGTGTTGAACTTCTTTTGCAGTTCTACGTGCAACGCTTGCGACTCTTGCGTACTTTGCGTTCTTGTAATCGCCAACGTCGAGCAAGATTCTAAATCTTCTACGGAACTTTCCTGATACTGCTAATCTAACAATTTCATTAAGAGCTTGAAGAGTAACACCGTTCTTTCCAATTAAAATTGGATTGTGGTCAGTATCAATTTGAATTCTGATTATATCATCTTCTAATGAAGCTTTAGCAGTGACTGAACCAATACCTAATGATTCGATGACTTTCTTTACATAGTCTTCTGCGAATTCAATTGCATCTGATAATTCATAAACAACAATTGTTGCTTTCTTAGAAAGAAGACCTTTCTTTTCATCAGAGATTTTAAAGATTACATCGTTTTCTTCAATACCAAGTTCTTCACTTGCTAACTTGACTGCTTCTTCAACAGTTTTAGCTGTGTATTCTTTCATATATTTTCTCCTATTATTTTCTCTTTTTATTGCCTGTAAAAATTACAGATGTAAATATTGTTTGTATCAAAGATACAATAGCACCAACAAACCAGTAAACACCCATTGCAGCTGGAAGTGTAAAGCCCATAACAATAATCATAATTAACATTACATAAGAAACTATGTTTGCAGTTTTGTTTTGTTGTTTTTGAGCTGGGTTTGCACCAAGTCTAGCGACTTTCTTTGTTTTTGCTTTTTGAATCCATTGTGGAACTTTCATGGAGAAGAATTGAGCAGCTGACATTACTAAAATTAATACTAAAGCTGTCCACCATCCCGCATGTCCTTTAGGACCAAGTCTTAATGTATTCCAAATTGAATCAGATAAATGAAGATCTAAGAACTTACCTGTTGATAAAACAGCAGAACCAGTCATAGCTCCCCAAACACCAATAAATACTGGGAATTGAACAATTAAAACTAAAAGTTGTGATAATGGATTAATTTTGTGTTTCTTATACAAACGCATTTGTTCTTCAGCAAGTCTTTGCTTTTGTGCTTGGTTTGTATTTGAATTTGGATATTTTTGTTGAATCTTAGCAAGTTCCGGTTGTAGGTCATTCATTTTTCTTTGAGCTAAAGTTGATCTAAATGTAACCAAGAAAATGAATAATCTAACGATTATTGTTACAATAAGAATTGATAAAATTTGTGGAACGCCATTTAAATAAGCTTCTTGAATTGCTGCTGGGCTTGCATTTTTTCCGCCTGCGAATAATAAGGCAAAACCATCAATCATCCATGCAACTGGATAAACAATGAGTCCTTCGATTAAATGTCCGCCTTTTCCCCAAGCTTCTTTCCAAGTAACCTTTTCAAGTGTAATTTGTTTGTCATTGTAATTACCATATTTGACTTTGTCATAAACAGTAATTGTGGATTTGTATTGTTCAACAACATTTGAAATAGAAGTCTTGTAGAATTTTTGGAAGTCATAAGATGAATTTTCCCAGCCATATCCACCATGTGCTTCGCAAATTTCTTCATTCAAACGATCGTAATTTGCAAACATGTTGTTGCTAGAATAGAATCTTAAATATCCATAGTTTTCAATAAAATTATTGAAAGCCTTAACATCTGGGTTGGTTAAATCTAATTGTAATGCAGCGTTTCTGCTCATTGCGTTATATTCAGCAACCGCGCCAGCAAATGCTCTTCTTTCAAGTTCGACAAAATATGGTTTGTTTGGAACAAGAACCTTGTTTGTTTTTGCTTGTTCAATTACTTGATTGAGAAGAGCTGAATTTGAATATTCTTTAAATGAACCGTCTTCGTTTTTAGAATATTCAACTACTTGAACTATATTAAATAGTTCAATTGATTCGTCTGCTATTTTAAATTCTTCAGAAATTGATTTTTCTTCTTCGGAATCTTTGATCACAAAACGGGAAACGCCAGGCTCAAGTGCGTCGGCTATTCTACTCTTTTCAATGTTTGTAGCAAAAGAAGCAGTACATCCGGATGCAAAAAGAGCTACACATAAGCAGATTCCTAATAATCCTAATTTGTTTCTTTTTTTCACGAGTTTTTCCTACTTATAATATTTCCTGAATTTCTTTTTTAACATTGTTAAATGCTTCGGTATTGTAGCCTTTTCGAACAATTAATACATAATCGATTGGTTTAGAATAGTCACTTAACATTGCGATACATGCTCGTATTTGTCTTTTAACTTTATTACGAATAACTGCAGTACCAGTCTTTTTTGGAACCGATATTCCAAATCGCGAATATCCTAAATCGTTCTTTAAAGTATATACAGTAAAAGAACAAGTTCTTTTAAGTTCGCCTTCAGCAATAATCTTCTGAAATTCAGAGTGTTTTTTTATACGATTTTTTACAATCATTAAATTAGAAAACGAGTTTTGCTCTTCCTTTTGCTCTACGAGCAGCTAAAACTTTACGCCCACCTGCTGTAGACATTCTTTGACGGAAACCATGAACGTTACGTCTGTGTTTGTTTGATGGTTGAAATGTTCTTTTCATAAGATATCTCCTCTGTGCCTTTTTAGCACGCGCTGATAATTATATATACGCACGCCCTGTAAGTCAAAGACTTTTAGCGAGCGCACACGTGGTTTCCTTAATTTATGAGTGATAATTTTCGTCTATCAAAAATTAATCCACAAAAACATTCGATTTTTTCTAATATTTTATACACATTTTTGCTCATTTTGTGGCAAATCCACACGTTGTTAATTCAGTGTGAATAACTTTTGTGGAAATTTCGAATTTATTCGATTAAATCTAATTTTATTTTATATTTTTCTTTGTGGTTTGCGATTTTTTTGTGAAATGTAATTAATCAAGTTTTCCACAACTTCCCACATAGGTAGAAACAAAATTTTGAAAAGATGTGGATAACTCTAAATATTTCGATGATTTATTATGATTTTTTTGTTTTTAATTGTGGAAAATTATTTCTTTGAACAAATGTTATTGATATTTATTAAATAAATAGTATACTTTTTCTCGAAATTAGCAGGTGAACAAATATGAACGAGACAATTTCTGAATTGCAAAGTTCTTGGACACGAATTCAAGAAGAACTAAATAAAACAATTGAAGACAGACATTTTTTCGATGTTTATTTATGCGACTCATACATTCACGTTATTAATAATGGAGTTATGGAGGTCGTTTTAGCATCAAATTTAGCTGTTAAAATTCTTAGTTCTAAGTACACATCAGTTGTTCAAGATGCAGCAAAACTTGTTTTGGGACAATCTTTAAAAGTTAAATTTGTAACAAAAGATGAGACCAAACCAATAGAATCTCTTTCTAATAAGAAAGAGGAATTCTTCCAAAGCCAAGTTATCAACCCTTCATTAACATTTGATAGCTTTATTACCGGCCCTTCAAATCTTGAGGCTAAACAAGCAGCACTTTATGTTGCTTCAAATCCAGGCAAAGGATTTAACCCATTATTTATCTATTCCAACTCTGGTTTAGGCAAAACACACCTTATGCACGCAATCATTAACTATGTTAAAGAAAGCATGCCAGGCAAAAAAGCACTTTATTGCGATTCTAACGATTTCTTATCTGAATATGTTAAATATGTTACGGGGGTGAATAAAGGATCTTCGTTTAAAGATTACATTACTAGTTTCGATTTCTTCCTTATTGATGATATTCAAAATATTGCTACAAGAGAGCACACATCATTGTTCTTCTTCGATATATTCAATATCTTACATTCACACGGAAAACAAATTGTTATCACAAGTGATAAACACCCTGGAGATCTTAAGTCATTTGATGAAAGACTCAAATCCAGATTCTCTGCTGGTCTAACAGTTTCAATAGAGCAGCCAGACGTACAAACTTGTGTGTCGATTCTTAGAAATAAAATCGATAAGAGTTTGCTTGATATAAATACCTTTGATCCAAAAGTTCTAGAATTTATCGCTGAGAACTTCTCAAAGAACATCAGAGATATTGATCACGCATTCAATAAATTACTTTGGTACGTTACTAGCTTCAGACCTACAAGATTCATTGATATGGATATCGCATATGAAGCACTTCAATCTTTGATTGATGTAAAACAAGCAAAGACAAAGCTTAACGAACAAAGAATCCTAGCAGTGGTTGCAGATTACTACAACAAAACGCCATCTCAGCTTACTGGAACATCAAGGCAAGGTGAAATTGTGTTCGCAAGACACATTGCAATGTATTTAATAAGAAAAATGTTAGATACGCCTTACACCAAAATTGGAATTATATTTGGCGGCAAGGACCATTCAACTGTTATGAGTGGTGTTGAAAAGGTGGAAAAAGAGTTGAAAACTAACCCTAATATTGAGACTGTTATTTCTGAGATTAAAAACCTCTTAAAAGCATAATCTTATATTAATACGTGTGCGCGAGAAAATTATGTGTTAAAATTTAACTAACAACATAAGTTATCCACACAATCCACAGGACTAATAATAATAAAAATATATTTAAAAAGGAGAAATAAATATTATGAGATTTACAATAGATAAAGAATCTTTAATGAAAGGATTGACCTTAGTAAGCAAAGCCGTTCCTCAAAAAGCTGAACTTCCAATTCTTTCATATTTCAAATTAGCTTTAACAGAAAAAGGCTTAGAAATTACAGGATCAGATAACAATATTACTATTTCAACAATTGTTCCTTTTATGATTGGTGAAAAAGAGATAATTAGAAATTCACAAGAAGGATCTACTTTAGTAGGTGCAAAAATTTTTATTGAAGTTGTTCGTCACCTCGAAGACGAAACTTGTACATTTGAACTTATTGATACTTCAATTCTTAAAATCGAAGATTCAAAATCAAATTTCAAACTAAATTCTCTTAGAGCTGATGAATATCCAGACATCGATTTAAGCGTTTCTGGGGCCTCTTTATCAATCCAAGGCAAAGATATTCAAGCTATCGTTGAATCAACGGCATTTGCCGCTTCTATTAAGGAAACAAGGCCAATTTTAACTGCAGTCAACCTCGAAGCAGGTGATTTTAAGCTCACCGCGACTGCAACTGACACCGCAAGACTAGCTAGAAAATCAATTGATATTGAATCGGAAGCAAAATTTGTTGCTAATATTGCAGCCAAAAAATTACTCGACATTGTTAGAAGTTTTGAACCAAGTGATGAAGTTACGATTGCTGTCAGTGAATCGAAAGCAGTTTTTGCATTTGGAAACTCAGTTATTTCAACAAGATTAGTCTCTGGAGACTATCCAAACACAAAAAATATTTTCCCAACAACTTTCAATTATTTTCTTGAAGTCAATGCTCAAGAGTTGTTGAAAGCCATGGAGAGAGTTTCACTTTTATCAACTGAATATGAGGGCGTAATTAAACTTGTAATGGATGAAGATGAGGTTGAGATGATTTCAAGATCTTCTGCTGTTGGTTCTGCAAACGAAAAACTTTCAGTTTTTCAATATTCAGGCGAGCACCTTGAAATCTCATTTAAAGCATCGTTTGTCGCAGACGCAATTCGTGCTTGTAAGAGTGAGGATGTGACCATTGCATTTGTTGGCGAAATGAAGCCATTTGTTGTCAAGAATGTCAAAGATGCATCAGTCCAAATGCTGCTCACTCCATTGCGCTCATAAATAGCGAAAAATTGATATTTAAAACATATTAAAAATTAAGGGAATTATATATTCCCTTTTTATTTTATATATGATACAATATCTCCAGAGGACAGAAATTTACCTTTTTTATGATTAAAAAAATGACTGAAATTTCAATCTCAACTGAGTACATCACACTTGGTCAATTTCTCAAGCTTGCAGATGTTATCGATTCTGGTGGAGAAGCAAAGATGTTCCTTGCTCAAAACGAGGTTCTGATAGACGGAACACCTGACAATCGTAGAGGAAGAAAACTTAGAGGTGGAGAAGTTATTGAAATTCTTGGTCAAAAATACGAGATTAAAAAATGATTGTTAAAAATCTGGTCCTTAGGAATTTCCGAAACTACGATTTTGCAAAAGTTGAATTTGACCCTAAGTTAAATATCATCGTAGGCAAAAATGCAGCAGGGAAGACAAACATAGTTGAAGCGATTTACTTTTTGTCCCTTGCGAGGTCGTTTCGAACTTCTGAATATGGCGAATTAATCAAAAATAAGCGCCAATATAGCGAAATTGAGGCACGAGTTGAGCAAGATACCATAAACAAAGATATCGTTGCTCTAATGACCTCTTCCAGCAAGAAGTTCACATGTAACGACAAACCAGTTAAGAAATTATCCGATCTTTCTCAACTTATAAATGTAATAGTCTTTGAGCCTAAAGATACGCTTATGTTTAGCGATTCTCCTTTAGTGAGAAGAAACTATCTAGACATTAATCTTTCAAAGAAGTCACCAATTTATTTAGAAAATTTGATGGTCTTTGAGAAATTATTAAAGGAACGTAACGCAATTCTTAAAAGCGACGAGGTGGATAAGTTACAACTTGATGTAGTTACTGAGCAAATGATTGCCGTTGAGGAAACCATTTGTAGATACCGCGCCGCCTACATTAGTGAAATTAATAACATTCTTTCTAGATTAATAACAAAGTTAAAAGGCAAAGAAGAGAAAGCAGAATTAGTTTACTTGCCGTTTATTAAATTAGACGACAAGTTTAAAAATTCGTGCGCGCGTGCCTATGCGCATAATGTGGAGAGTGATATTAAACATAAGGCAACGCAATTAGGAATTCATCGTGAAGATATGAAGATGATTCTAAACGGAAAAGACATCGCTCTTCAGGGCTCGCAAGGAGAAAACAGAATTGCGGTTATCGCATTAAAACTTGCTCCTTACTTCCTAATCGAAGAAAAAGAGAAAAAGCCAATCATTATTCTAGACGATGTTATGTCAGAGCTTGATGAAGAGCACAAACAAAGATTACTTACATTTGTAAAAGGATTAGAACAGGTATTTATTACCGCAACAAAAACAAACATTACTGACGCTGCAATATTCGAAGTGTCAGAGCATATCATTACAAGGAGGAATGCTAAATGGTAGAACAAGATGAAAAAGTCGAATTAAACGTCGATGCATCAAACGAAGACAAACCAGATGCTGATTACTCAGCTAAGGATCTTCAAGTTCTCGAAGGCCTTGAGGCGGTTCGTAAACGTCCAGGTATGTACATTGGTACAACCGCAGCAGCAGGTCTTCATCACCTTGTTTGGGAAATCGTTGATAACTCAATCGACGAAGCCCTTGCAGGTTTCTGTGACAAAATCGTAGTCACAATCAACAAAGGCGACACAATCACTGTCGAAGATAACGGCCGTGGTATTCCAGTCGACATTGTTGCTAAATCAGGCTTATCAGGTGTTGAAACAGTCTTTACTATTCTTCACGCTGGCGGTAAGTTTGGTGAAACAGGAGGATACAAAGTATCCGGCGGTTTACATGGTGTTGGTGCATCAGTCGTTAACGCCCTTTCTGAATGGTTAGAAGTTGTTGTTAAGAAAAACGGCAAAGTTCACACCATGAAATTCGGACGTGGCGGAAAACCAGTTGATCACTTACACGTTATTGGCGATTGCCCAGAAAACGAATCTGGAACAATTGTTACATTTAAACCAGATGACACAATCTTTACTGAAACAACAGTTTATGATTATGACATTATCTGTGATCACCTTAAACAAATGGCTTATCTTAACAAAGGAGTCAGAATTGTAGTAAAAGATGATCGTGTTTCACCAGCAAAAGAAGAAACTTATTGCTACGAAGGTGGTATTAAAGAATACGTTTCAGCAATTAACTTTAATAAAACACCAATCATGCAAGATGTTATCTATTGCGAAGGCCGTGGAAAATACATGGTTGGAGATGAAGAAAAAGGTCATATCTATTGTGAAGTTGCAATGCAATATAACGAAAGCTATAACCCAACAATCTTCTCATTCTGTAATAACATTCATACTCATGAAGGTGGAACCCACGAAGAAGGTTTCCGTCTTGCAATGAGACGTGTCATGAATGATTACGCAAGAAAAGTAAAAATTCTTAAAGATGATCAAGACGATCTTGAAACAAGTGATATTTTGGAAGGCTTAACAGCAATTATCTCAATTAAGCACCCAAACCCACAATATGAAGGACAAACAAAGACCAAACTCGGTAACTCCGAAGTTCGTAAAATTGTTTCTCAAGTTGTTGGTGATTCACTTGAAAGATTCTTGCTTGAAAATCCAAAAGTTGCAGAAGAAATTATTCAAAAACTTAGAATGGCCGCAACTGCTCGTATGGCAGCACGTGCCGCTCAAGAATCTGTCCGTAGAAAAACTGGACTTGAAGTCACTACACTTCCTGGAAAATTAGCTGACTGTTCAAGTAAAGAACCAGAAAAATGCGAACTCTACATCGTTGAGGGTAACTCAGCTGGAGGCTCTGCTAAAAACGGACGTGATAGAGAAACTCAAGCTATCTTACCACTTCGTGGTAAAATCTTGAACGTTGAAAAAGCAACTCAAGAAAAAGCATTCGAAAATGCTGAAATTGGTAACATGATTGTTGCTATCGGAGCTGGTATTGATCCAGAATTCCATATCGAAAAAGCACGTTATCATAAAATTGTTATCATGACCGATGCTGATGTCGACGGTTCACACATCAGAATCCTTCTTTTAACATTCTTCTTCAGATTTATGAAGGAATTAATTGAAGCAGGTTATATTTACATTGCTCAACCACCACTATTCAAAGTTGATTATCATGGCAAATCATACTATGCCTATAACGAAGACCAACTTGAAATTATCAAAAAACAACTTGATCTTAAACCAGGCTATCCATTCCAACGCTATAAAGGTCTTGGTGAAATGGATGCTGAACAACTTTGGGAAACCACAATGGATCCAAATAATCGTAAGATGCTTAAGGTTACAATGAATGATGCTATTGAAGCAGACAAAGTCTTTACGGACTTAATGGGCGATGAAGTTCTCCCAAGAAAAGACTTTATTGCTAAATATGCTAAGTTCGTTAAGAACCTTGATATTTAATGAAAGGAGAAAGAAAAAATGGCAGACGAAATCAAAAAAACTGTTGAAGCAGGTATTGCTTCCGGTACAGAAGACACAGATCTTTCTCAATTAGTCAAAGACTCATTCCTTGACTACGCAATGTCAGTTATCGTTGCTCGTGCTATTCCAGATGTTCGTGATGGTTGTAAACCAGTTCACCGTAGAGTCATCTATGGCATGCATGTAACAGGCATGTTCCCAGGAACTCCTTTCAAAAAGAGTGCCCGTATTGTTGGTGACGTTATGGGTAAATATCACCCACACGGCGACGCTGCAATTTACTCAACTTTAGTTAGACTTGCTCAACCATTCGCAATGCGTTATACACTCGTCGATGGACATGGTAACTTCGGTTCTATGGACGGCGATGAGCCAGCTGCTATGCGTTATACAGAAGCAAGAATGACAAAACTTGCCACCGAAATGGTCAGAGACCTTAACTGTAATACAGTTAACATGGTTGATAACTACGACGGTACTGAACAAGAACCAGAAGTTTTACCATCTAGATTCCCAAATATCCTTGTTAATGGATCTAATGGTATTGCTGTTGGTATGGCAACTTATATTCCAACACATAACTTAGGCGAAACAATCGACGCAGTTATTGCTGTTGCAAAAAATCCTGAAATTACTCCAATTGAGATTATGCAAGATTACCTCCATGGTCCTGACTTCCCAACTGGCGCAACAATTTTAGGAAGAACCGGAATCAAAGATTATTTTGAAACTGGTACAGGTTCAATCGTTATTAGATCAAAAGCTGAAATTAAAGAAAACGAAAGAACTGGTAAAAAACAAATTATTGTTACAGAAATTCCATATCAAGTTAACAAAGCAACAATGATTGAGTCAATTGCTCATCTTGTTAGAGATAAAGTTATTGATGGAATTACTGATATTCGTGATGAATCTTCAAAAGGTGATGTCCGTATCGTTATCGATGTAAGACATGATGCCATTCCAGAAGTTATCTTAAATCAACTTTATAAGATGACTCAACTTCAAACAAGTATGGGTATTATTATGCTCTGCCTTGTTGATGGCGCACCAAAAGTTCTTCCAGTTACAGAAATTTTAAAACATTACCTTGATTTCCAAGTTGATGTTGTCGAAAGAAGAACAAAGTTCTTACTTGCAAAAGACGAAGCTCGTGATCATATCGTTGTTGGCTTACTTAAAGCTATTGGCGATATCGACGCAATCGTTGAAACAATTAAGAAGAGTGCGACTCCAGAAGATGCTACAAAAGCATTAATGGATAAGTTTGGATTCTCTGAAGAACAAACAGCTGCTATTCTCGCTATGACTCTCCGTAGACTTACTGGTCTTGAAGAAGGAAAACTCGAAGAAGAAAGAGCTCAACTTGAAGCAAATATTGCTAACTATCATCACATTCTTGAAAGTAGAGCAAACGTTACTGAAGTTGTTGTTAATGAACTTCTTGAAATTAAAGAAAAATATAGCGATGATCGCCGTACTGAAATTTCTGATGAAGCAGCAACAATCGAAGATGAAGCTTTAATTCCACAAAAGGAAATTGTCATCACATTATCCAAGAATAACTATGTTAAGAGAATGGAAGCAGATACATTCCGTACTCAAAACCGTGGTGGTCGCGGAGTCCGTGGTGCAGCCTTAAATGATGAAGATGAAGTTTCAATTATGCTTCACACAAGAACACATATTGACATTATGTTCTTCTCTAATCTCGGACGCGTTTATAGATTAAGAGGTTACATGATTCCAGAAGGATCAAGAATTTCAAAAGGAATTCCAATGCAACAATTACTTAATCTTGAAAAAGGTGAGAAGATTATGTCTATCATACCAATTGAAGACTACTCAGAAGGCAACTTCTTATTCTTCGCAACTAAAGATGGTATTGTTAAACGTACATCAGTTGCTGAATTCGAATCAGTCAGAAAGAATGGTAAGATCGCTATTACTTTACGTGAAGGCGACGCATTACTTGATGTTAAATACACAACGGGCGATGTCACTGTTTGCTTAGCAAGTAGCAAAGGTAAACTTGTTAAGTTTAATGAAACTCAAGCAAGACCTCTTGGAAGAACTGCTTCCGGTGTTAAAGGTATCGAACTTGATGAAGGCGCAGTTGTTGTTGGCATGACCACATCACTTGAGGGAAATTACATTCTTGTCATTACTTCACACGGTTTCGGTAAGATGTCTGAAATCGGCGAATACCGTGAAACAAAACGTGGCGCAAAAGGTGTTACTACACTTAACGCAACAGTTAAGGCTGGTAAGCTTGTTGCAATGAGAGCAGTCAATGGTGATGAAGACTTAATGATGGTTACTAATGGCGGGACAGTTATTAGAATCCCACTTGAACAAGTCAAGGTTGCACACCGTGTAACTCAAGGCGTCAAAGTTATTAGACTTGAAGACGATAAACAAAGAGTTTCATCTATTACTGTTGTTCCACATGAAGAAGCTTCAGAGGGTGAAGAAGCAGTAGAAGAAGCTCCAGTAGCCGAAGAAGCTGCAAACTAAAAATATCCGCAAAAAAGTGTAGATTTTGAAAAGTTATGTGCGAATTTCCTATGATTTTCGCACATAACTAATTAAAGAAAGAAGGATTGAATATGATTGATATTAAATTAATTCTTGATGATCCTAAAGCTATTGAAGCAAAGTTAGCCAAGAAAGGATGCAAAGTTGATTTTGCACCTCTTGTTGAACTTTCTAAAAAACGTAAGGAACTTCTTTTAAGTGTTGAGAATGCAAAAGCAGAAAGAAATAAACTTTCCGCAAGTGTTCCGCAAGTTAAAAAAGAAGGCGGAGATGTTAATGCAATTTTTGCAAAGGTCAAAGAGATTGCTGCAAAGAGTGCAAAAGACGAAGAAGAACTTAATAGAGTTGAGGAAGAAATTAAAAACTTTATTCTTCCACTTCCAAATTTACCAGATGATGATTTACTTGCTGGCGGAAAAGAGAATAACAAAGTTATTCATGAATATGGAAAACCAATTAAGTTTGATTTTGAAGCAAAAAATCACGTTGATTTATGTGAATCACTTGGCTTAATTGATTATGAACGTGGCGCAAAAATGAGCGGACACGGATGTTGGGTTTACACAGGCCTTGGCGCTCAACTTGAATGGGCACTTCTTAATTTCTTCATTAGTGAACATCTTAAAGATGGATACACAATGATTCTTCCTCCACATATGCTTAATGAAGAATCTGGTTATGTTGCAGGTCAATTCCCAAAATTTAAAGAAGATGTTTTCTGGCTTAGCAATGCTGAACCAAAGAAATTCATTCTTCCTACAGCAGAAACAGCCTTAGTTAATATGCATAGAGATGAAATTCTCTCCGAAGATGAACTTCCAAAGAAATATTTCGCTTACACTCCATGCTATCGTAGAGAAGCAGGCACATATCGAACCGAAGAACGCGGTATGATTAGAGGTTATCAATTTAATAAAATTGAAATGTTCCAATACACCACAGAAGAAGGCGATCAACCTGCATTTGAAGAACTTGTAAAAAAAGCAATTTCGCTCCTTGATAAGTTAGGTCTTACATTCCGTGTTTCTAAACTTGCAGCAGAAGATATTACTGCATCAATGGCTAGAACATATGATATTGAAATATATATTCCATCAATTGGAATTTACAAAGAAGTAAGTTCTGTTTCAACAGCACATGATTATCAAGCAAGACGTGGAATGATTAGATATCGTGATAAAGCAACAGGCAAAACCAAATATGCTCATACATTAAATGGTTCTGGCTTAGCAACTTCGCGTGTATTTCCAGCTTTAGTGGAACAATTCCAACAAAAAGATGGATCAATTAAAATTCCAGAAGTGCTTAGACCATGGATGGGCGGACTTGAATATATCAAGCCAAAGAAATAATTCCTAAAAAAGAAAGGTCTCAATTATGAGACCTTTTTTACTGCCAATTTCTGTTTTCTTTTTATTTTTAAATTTCTCCACAGAAGTCCAAGATAAGTTGAAAGAGGGAACACAATAATAAACGAAACTAAATAAGGCCAAAATATTACTGGCTCATCTCCTAAAAGCGGAGTAAGAATCTGAGCGGACACATTTAAAATAATTATCCAGGAAATAATATAGATTTCGTTAATTGCACTGCTGAATTTAAAGATTGCTTTGTTAAGAAACTTAGGAGTAATCTTGCAGATGAAATGGAATAATGCAAATTCCACAAAAACAACGCCTATTGCCGCAAGAGCATAAATAAGTGAGCCAACATATTCAGGATCGGTTTCAGCATAGGTTATAAAATAACCTTCAAGACCTAAATGGTAATCTAAAAGTAAAACTGTTGTAGTAAGTACTGCTCCAGCAACTCCAAGAATTATATAAAATCTATTTAAGTTCTTAAGTTTTTTAATTGTTACACCTAGAGTGTTTCCGACCGCTACAAAAATAAACCATGAGCAGAATGAGAAAACAGTTACTGGGTCAGTTAAGTCTTCGCTAACAAAGTTAACTGGAATAAAAGATCCAAGAAGAAGTGATTCTGTAAAGCTGCTTGGTTCTTTCACTTTAAATATTTCTGAAATAATTAATAAGATAATAGCAACAATTAAGATAATAAGATCATTATGTTTTTTAATTAATTTTAATAAACCAAATGCTATTAACGCTAAACCAGCGAATAAGAGAATGTCTCCACCAAAAATACAATATAGAGCCATTTGAGTTGGGTTTGCGGCGTTTGGAACAATTGTGAAAAATCCAACAGCAGAACGAAGAATATTAAGCACATAATGCATAAGAATTAATCTTAAGCCTCTCCAAATTGTCTTTTTGGGATCAGTCTCATTTTTATATGAAAGCCCTATGCCCATTGCAGTCATAAAGACTGGTGCAGCCATAAAGCCTCCAAGAATGTAACCAATAAAATAACCAAATGGTTTTGTGCTAAAGCATCCATAATATGGATAAATCATAATATGTACTAGAACCATGCCAAATATTGCAACAGCTTTTGCATAATCAATATTTGCTTGTCGTCCAATGTTTATATCTTCTCTTTGAAAGAAGGATTTAATTTTAGAAAACATATGCGCCCCCCTTTTTGTTATTTAACATTATAGACAACACAATTCATTTTACAAATTATTAATTAGCAATTAAAATTATTACGCCATCGCAATGGTCTACTACGAACCAGGTCAGGACAGGAATGTAGCAGCCTTAAGGAGATCAGGTCATGTGCGGTGGTTTTATTTCTATGTACACAATTGACGAAAAATTTATGATAGAAGCATTAAAAGAAGCGGAAAAATCCGCGAATTTTGATGAAGTTCCCGTTGGAGCTGTTATTGTAAAAGACGGAAAAATTATTGCAAGAGGTCATAATCTTAGAGAAAGAAATAATGATCCAACAGCTCATGCTGAAATTATTGCGATTAGAAAAGCGTGCAAGAAATTAAATTCTTGGAGATTAGAGAATTGCACAATTTACGTAACAATCGAACCATGTTCAATGTGCGCTGGTACTTTGCTTTGGACAAGAATTAAGAAAATTGTTTATGGTGCAAAAGATCCAAAAGGTGGAGCAATCTGTAGCTCGCTTTCGTTATTTGAATCAAGAAACATAAATCATCATCCTGAAATTCTTGGAGGAATATTAGATGAAAAATGTTCCTCTATTATGAAAGATTTCTTTAGAAACAAAAGATAAAATAGTTTGTACACTGTATAAGGTTTGATATACTTTATGTTAGAAAAGTTGTTCAAACTTTTTTCTTATTAAGTATATGTCGAAGAAAAAAAGAAGAAATAAAGATAAAAATAATGCAGAGCATTATGATTTAGACATTGAATTTGGTTTAAGCTCAGCACAAGTAAGAGAGCGAGTTAAAAATAAACTTACAAACAAAACAAAAAAATATGTTTCTAAATCATACTTCAGAATTATTTACGAAAATTTAATTAACTTTTTTAACTTACTTTTAATCGCTATTTCCGTAGCAATGGTTATTGCTCGTCTTGAAATTGGCAAGTTTGTATTTTTGGGAATTCTTATTTTAAATATTGCAATTGGTTTATACCAAGACTTTAGAGCAAGAAAATTAATTGATAAGTTAAAAGTTGTTTCTTCTATAAATGTTAATGTTTTAAGAGATGGCACTTTTCAATATGTCAAATCTCCAAATGTTGTTTTGTCAGACATTATTGAGATTAAACAAGGCAGTCAACTTGTTTGTGACGGAACAATTGTTGATGGTTTCGTCGAATTAAATGAATCACTTTTGACTGGAGAATCTGCCAATATTTCCAAGAAAACTGGCGATAATGTTTATTCAGGTTCCTTTGTTACATCTGGAAGAGCTCTATATAGAGTCGATCATATCGGTAAAGATAATTATTCAGAAAAGTTGATGAATAATGCCAAAAAGTTCAAACGTGTTAAATCAGAAATTTTAAGTTCAATAAAAGCAATTTTTAAAATTATTACCGTGTTCGTTATCATTTTGGGAGCCGCTCAAATTGCAATTCACTGGAATGATTTACAAGACATAAATAGCCAAGGATTTTCTGATGCGGTTGCAAGTATATCAGGATCTTTAGTTGCAATGATTCCTATTGGAATGTATTTATTGACTTCTATCACATTAGCTGTCGGTGTTATTCGCTTAGCAAATAAGAAAATGCTTACTCAAGACATGTATTGCATTGAGACATTAGCTCGAGTAGACACTTTGTGTCTTGATAAAACCGGAACTCTAACAGATGGAAATTTATCAGTCCATAAAGTTGTTTCTACTTCTGAAATAAGCGAAAGAGATTTAGCAAAAATTGCCGTTACTTTAGTAGATGCTACGAGAGATGATAATTCCACAGCGACAGCAATACGTAATGAATTTCATACTTTGAATAAATTTGATTCTTATTTTGCTGTTCCATTTAATTCACAAAGAAAATATTCGGCTGTTATGCTTGAAGATGGTCGTTCTATTGTTATGGGCGCTCGCGAATTTATTCCGCACACAAACAAGGAAGTAGATCCTTTGTGTAGAGAATACGAAAAACTTGGTATGCGTGTTCTCGTTTTAGCACAATATAATCACGTTATTTCAATTGATGAAAAACTTGGCCCGTCTTCTATTTTGGGGTTCATTGTTTTACAAGATCATATTAGAGATGATGCTCCAGAAAATATTAAATGGTTTAAAGAAAACGGCGTAAATATCCGCATAATTACCGGAGATAATCCAGAATCTGCGGCAGAAATTGCTCGTCGTGCAGGTATTGAAGGAGCCGATAAATATATTTCTCTTGAAGGTATGAGTCTTGAAGAAGTGCGTCATATTGCAAGAGAATATACAATCTTTGGTCGTGTTAGCCCTGAACAAAAAGCACAAATTATTGAAGCTTTGAAAGATGATGGTCACACTGTAGCAATGACCGGTGATGGAGTTAATGACATTCTTGCACTTAGGGTTGCAGATTGTTCAATTGCCATGGCTTCAGGCTCTGATGCTGCAAAGAATGTTTCGCATCTTGTTTCCTTAGATTCGAATTTCTCGTCTCTTCCTGATGTTGTTAAGGAAGGGCGAAGAGTTATTAATAACTTACAGCGTTCTGTCGCTGTCTTCTTGATTAAAACAGTGTTTGCAATGTTAGTTACTGCTTTATTCTTGCTAAAAGCATTTAAGATTGCAGATGTTTATCCATTTGAGACAAACAACATGTATATCTGGGAAATCATAAGTATTGGCATTGGTTCATTGTTCTTATCGCTGCAGCCAAATGAAGAAAAAATTAAGTCAAAATTCTTGATGAATATTGGATTTAGAGTCCTTCCTGCCGCGATAATTCAAACACTCTTTGTAGTGTTCTTCTTCCTCTATGAAAAGGATGTTGAAGTAGCCACAAGTTTATCTGTGCTTTCTTTCTCAATATTTAGTTTTGTTATTTTGATTCGTATTTGCTTACCGTTTGATATTTATCGTTTCTTCCTTGTTGTCGGACTCGTATTTATAAGTTCGATTGTGATGGTCGCAGACTACTTTGCAAATAGCGCCCATTTTAATCTAGGAATTAATTATTCAGTTTTATTAAATAAAGAACATGCTTTGACGTTAATAGTTGTTATGATTGTGTCCCTTATTCTTTATATTGCACTTTCATACGGCGTTCACGTTTTGCATAACTATATAGATAAGAAGATGGAGGAAAAGAAATATGATCGTTTCTAAAGAAGTTAAACAAGCTTTAAAAAAGCATCAACCAGTAGTTGCTCTTGAATCAACAATCATTTCGCATGGCATGCCATATCCTAAAAATGTTCAAACAGCTTATGCTGTCGAAGAAGAAATTAGAAAAAATGGGGCAATTCCTGCAACAATTGGAATTATTGACGGCGAACCAGTTATTGGAATGAGCCATGAACAAATTGAAGAATTTGGGAAAAGAAAAGGTGTTAAAAAAGCATCAAGAAGAGATCTTCCAATTATTTTTGCTAATAAAGAATGGGGCGCAACAACTGTTGCTGCGACAATGATTTTAGCAAACATGGCTGGTATTGAAGTTTTCGTTACTGGCGGAGTTGGCGGAGCTCATAGAGGAGCAGAAAATAATTTTGATATTTCTGCGGATCTTGAAGAACTCGGGAAAACAAACGTTACTGTTGTTTCAGCAGGCGTTAAAGCAATTTTGGATTTAAACTTAACATTAGAAATTTTGGAAACAAAAGGCGTTCCTGTTTTATCTTATGGAACGGATGAATTTGCTGATTTCTATACAAGACATTCTGGAATTAAAATGGAAAACGTTGTTAATTCTCCATTAGAAGTAGCAAAAATTATTAAAGCAAAAAGAGATAATAAACTTAATGGTGGAATTTTAGTTGCAAACCCAATTCCTGAGGAATTTGCTATGGATTCTAAGGTAATTAATGCCGCAATTGAAAAAGCACTAAAGATGGCGGATGATGCACATGTTAAAGGTAAAGACATTACACCATTCTTATTAAAAACAATTGTTGAACTTACAGGCGGAGATTCACTTGAATCGAATATTAAGCTTGTCTTAAACAATGCAAAATTAGGAGCAAAAATTGCTAAAGAATATTGCAACCTATGAAAATTGAGCAAGTATTCCAAGATGGCTTAAGAACATTGCTTAAGGAAAAACCTCTTGAAGAAATTAATGTAATTATGTTGTGCGATTTTGTTAAATCAAATCGTCAAACTTTTTACTATCATTTTAGAGATATTTCTGATGTTGTTGATGCAACATTTTTAAAGGCAAAAGTTGGTTACAACAGAAAGTTCTTGGATTACGAACCAATATTAAAAGAAATGATTTCTTATATTAGTGAAAATTATCAATACGTATCAGCAGTTAACAAATCATATGCATCTGATAAATTGTATTCATTTTTCTTCTCTTATTTTTATTTAAGAGTTGGAAATCTATTGAAAAACCACGGTATTTCTGGAACAGATATAACAAGATACATATCAGTTTTATCTGCTCAAGAGCTAATATTCTGGATTTCAAATAGAAGATCAGAAAAGAACATTTCATTAATAAAAAGGCTAAATACAGTTTGGCATTATTTAGTTTCACAATATCAATCAGATTTAAAACGTTCATATTAGGAGAAAGATTATGAGAAAAGAAGAAATTAGAGGTTTAATAATTTACACAATTCTTATTGCAGTAGCTTTAATTGTTGGAATGACCGCAATTAAAGATGCATTTCAAGAATATTACAGCATTAAAATGAATCAATTTTTGTTTGTTATTCTTTGTTTGGCAATTGCATACTTAGTAAACGCTATTGGCCATGAATTGCTTCATATGTTTGGGGCCGCACTTGGCGGATATAAAGTTGTTTCGGTAAATATTTTATATTTCTGTTTTGAACATAATGGCTTCCACTTTAGAGAATTTGATGGATTCACTGGCGAAACAAAAATCGCTCCAGGTAAGAAAGCTAAGAAAAACATTAATTTATTTATGTGGCTTCCTATTTTTGGTTGGGCAGCAGAAATTGCAACATGTATTGTTATTATGTCTTCAACCAAATCAAATGCAATAGCTGATGCCTCATGGTTAGTTGTTGCATCAATATTCTTTATTCTTGTATCTTCAATGATGGCATTCTATGAATTAATTCCAATTCGTTTAGATTGCAAAACTGATGGTTATAGAATGAGATTATTCTCAAACCCAATTAATGTAAAAGCATATAACGAAATGCTCGATATTCAAGATAAACAAAGACGTGGCGAAAAAGTTGAAAATGTTCCGGTTTTTGAAGAAATTACTGAATACACCGCAGAACTTAACACAATCGCTATGTATCACTTCCTAGGTAAGGAAAATTACAAAAAGAGTGGAGAAATCATTGATATTTTGTTAGCGAATGAGAAAAAACTTAACACAAATGATATTTATAGATTAATTTCTCAAAAGCTTTATATAGAGATTCTTACTAAACCACTTGAAGATGCTAAAAAGTTATATGATAAGATTGCACCAATTGAGGTTAGAAGATTTATTGCAAATGATATTTCAATGGAATCAATTAGATCTTATATTTTGATAGCAGGAATGATTGAAGGATCAGAGGGTGAAGTTAAATATGCTTTATCAAAAGTTGAAAAAGCAAAGAAACGTGCGCTAGCCTCACAAAGAGACGTTGAAGAAAAACTCCTTATGAAGGCAGTTGATTATGTTTATAAAAATCATCCAAAATGGCAAAAAGAAATCGCCGCGTAATGCGACGATTTTCTTTTAGTCTTTTTCCTCGTATCTAGAATTATCTTCTCTGGCAAAATCTTCGTAGATGATATTTGCTTTATCTTCTCTAACAATTGTTGCACAGAGATGTTCGCCTTTTTTAGGTTCAGCTAGTGTAGACTCATCACACAAGAAATCTTTAGGATCTAAATTATAATCTTTGCAGATTCCTTCAATATCTTTTATTTCAGGTTTTTCGCCGTTTTTCCAGGCTTTTAAACTATTTAATTTTATATGATATTTAGCTGCGAACTTTTTATCGTTTAGTTTAAGAGATTCTTGTAAGAATAATATTTTCTCTCGGAATTTCATATTATTTTTTCTTTAAAAGATCTCTAATTTCAGTTAATAATTCTTCTGTGGTTGGAGCTGGTGCTTCAGGAGCAACTGGAGTTGGTCTTTCTTCAGGATGCTTTTGATAGTATTTTTCTCTTTCAGCAGCATCAAGTTTTTCTTTTGCTTCTTTTGCTTTGTTCATACCTTTAACAATAAGGAATAAAACCATAGCAATAATGAAGAAATTAATAATTGCAGAAATAAATGCTCCCCAATCAATATAAATTGATGAAGCCCAATCAACAACTTTGGTGCCTTCTTCGTTAACTGCATAAACTGGTGAAAGCATTGTACGTGCTGATGCTAAAGCATCACCACCACCTATTAATGAAATAATCCAGTTGATGAGTGGTGTAAAAATATGGCTTGTTAAAGCGGTAACGATAGCGGTAAATGCACCACCAATGATAACGCCAACAGCTAAATCAACAACACTGCCTTTTGATATAAATTTTTTGAATTCAGCAAAGAAACCAGTACCTTTTTCACGATGTTTTCTCATAACAAAATTCCTCCTATTAATATTGATTATAAAACACTTTTATTTGTTATAAAAGTCAAATTGATATAATATAGACGCGGAGAATTCATATGAACAAAGTAAAAATTCTAGTAGATTCTTGCTCAGATTTATCAAAAGAAATTTATGAGCAAAATAAAATGGATGTTTTAGCCCAAAATGTCTCTTTTGGCGAAAAAAATTATAAAGACGGAATTGATATTACGTTAGAAGAACTATTCGCAAATGTTGAAAAATTTGGAGAACTTCCACATACTGCAGGTCTTTCGCCAGCAGTTTTTGATGAATATTTTTCAAAAAATATAAAAGAAGGTTATGACATAGTTTATGTTGGACTTGGTTCAAAACTTTCTACAACATTTCAAAATGCATTTATTGCAAAGCAAAATTATCCAGAAGACAGAATCTTCCTTGTAGATTCAAATACTCTTTCTTCAGGAATTGGTCTTTTGGCTCTAAAAGCATGCAAATTTAGAGATGAAGGATTAAGTGCTGCAGAAATAGCAGAGAAGTGTAGAGCAATCGTACCAAACATTACTGCGCAATTTGCTGTTGAAACACTTGATTATCTTCATAAAGGCGGAAGGTGTAACGGAGCTAAAGCTCTTATTGGTCATTTATTACATGTTCACCCATACATTAAAGTAGTTGATGGATCACTTATTGTTTACAAGAATCCAAGAGGGCCAATGAGAATTGCAATTAATGAACAAATCAACGAACTTAAGGCAGTATTATCAAAGTTAGATCCGGATCATGTGATCATTACGCACGCGGGCGCTACTAAAGAAATAGAAGATTACGCGAAAAACGAATTATCTAAGATAGTTCCAAAAGAAAAGATTTGTATAACAAGAGCAGGAAGCGTTATTGCTTCCCATTGTGGATCTGGAGCGATAGGCATTTTGTATATAACAAAATAGGAAAAATAAAAACTGGCGCGAACGCCAGTTTTTCTTTAGGTTAATTTATTTGTTTCTTACTCCAGGATATTCCTCATCTGAAGGTTCGTTTTCATCTTCGAGATATGGAGTATATGGTGGATAAGCGATGTATGAAGGTGAATTGTATATAATTTGAGTTTGTGTTTGATACATACGTGCTGCCTTCTTGTCATGCTTTTCAATACGTTTAACCATCTTATTGTTGACTTTAAGTCTATGTGCAATGATTGCGTAGATAATTCCAAGCACGATCATTTCAAGATAAACATATGATGCAACAAAGCAGTTTGTTTTAACAGTAACTGTTGAGTCTTTTATAACGTTTGCGTATGTTTGATATTTTGAAGACAATCTACCTGCAACTGTATCTACAAGTTTTGGCATCATCTTGCTAAAAGCAACAGTTAAGACAACACCGAGTAAAAGTTCAATGAATGCAAAGACATAAACAACCCATAATTTGGTCCAGCATTTTTCCTTCTTGAATAAACGAATGAAGGTAATTAATCCAAATAACACCCACGGGAATGCTAATAATGCAAAGTAGGCTGTGAAGATAAGTGGAGTTACTTTTCTAACAGATTTTTGTGTAATTCTATTGATTGTTCCCATTGGAAGTAAACCTTTGATCTTTTCTTGTACAGTCAAGATTAATTTACTTTCTTCTGCTGCTGATGTTTCTCTATCAACGACTTCGTCTCTTTTTATTGATTTAGTGACTGGAGTTTTGAAGTAGTAATCCATCAAACCAATTAAAGCAGCATCAATATTAAGGATAATAATTTCATAATATTCGGTATTTGGATCAAATGATTGTCCTTCAGCACCGACTACTTTTTGGTATTCATTGCCGACTTTAACATAGAAGTTTTGTGTAGCTTCGCTAATCAAACCAGTTGGTTGTGGTTCTGCTACTCTATAGTCTGTAAGGCCAGGCATTGTTTGAAGAGCTTGAACCATCTTATTTTCAATGTCGGTTGTGTCAACATCTTCATAGTCAATGGTTTCAAATCCTGGGACTTCTTTTTCTTGCATATCTTGAAGAACACCGAAGACACCAGCGCCGTATTTTACTTCGTAATAAGTTGTACCTGGATCGAATGAATTTCCGGTGAATTTCACATATTCTTCGCCATTTTTTACAAAGTAAGAATGTGAAGCATGAACAGCATCTGTTGGTTGTGGATCTGCAACAACATAGTCACTTGTACCAGCTAATACCTTTGATAATTCGGCAACAGATGTTGTTTCTTGAGAATCGAAGAGGTCATAGGCATTTTGAACAATTTGATTAACTGTGTCTGCATCAGCAATTGGTTCTTCTTGACCGGAGCTACTATCAAAGTAATTGTGAATTTGGTTTTGCATTTGGTCAGTAATGACTTCAGCAGCAACTTCCATAGCAACAGCTTTAATAACAACTTTAAGTCTTGGTGTAACGACTTGTGCTAATGTGTAAGAAATATTATCGATATTCCTATCGACGAATTCTTTAAATACAGCTTCATTTCTTGGGTGGAAACAAGAACCAACCTCTAATTCGATTGTGAATTTTTGGTTTTTGACTGCTCCAACACCAGGAGTTGTATCTGTACCATAAACAATTCTTTCAGCGCTTAACTTATTTAAGATGTCGATTTCTTCATCTTCTGTTAAACGGTAAATAGCTTTTTCTTCTTTGGTACGATTTGTTGGGATACCATTGTCGACAAGCATTTGATAAAGATTACCTTCACTAAAATTAAGGTTAAGATCAACCTTCATTAATGGAAAAAGCCCTAAGCTGATTGCAGCAAAAACGGCACATCCAAGGAAGATAACGTTGAATATACGAACTAACATTTTTCTCATATTTTTACCCTCTTCTCAAATAATATTGTAGTAATAATATACATTATTGTTTCTTTATTGTCCACTAATTGCCATTTTTTTGATTAAAATTGATGGGCAAGACATTTGGTTACCAATAACCAATTTAGAGTTATTAGCAACAACTTTAATGTTATTAAAAACATTTATTAGGTTATCAGCGACAGTAATAAGTGACAATGGTTCTGCCTTTTTTCCATTTCTAATCATAAAACCGCTACATTGAAGTGAAAAATTTCCTGAACTTGCATTCATGCCTGAATGAAGACCTGCCAATTCTGTTAAATAAACGCCTTCTTCAATTTCAGAAAGCATTTCCTCTTCGGTTTTACGCCCTGGTTTTACAATAACATAACCAACATCAGCACTTGCCTTTCCTTTGCCATAACCGTTACCGGTTGGCTCAACTTTATCTTTAATTGCAGTTTGCAATGTGTACAAGTATGTTGAAATAACACCTTTATTGATTAAATATTTTTTGTTAGTGGCGACTCCTTCGTCATCAAAATATCTAAAGAAAATATTTTTCTCTAATGGATTTTCGATAACAGTAAGTTTTTTTGATAAAACTTGTTGATTTAATTTTCCCTCGAATAAGGAAGTGTGTTTTTGTATTTCTTCTGCATCTAATGAACTTATTAAAAAGCTAAGTAATGTTGAAGCTGCATCAGGATTTAAAACAACAGGGTATTTTTTGGATTTACATTGGACTGATCCAAGTTTTGATAAAGCTTCATTTGCAACTTTTTTAACAAATTCGTCAATGTCAAATTCTTCAGGATCTGTTGACACAAAAGCGTCATAGCCTGTACGAATCTCACCATTTTCTTTTGCAGTAACTTCAGCAAAATATGAATAATTAGCAACCTTTTGTGAAAGTTTTAAACCATAAGAATTTGACTTCTTCATACAGGTATATGATTGTTCATATCCGACAGAAACAACCTCATTTATTCTGCTATCAAATTTGAGTAATTTTTCCTCAATTTTGAGCAAAATATCCACCTTTTCACGGGTATTTTCATCTAAAACAGCTTTATTAAAAATTGATTTTTTGTGATATTTTTCACTACCTTTAAAAATGGAAACTGGATCATTATTTTCAATTAAAGAAGCTGTTCTTTTTATTGTGTTTATTAGAAATTCAGGAGCCTCTTTACTTAGAGATTCTGTAGATGCCATTCCTAATTTTCCATTTATAATTCCGCGTGCAACAAGATTAAAAGATTGACTAGAGGTGAATGAATCTATTTCCTTATGGAAAACAGAAATGGATAATGTAGAACTTTCGGTCGATGTTACATCAGCCGATTCAAATTTATTCTCTTTTGCAAGTTCAAAGAATCTTTTTTCATTAAATCTCATTTTATTTGTCCTCCATTTCCGCCTACCGTCATTTCACTAACTCTGATTGTTGGTTGCCCGCAATCCACTGGAACGTACCCTGAAGCAGCACCACACATTCCTTGTGCCCTTTCAAGGTCGTTACCAATCATGTCTATTTTCATCAAAATATCTTGGCCGGTGCCTATTACTGATGCTCCTCTAACTGGTTCGCAAATTTTACCATCGCGAATTAAATAAGCTTCACTACAACCAAAGTTAAATTCACCTGTTACTGGGTTAACTTGGCCACCTGCGAGTGACTTGGCGTAAAGTCCAAATTTGGTTGCTTTTATAATTTCTTCAGGTGTAGATTTGCCGGCACAAATGTAAGTATTTGACATTCTTGATGTTGGTTCAAATTTATAAGATTGGCGTCTGCATGCGCCATTGCCTTGGCGCCCCATACGACGTCCGTTAAAATCGTCAATTAAAAAGTTTTTAAGAATGCCGTTTTCGATGAGAAGAGTCTTTTCTGTTTTGTTTCCTTCGTCATCAATATTATTGCTTCCCCAAGCATTTGGGATGGTTCCATCATCAATAGCAGAAAGTATTGGAGATGCGATTTGTTTTCCTAATTTATCCGCGAAAACTGACAAATTTTTCGAAACTGCCGATGCTTCTAGCGGATGTCCGCATGCTTCATGGAAAAGAGTTCCGCCAAATCCGTTTCCAATTACAACAGGCATTTTTCCACTTGGGCATTCTTTAGCTTCGAGCATCATAATTGTTTTTTCAGCAACAGATTTTGCAATCTTTTTAATGTCAACCTTAGATTCAAAAAACTCAAAACCAGCGCTTGCTCCTGGACCTTCAAAACCTGTTTCGATTTTGCTTTGATCTACAGCTTTGCATGAAATTCCAACCCTTCCTCTTTCTTTCTTATCGAGGTGGTTAAAACCTTTTGAATTAATTATTTGAATATTTGAAATTTTATAGTTGAATGATACGTTTGATCTAACTATGCGTTTGTCGTAATTCATCAAAACATCACAACCACTTTTTAGATAATTGATTATTGTTTTGTCATCAATTTCTTCAAATGGTTTTGTACAAACTGAAAGATCTTTTGCTCGTTTCGTTTTTAATTCTTTGACTTCTAGAATTTGCTTATCCTTAAACGAACAAGCGAGTGATTCGATTAATTTTGTTAGTGATTTTTCGCTTAAATCATTTGTGTAGCCATAAACACTTTGAAGTTTGTTTAATAATCTAATTCCGGCGCCGGATGCACGTATGACTGCTGAATTTTCGACTTTACCATTTTCAACACTTACGGTGAAAGTTTCTATATTTTCAATATAGATTTCAGCATAATCAGCGCCCGTGCACAAACCTTTATTTAAGATTCTAATACCTTGATTTTTACTTAGCATAGGCTTTCTCCTTATTTATAAAATTTATATTTATATCTTTTTGTTATTTTAAAATTTAATCTTTGCGAATGAAGAATTCTTTGAATTGCAAATTTGCCCGAAAGCATAGCGATTGGAATTCCGCCTGGAGTGATTCCCCATTGACTTGCAACGAAAAGATTTTTGATTTTACCAATTTTTCCGTTGTGATTTAGCATCTTTCCCTTCGCAGTGAGCATGAAAGGTTGGAAACTTCCGTGATAGCTTCTTGTGTATCTTTCAAACGTTTTGTGAGTGCAGACATCAAGTGTTTCAATTTTGTCTTTTAAAATAGGGAATTTTCTCTCAATTTCTGCTTTAATTTCGTTTGCGATTTGTAACTTCGCATTATTGTATTCATTTTTGTTTGAAAAACTATTCCAAAAATCATAGTCAGAATCAGTTTGAGAAATCATCACTTGGACAACAGATTTTCCGTCGTTAATAAATGTTTTGTCATAAGAATAATCACGAATCCTAATTGAGTTTTTATATTTATTTCCAACAAGAAATGGACGAGATTGAAATTCGTATGTTGAGGTTAAATTTAAAGAATCTAAAGATTCTTTATCAATTGCATAATGAACTAGAATGCATGATGGAATTGGGTAAGCTTTTTCATCATCGATATGTTTATAAAAAATCTTAATTCTTTCTTGTGTATCAAGCAATGAAACTGAGTTAAATGGATCACTTGCTGATACAACAAAATCAGCATAAATTTTCTCACCGTTTTGTAGTTCAATTCCAATGGCTTTATTTTCCTTAATTAAAATACGTTTTACATCAGAATTATAATGAATAAAACCACTATTATTTTCGTATGAACTAACAAGGTTTTTTATTAAGGTATTTGAGCCGCCTTCGAGAACACCGCCATTACCAGATGCAACGGTTCCGTAAGCATAAAGTGTTGAATAAAGATTAGTGTTATCTGGAATAATGTGTTTGAAGGATTCTCTTATTACTGAAGATTTAAATTTGTTTGCATAATCAGAAGCCATGATTTTGTTGCACTTAATGTATTGAGGTAAATATTTTAAGGTATCAGTAGCAACCCTAAGTAAGTCACCATAACCCATAAGTGAAAGTGGAACCTCAATTGGGAGGTGCATGTTTTGGAATAATTTAATGTATTTAATTGTTTTGTGAATTTGGCGAGAATCTTTTGGAGAAATTTCAATTAATTCTTTCTCCAATTTTTCTAAATCTGCCCAAAAAGTGACGGTTTTTCCGGCGAATTCGTATGTTCCGAAGTTATCGGTTGATATGATTTGATCATCCTCAAAAGCTTCAAGTTCATCCCAAAGTCTTCTGATTGGAGAATCGGGTTTTACACCAGTTAACCAATGGATGCAACCATCAATGTTGAAGCCTTTTCTATTCCAACATCTACAAAGGCCACCTGCCACGGGGTTCTTTTCAAAGATTTCAGTTGTGTAACCATTTTTCTGACCAAAAATTCCAGTCGAAAGACCAGAGATTCCTGCTCCGATAATGATAATTTTCTTCTGATTTTTTTCTGAAAACATACGGTTGTTATTATACTCTTAGGCCGAGTTAATATAAATATTTATTATATTTTTTCTTGCTTTTGGCGGTTTATATGATACGATATTAGGGCACTTTCTTTAGGAGCCACTAGAGCCCTAAGGCGGAAGGAGTTAATTATGAAAAAAGATATTCATCCAGAAGTTTACGAAGTTGAAGTTACTTGTGTCTCCTGTGGAGCAAAGTTCAAAACTCACTCAACAAGCAAGGAAATCCACGTCGATACTTGCTCAAATTGCCACCCATTCTATACTGGCAAACAAAGATTCGTTTCATCTGACGGACGTGTTGATCGTTTCAATAAGAAATACGGAATCAAATAAGTTAAAAAAACAATTAGAAACTCGCGAGAAAATCGCGAGTTTTTATTTTTTACATAAGATTTCTTATATACAACTTTATTTTTAAATAAATGCGACTATAATATATGTATATGAAATCGTGTCGTTTAATTCTCATAGCTAGCGTATCAGCCTTACTTTTAGGCGGCTGTGACTTTTCGTCATTACCTGCAATTGGAGAAGAATTACAAATTTCTAATCCACCTTCAAAAACAGTTTATGTTGTCGGAGAGTCCTTTGATCCAGAAGGAATGGAGGTTGTGCTGAGCAGTCTTTTAAAAAGTGAAGTTGTTACAGACTATACATATGAGCCAACCACTCCATTAACCTTAGAAGATGAATATATCACTGTTTTATATGATAAATATTCTGTGCAAACCCCAATTGAAATTAAGGAAGCTGCTGAAAAAGTTTTAGTAAGCATTGAAATATCAACTCCGCCTTCAAAATTAACTTATATAGAAGGTGAATCATTTGAAACTTCAGGAATGGTTGTTAAAGCTGTTTATTCAACAGGCGAAAAAGAAACAATTAGCAATTATTCAGTATCATTAACTGGTGCTTTGACTACTTCAGATAATGAAGTTTCAATTACTTACGAAGGAAAAACCGCCAGAATTTCTATTGTTGTTCAACCAAAATCCGGTGCGGTTCTTCAAAGTATTTATGTAAAAACTCAACCAAGTCAAACCACATACACCGAAGGTGATTACTTTAATCCAAACGGCATGGTTGTTATGGGCCGATACTCTGATGGAAGTGAATCTCAAATTACTTCTTATACATGCTCACCAACGAGTGCTTTAACTACTTCAAATAAAACCATTACAGTAAGTTGTGGTAGTTTTACAGCCACAGTAAATATTACTGTTAACCCAAAACAAGGTGGTTATACTGGTTATTATGAAGAAATTAACCCAAACAGTACGAATTTACTTAGCGATTTGCGCTCTTTAAATGGCAAAAAGCGAAAATCAACAGTTGGTTATAAACCAATGCTTAATGATCCTCAACATGGTTTCTATTTAACAGACCCAGGAAATGGGCAAAACACTATTACTTCCTTTTATTCAGGCAAAAGTATTAACGGAACTGGTGGTTTAAATAGAGAACATGTTTGGCCAGATTCTAGAGGCGGCAATTATGTTGACAACGATATTCATATGACTCGTCCAACACTTACAGCTGAAAACGGAAATAGAGGAAATTCCTTCTATGTTGAAGGCAAATGCAGCTCTAGTGGTGGATGGGATCCAGCAGCGACATCATTTGGCTTAGAATCCTATCGTGGCGATGCCGCTCGTATTATCTTCTATTGCGTTGTTGCATCCAATCAATTGTCGTTAGTCGATACGAACGATGATGATAAAAATAATAAAACAATGGGCAAATTATCTGATTTAATTAAATGGAATTTAAAATACCCAGTTCTCGAGCGCGAAATGACACGAAATAACGCAGCTGAAAAGCTTCAAGGCAATAGAAATCCATTTATCGATCATCCAGAATTAGTTTGCAAAATCTGGGGAAACTACAATTCGACTACAAAATCAATATGCGGAGGATATTAAAATGAAATTTGGAAAAATCGCACTTCTAACATTAGTTACCTTGGGTAGTGTTACATTAAGTAGCTGCTACATTGATTTAGGTTTTATTAAAATTGGAACAAAAACCGAAAATGGTGGAGGCGGTGGTAGCACCGTTATTGATGATAAAACTCAAAATAATTTAATTTCAAAATATTATTCAGGTCTAAATGATAATCAAAAAGGCACCTCGCTTTTGAACGCACTTTATACATTAAACCTTTCTAAAAGAAAAACATTAACTGGATATTCAGCAATGGGTTCAACCTCTGGTGGAAAATTCAAGTTTACAGATTTTGACCCAAATTCAACAATTAAAACTGTAAAAGCCACAATTGATGGAATTAGTGTCGATGTTCCATATGGCTCAAAAGTTTTAAGTTTCTACAGCGGAAAATCCACTGCAACATTCAATAAAGAACACGTTTGGCCTGCTTCAAGACTCACTGGAGGAAGGGGCAATAATGATTTAGAGGATGATATCCTCATGCCACGCCCAACCATTTCAGAAGAAAACTCTGATCGTGGAAACTCAGTTTACGTTACAGGAATGTCCACCAGTAATGCTGGTTGGGATCCAGTAACAGCATTTAAGAACACCATAGGTGTTGCTCAAAATATTCGTGGTGAATGCGCAAGAATTATTTTCTATTGCATGACTGGTGATAATTCATTAGTTCTTAATGACAACACAAATAATAGCGGCAACAATATGGGAAAGATATCTGATCTTGTTGAATGGGCCTGTGAAAACCCTGTCAATGACAGAGAAAAACGCAGAAATTTAGGAGCCCAATATCTCCAAGGCAACAGAAATGCCTTCGTTGATCACCCTGAATACGTTTGTAAGATTTGGGGATCAACAAACTCAAGAACAAAATCAGCTTGTCAAAAAGCAAATTACGCATATTAATTTTTAATTAATTCGAGAACAAGGAGTACCTCATATGAAAAACAAGTTCTACATTACTACGCCTATATATTATCCAAGCGCTGAAGCGCATATTGGGCACGCTTATTGCACTACAATGTGCGATATTCTTGCACGTTCAAAGCGCATGCGTGGTTTTGAGACATATTTTCTAACAGGCACCGATGAACACGGCGAAAAAATCCAAAAGAAAGCTGCTGAAAAAGGTGTTACTCCTCAACAATACGTCGATGAAATTGCTGGCAAATTCAAAGAATTATGGAAGGCAATGTGTATTTCAAATGATGACTTTATAAGAACAACCGAAGAACGTCATACTAAGGTCGTTCAATCAATATTTTCTAAAATGCTCAAAAATGATGATATTTACCTTGGTAAATATAAAGGTTGGTATTGTACTCCTTGTGAATCATTTTGGACTGACACTCAAGTAGGTGAAGAGCATCTTTGCCCAGATTGCCATAGACCAGTTCATGAAGCAGAAGAAGAATGCTATTTTTTCAAAACCTCAAAATACATTGATGTTGTAACAAAGCATTATGAAGCAAATCCAAAATTCATTACTCCTGTTGCTCGTAAAAACGAGATGATGAATACGTTTATTAATAAAGGACTTGATGATTTGTGTGTATCAAGAACAACATTTGACTGGGGAATTCCAGTTATTGAAAATAACAAACACGTTATGTACGTTTGGTTAGATGCGCTTTGCAATTACATTACTGCTCTTGGTTATGGTTCAGATAATCCAGAACTTTTCGAAAAATTCTGGAATGATCCAAATTGTGAGATTGTGCACGTTGTAGGCGCTGATATTACGCGCTTCCACGTTATTTATTGGCCGATGTTTTTAACATCACTTGGATTAAGACTTCCAGATAGAGTTTTCGTCCATGGTCTTTTAGATTTAAATGGGGAAAAGATGTCAAAATCACGTGGAAACGTAGTTTCACCATTCCCATTAATTGAAAGATATGGTGTTGATACAGTTCGTTGGTTCCTCGCTAAAGAATTTGCCTTCGGCAGTGATGGAAGATTTACTCCTGAATCTTTCGCAGAACGTATTAATGTCGATTTAGCAAACAACTACGGAAATCTTGTTAGCAGAACAATTTCAATGATTGCTAAATATTTTGATGGAGTTATTCCAACACTCTCAAATCCTGGAGAAAAAGAAAAATCAATTCGTGACTTAACAGAAAAAACAGTTAAAGCTTACGAAAATTTAATGGATGATTTAAAGATTTCTGAAGCACTTAGTGAAGTTGTAAATTTACTTAATGTCGCAAACAAATATATTGAAGAATCCGCACCATGGGTTTTAGCTAAAGAAGGTAAGCAAGAAGAACTCGGAAACGTAATGGCAGTTTTATCAAATTCAATTATCGTTTGTTCGAAACTTTTATCACCAGTTTTAGTTGAATCCACTGAAAAAGTTTTTGAAATGTTTAACTTAACAGAAACCCAAAAATCCTATGAATTTAACGGGAATTTCTGCGGATTTTCCGGAAATAAAGTTACAAAGGGTGAACCATTATTCCCAAGACTTGATCTTCAAGTTGAGACAGAATTTATTAGTTCGTTATCAAAATAATTATGGCAAAGTTAGATCAGAATAGAACCCCATATTTAGATGCCTTAAAAACCTACATTTCAAGGAGCACTTCTCAACTAGATGTTCCTGGTCATCAACAAGGCAATGTCGAAAATAAATTAAAGGACTTTATTGGTTCTCAAGTTTTTAAATGCGACGTTAACGCTCCAATTGGGATGGATAACCTCGCAAACCCACATGCTTGCTTGGCAGAAGCCGAAGAACTTATGGCCGATTATGCAAACGCGGATCATTCGTTTTTCTTAATTAACGGAACATCAAGTGGAATCATTGCGATGATTATGTCGGCATGTCATGCAAATGACAAAATCATTCTTCCAAGAAACGTTCATAAATCAATTGTTTCAGCACTTATTCTTTCAGGTGCTCAACCAATTTACATAATGCCTCGTATTGACGCCGATCTTGAAATTGCAAACCAACCAACTGTAGATGAATACATAAATGCTATGCATCGTTATCCATCTGCAAAGGCAATATTTGTAATAAATCCAACATATTTTGGTGCAGTTAACGACTTAAAACGCCTCGTTGAAGAAGCTCATAAACGTGGCGTTACCGTTTTAGTAGATGAAGCACATGGTGCTCATTACTACTTCGATAAAAAAGGGCCAGTTTCTGCTATGGATGCAGGTGCAGATATGGCTTCTGTTTCATTTCATAAAACAGCAGGATCTTTAACTCAATCCTCAGTTTTACTTTTAAAATCAGAGATTATCGATAAAATTACTGTTCAAAAAACACTTAATATTTTAAATACAACTTCTCCATCCACAATTCTTATGGCATCTATTGATGCTGCAAGATATTTTGTTGCAACTCAAGGACAAGAAGCAATCGATAAAACTCACGAAATAAGCAAATATGCAAGAGAACAAATCTCTAAAATTAAAGGTTTTGTCCCTTGTGGAAAAGATCATTTCTTAAAACGTGGTTGTTATGATTACGATGAAACAAAACTAGTCATTAAACTAGAACATTTAGATATTAACGGCTTTGATGTTTATCAGATGCTTCAAAAAGACTATAAAATTCAGATTGAATTGGCTGAAACCTACGCAATTATGGCTATTTTGGCCATTGGTACAGGCAAAAAGCAAATTGATAAGCTTATTAGCGCTCTTAAAGATATTTCTAAGAAACATTACAAAAAAACTTACGAATATAAACGTCATGCCTTTGGCATTGAGTTCCCATTCCAAGTTGTAAGACCAAGAAGTGCATATCACGCTGCAGGAAAACGTGTTCCTTTAGCAGAAGCTGTTAATCAAATTTCAAAAGAATCAATTATGATTTATCCTCCAGGAATTCCTTTAATTGTTCCAGGAGAAATATTTACTTCCGATCTTGTTAAGAGAATTCAAGAATACAAAAAAGCTGGAATTACAATTCTTTCCGATTATGGCGCTGACGTTGTAAACGTCATTGACACCGAAAAATGGAGAGCATTTAAATCCTATCAAAATAAAGTTAATGATTATTTAACAAAAAAACTTACAACTCCAAGAGCTGATGATTTTTCAATGCCTTTTGAAGGTGACAAACATAGTGGAACAATTATGTTACTTCCATTTAGAAAAGACACTTGGAGAAAAAATGCTGAGCCAGCATTAGAAAACTATAAAAAAGTAGCTCTTGCTATTGCAAAATATGAACCAGTTTATTTAGGAATTGCTCCTAAGTTATATAACCGTGTAATCAAAGATTACGAAGGAATTAAAAATATTCATCCAATTAAAGTTGCATATAACGACGCTTGGGCTCGTGATAACTCACCAATTTTTGTCACAAATGGTGAAAGAATGAGGGTTGTTGACTTTAGATTTAACGCCTGGGGCGGAGAAGTTGATGGGCTTTATTCAAATTACAAAAATGATGATGCTTTAACAAAGAATTTAGCCAAGAAATTTTCACAAGAAGTTTATAGACTTGAAGAATTTATTCTTGAAGGTGGTTCAATTCATGTTGATGGCGAAGGAACATGTTTAGTTACAAAAGCATGTCTACTTTCTGAAGGAAGAAATCCCGAACTTAACCAATTAGAAATTGAAGAAACTTTAAAGATTTATCTTGGTGTTAACAAAGTTATTTGGCTTGATAACGGAATTTATCAAGACGAAACAAATGAACACGTTGATAATATGGCGTGTTTCATAAAACCTGGTGTAGTTGCCTTAGCCTGGACTAATGATAAAAAGGATCCTCAATACAAAAATTCTTCTCAAGCATTCAAGACTTTAAGTAATGAAACAGACGCTAAAGGAAGACATTTTGAAATTATTAAAATTAAGGTTCCAAAACCAATTTATATGACTAAAAAGGAGAGTAAAGGCATTACTGCTGGAACTCATAATGCTAAAGTAAGAAATGAAGGAGACCGTTTAGCAGCTTCCTACATCAATTTCTATCAAGGTGAAAAATTTGTTATCTTGCCAGCCTTTGGCGTTCCTGAAGATAAACTTGCAAAAGAACAACTTCAAAAGCTTTATCCAAACAAGGAAATCATTCAAATTAATACAAAAGAAATTTTATTGGGCGGTGGAAATGTTCACTGCATTACAATGCAAATTCCATACAACAAGGAGTTTATAAAGAAAAATGAAAATTAAAGTCGCAATTACTCAAATGAGTTGTTCAAACAACTATGAAGAAAACATTAAGAAAGCTGAAGCAATGGTAAAAAAATGTGCAGAAGCCGGAGCACAAATTGTTCTTCTTCAAGAACTTTTCTCAAACTTATATTTTTGCCAAGTTGAGGACTATGATAAGTTCGATTTAGCTGAAATTCGCGAGAAATCCCCGTTAATTTCACATTTTAAGGAAGTCGCTAAGAAATATAATGTTGTTCTTCCGATTTCATTTTTTGAGAAGTCTGGAAGCAATTATTTTAATTCGTTAGTAATGATTGACGCTGACGGTAAAGATCTTGGATTATACCGCAAGACCCACATTCCTACCGGTGAATGTTATGAAGAAAAATTCTATTTCTCACCAGGCGACACTGGGTTCAAAGTTTTTAAAACAAAGTATGGAAGAGTAGGTGTTGCTATTTGTTGGGATCAATGGTTCCCAGAGACTGCGAGAATTTTAACTTTAAAAGATGCTGAAATTTTACTTTATCCAACAGCAATTGGAAGTGAACCAGTTTTAGTTCGTGATTCAATGCCTCACTGGAGAAATACAATGTGTGGACATGCAGCTGCAAATATTATTCCTGTTTGCGCATCAAATAGAGTTGGAACTGAAAAGGCCGGAAAATCTAGCATGAATTTCCAAGGATTCTCATTTATTGCTGATCAACATGGATGTGTTGTCGAAGAAATGAATAGAGAAGAAGAAGGTTTTAGAATCCACGAATTTGATCTAAAAGAAATCGATAAAGAGAGAGTGTCATGGGGAATCTTCAGAGATAGACGCCCAGAAGTTTATAAAGAACTTATTGGCTACTCAAAAGAAATAGATGAATAAAAACAATAAGAAAAGAAATTTACATAAAGGAAAAGTAAATCCTAACTCGATAAAAGAATTTAAGGTTCACGAGGAATGCGAATTGCTTTCCTTTTTGTTTACGAAATTTCCTAATCTTTCAAGAAACTCTGTTAAATCCATACTTAGTGGTCACTATGTTTCAGTAAATGGTGCACCAGTTTCTCAATTTAATTTAAAACTATCAAAGGATGACGTTGTAATCGTATCAAAACAACGAATAACAAAGAAAAATAGGCAAGATTTACCGATTATTTTTGAAAATGATGAATTTATTGTCATTAATAAACCAAGCGGTCTTTTAACAATCCCAAGTGATAATGAAAAAGGAAGAACTGCCTACCGAATGGTTAACGATTACGTCCAACAAAAAGACAAACATAACCGTATATTTGTAGTGCATAGATTAGACGAAGATACATCAGGCGTTTTGATGTTTGCAAAGAACCCAAAAATAAAAGATATTTTGCAAAAAAATTGGAGCGAAATTGTTCTTGAAAGATGTTATTATGCGGTTGTCGAAGGGAAGATGCAAAAAGAGGAAGAAACTCTTGTGAATTACCTCAAGGAAAATTCATTAAATTTAATGTATGTTTCTAACGATAAAACTAATGGTAAAAAGTGTATTACTCATTACAAAGTAATGAAATCAAATAAGCTTTATTCACTTTTAGATGTGAATATTGATACAGGAAGAAAGAACCAAATTCGTGTTCAATTAGGGCATATTGGTCATCACGTTCTTGGTGATGATAAATATGGTGAACCTTTAGACCCATTGAAGAGGCTCGCTCTTCACGCTTATAAATTAAAATTTGTTCACCCTGTGACAAAGAAAATTTTTGAATTTAAAGCGGATATTCCTGGAGAATTTTTAAAACTTTTCTAAAACTATTAGTTATTGATCAAAAAGTGCGTAAATCATTGCGCGCTTTTTATTTTCGGTTATAATATGCGTATGGTCGATGCACTTAAGAAGTTAAAAAATTCATTTTTATTAGTCTTACCTGTTGCTTTGGTTGTTTATGCTCTTGCTTTAGCAAAAGTTGTAGAATTCGAGCAAAGTGAGCTAATTATTTTCGGCATTAGCTGTGCTCTTGTTGTTTTGGGAATGTATCTATTTAATATTGGCGCAGAATCCTCAATGCAAAAAATGGGCGAACTTGTTGGCTCAACTGTTACTAAGAAAAAGAATATTGTGTTTTTGATTATCATCTTTTTCTTGTTTGGTTTATTAATTACTGTTGCCGAACCTGATTTGTCTGTGTTAGCCGAGCAGGCTTCTAGCGACCCTGCTACTAGATTGTTTTTGATTATATCAATCGGTGTAGGTGTCGGTATTTTCCTTGTTATTGGTGCATTAAGAATTTTATTTCAAAAGTCACTTAAAATTTGGCTACTCTGTTTTTATGGATTAATGTTTGCTTTATGCTGCTTAGTAGATAAAGCTAGAATTCCAGTTTCACTCGATAGTGGCGGAGTTACAACTGGCCCAATTACAGTTCCATTTATTTTGTCAGTCGGTGTTGGTATTGCTACCAGTAAAGCCGGAAATAAATCAGACGCAGATTCATTCGGCCTTGTCGCATTCTCATCTATTGGCCCAATTTTGGTTGTTTTAATTACCTCAATTTTAATGAGAAATATTTCAACAGCTTATGATGTTTCTGTATTAGAATACAGCTCGACTGCAACATCTTATTTTGACGTTTTTGCCGGAAAATTACTGGGATTTGACGGTGTTTTAATAAAAGTAGCTCTCTCAACATTACCAATAGTCGTTGTTTTTACTTTGTATGAAATCATCTTCATTAGATTATCATTCAGAAAACTTTTCGGCATGTATATCGGTGTCATATTTGTATACATTGGTTTGGTTTTCTTTTTAACTGCAGTTGAAACCGGGTTCTTACCAATGGGTCAAAAATTAGGAATTTCTCTTGCCGGAAAAGATCCAAAATTATTTATTCTTATTGGCGCTGCACTTGGCTTAGCTGCAGCATTAGCAGAGCCTGCTGTTCACGTTCTTACTCAACAAGTTGAACTTGTTTCTGACGGCTCTGTTAGCAAAGCTACAGTTTTAATTACTATTGCTTTAGGCAATGCACTTGCTATTGGGCTTTCAATGTTCCGTGTTGAATTGGGATTTGATTTGCTATGGATTATTGTTCCTGGTTATATCTTAGCATTTGCTCTTTCACTTATTGTTCCAGATATTTATTCTGCAATCGCGTTTGACGCAGGCGGAGTCGTATCTGGTCCAATGAACTCAACATTCATTTTGCCATTCGCTATTGGCGCTTGCTATGCAATTAATGGCGAACAAGCCAGCGAAGCAATTATGACAGATGCATTTGGAACTATTGGTGTGGTTGCCTTGATGCCACTTTTAATGATTCAAATTGTTGGTTTATCTGGAACACTTCGTATTGTTACCGAACGCAGAATTGCTCGTAGAAGAACAACATCTGAAAACGACAATCAAATTATTCATTTTTAGGAGGGACTTATGGCTTTAAAAAATAAAAAATTATTTAAAAAGAACGATGACAAAGAAAGCTTTGTGCCTTTTGAAAAAGAAAATGAAGTTAAACCATTAAAACTTTTTATTACTGTTGTTCCTTTTGGCCAAGCAAATGCCATTGTCAAATTAATAGAACAATTTAGATCAACTTATAGTTATGTTACAACGGGTGAAGGCACCGGAAGGAATTTTATGCCTGGTCTTTTATCTGTTTCCGATTCTAAAAAGCAAATTGTGTTTTCTTTTGTTAGAGAAGATAGAGCAAAAGAAGTTGCTGATGCGTTAGCAGAAAGATTTTCGACTTCAAAAGCCGCGAATGGCGTTTCTATGTCAGTCAAATTAACTTCCATTGCTGGAGTTTCTGTTTATAGATTTTTAACAAATATCAGAAAGGTTAAAAAGGTATCGAAATATGAATAATTCAAACAAAGAACTCATTTGTTGTGTTATCAACAATGGTTATTCAGATTTAGTAATGTCTGCCGCAAAAAAGAAAGGCGCAAGAGGCGGAACCATTTTCCATGGTAAAGGCACAGGCGCAGAAGATGCAGAAAAATTCTTTGGAATTAAAATTTCTCCAGAGAAAGAAATTGTACTAATTGTTGTTGAAGCTGAACAAAAGGATGATATAGTTTCTGCCATTTATGAAGAGGCAGGTCTTGACACAAAAGGACAAGGCATTATTTTTACCTTACCAGTTGATGATTTTATAACAAGCAAAATTGAAAATAAATAATAAAAAAAACACGGTTTTTCCTGGGAATTTCCGGATAAATGCCGTGTTTTTTCTTTGCCTTTTTAATTTATGTGGAATATTTTGTAGACTGTATTTTTATTAATCTTAGTAATTTCTGAAACCTTCTTAATTGCGTCTTTCGTGGACATTCCTGATTCCACTAAAGATTTAACCATTTTAATTAATTCAGCATCACCAACGATTGGTTTTTCTTCACCGTTTGAACCTTCGATAATAATAACCATTTCGCCAATTAATGTTTCAGGATCAATTTTACAAAGTTCCTCTAAATTGCCTCTAATGAACTCCTCGTGTTTTTTTGTTAGTTCCCTAGCAATGCAAGCTTTTCTATTTCCTAAAACTTCATACATAACTTCAAGAGTTTTTTGAATACGATGTGGAGCCTCATAGAAGATTAATGTTTCTTTTCTTTGTGCTAATGATTTTAATTCATCAATTTTTACGCTGTCTTTTGCAGCAAGGAATCCATGGAAATAAAAATGATCTTCGCATAATCCAGAAGCGACAAGAGCATTTAATGCAGCATTAGGCCCTGAAATAGGAGCAACATTAATGCCATTTTCTAAACAAATTTTAACAAGTTTTGAACCAGGATCAGAAATGCATGGATAACCAGCGTCTGACATGTAAGCGACTTTAGTACCTTCAAGAATTTTCTTTACAATATTTTGTGATTCAGAAACTTCATTATGTTCGCGAAGCGAAACAAGTTCTTTTTTAAACCCGAGAATTGATAATAATTTTCCAGTTACTCTTGTATCTTCACATGCGATTAAATCGACACTAGAAAGAACCTCAAGCATTCTTGGAGAGACTTCTTGCATATTGCCAATTGGTGTTGGTACTAAATAAAGAAGTGGTTTATCTAACTCGTAGTTTAAAGATCTCATTATCTTTTTACCTTCTTGAATTTTAATGCGATATCAAGTGGAACGAATTCAAAATCGTTTTCGCAAGTAAGTTTAACGTGTCTTGAAAAGACGTTATATGATGTAACTTTCCAAAGTTTTCCGTCTTCTCTTTCATAAACAGTGCCTAGAGGTGGGAAATCTTTCTTTAAATCTGTATAAGCATCATCTTCATAAAGAAGACAACAAATAAGTTTGCCACAATGGCCACTTAATTTTGGAATATTTAATGAAAGCATTTGGTTTTTTGCTCTATTTATAGAGACGCCTTCCATGTTGGCTGAAAATTGTTTGCAGCAAAGAGGAAGACCGCAAAGGCCAATTCCACCAACCATTTTTGCTTTATCTCTAGGGCCAACTTGTCTAAGTTCGATTCTACAATGGAATTTTGATGCAAGAACTTTTAATAATTCTCTGAAATCAACTCTTTCTTCAGCAACATATGTGATTGTGACTTTAGAACCATCGAGTGCAAATTCAGCATCTATTGGATTCATTTCGAGTCCAAGCTTTTCAATTTCCACACATGTCTCTTTGAGAGCTTGTTTTTTACGTTTTTGGTTTGCTTCAAAAAGTAATTTATCATCTTCTGTAGCAATTCTTGTAATTGGTTTTAATTCAAGCGAGCTTTTATAAGCACTTATATCAAAAACTGGTGTTGCGACTTCACCTAATTGAAGGCCTCTAACAGATTCTGCAACTATAAGTTGCCCCATTTTTAAATCGGCAATGTCGGTGCCAAAGAAATATGCCTTACCTGAGTTGGAAAATTTAATACCTACATAATATCTAACACCCATCTTATTTTCCTCCTTTTGTAATCGAATATATGATGTGGTCTAACAAGAGACCAATATTTACGTTGTAGTCGAACTTTTTAAGTGATGACATAAGAACAATAATTGACTTGTCTATGTTAGTCACATGATTTAAGAGTTCATGTAATATATTATCATAACTTTTCAATGTTATGGATTTGTTTACTTGTATATTAAGCAATTCTTTAAAAATTTCAGTGAGCATTTTGATGTAGAGTTTTGCGACACTTGCTTGTTTCATTTCTGGAATGATTAATCGTTGGCAAGTAAACACTGCATTCTCAGGTGAAATAAGCAATGAATTAATTTGATCATCAAGTGCTTGTTTTGCAACTTGGTAATCTTTGCTTTCTGCAATTGCTTTTAGTGAATCTGCATCATTGCAAAAACCACTTAAAATTTCAGCTTCTTCCGGTAAAACCCCGTTATTTTCCGCTTCTTTTATAATTTTGTCTCTGTCAATTTCTTTGAACCTAAGTACTTGAGTTCTAGAGATAATTGTTGGCAAAATCTTTGTTTCGTTTTCGGTTGTTAGGAATGCAAAAATGTTCTTTCCTGGTTCTTCCAAAAACTTCAATAATGAGTTAACAGCAATCGGAGTCATTGTCTCTACAAGATGAAGGACATAAATCATAATTCCTTTTTCTTCGAGAGCGGTTTTATCAAAACTTGAAATAATTCTTTCGATATCACCTTTTTTAATCTTTGCATCTCCATCACCAAAAACCAATAAATCTGGGTAGTGATTTTCATCCACTCTGCAACAAGTAATACAACTGTTACAAGCAAGCGGATTTGGATTATCGCAGAGTATTGACTTTGCAAGATAAATTGCTGTTTCTTTTAGAGGCATTCCAACAGAACCGCTTAATAAATAAGCGTGTGAAAGTTTCTTTGTTTGGAGTGCATTAACAAAGGTTTTATAAATTATCGGTTGGTATTCTTCTAAATATTTATCTATTTGCATTTCGCTATTCTACTTTTGATAGCGTTATAGGCATCTTTTACGACTTCATCAAATGGTTTTGAAGCATCTAAAACCACATATCTATCGCTAAATCTTTTGGCAAGATCTAAAAATGTCCTTCTAACACTGTCATGAAATTCAATTTTCTCTAAATCTAAACGATTTACTTCTCTATTATTATTTGCTGCTATTCTAGCAAGGCCAATGCGTGGATCAATGTCAAATAACAAAGTTAAATCAGGATAAAATCCATCAGTTGCATATTGATTAAGTGATAAAACTTTATCAATTCCAATTCCTCTAGCTCCACCTTGGTAGGCTAAAGAGGAATCTAAAAATCTATCAGAAATAACAATTTTGCCTTCTTTAGAAAGAGGCCAGACCTTTTCAACTAAATGTTGCCTTCTACTTGCAGCATAAAGCAAAGCCTCTGTTACTGGATCCATTGCAGTATTCTTTTTATCTAAGATAACATTACGAATTTCTTCTGCGATTGGAGTTCCTCCAGGTTCGCGAGTTAAAACGATGGAGTAGCCTTCTTGTTCTAGAAGTTTGGTTACTTCTTTAGTAACGGATGATTTACCACTTCCTTCTGGTCCTTCTATAGTTACAAACATAGTTTTCTCCTTAAATCTTATTTCTTCCTTCAAGTGCTTTGGTCAACGTTAATGCATCTGCGTACTCAAGATGGCCGCCTAAAGGGAGCCCGTACGCGAGACGTGTAATTTTAACACCAGTACTTGCGAGTATATGCGCCAAATATAGAGCGGTTGTTTCGCCTTCAGTATTTGGATTTGTTGCAATAATAATTTCTTCAGCATTTTGAGATTTGATTCTATCGAATAATGAGGAAATATTAAGTTTATCGATTGTAATTCCGTTCACGGAACTTAGTGCTCCACCTAGCACATGATAAACACCATCGTAAACGCCAATTTTTTCAAATGAAATTATGTCTTTTGCGTATGAAACAACCATGATTTTTTTAAAATCTCTTGTTTTTGAACTACAAATTTCACAAAGTTCGTCTTCTGTGTATGCGCCACAAACTGGGCAATGGTGAATATTTGTTTTTACTTCGTTTAAAGCATTTGAAAACTCTTCAACAGTTTCTGGTTTCATATCTAAAACCTGGTAAGCCATTTTTTCGGCAGTTTTATGGCCGATTCCTGGTAAACGTTGAAATGAGTTAACTAATTTTGAAATGCTGCGAAGTTCTTTCATTAAAATAATTTTCCCGGGGCTGTCATTTTGGAATTAATAGCTTCTTCTTCAGCCCTAATTTGTTCAATAGCTTCATTGATTGCTAAAGCAATTAATTCCTCAACCATTTCTTTATTGTCAGCATCAAAAGCATCTTTATCAATATTAATTGATTTTACGGTTTTATCACCTTTCACAACTACTGTAACGGCGCCGCTTTTGCTAACTGTAAATTCTTTTTGCTCGAGTTCTGCCATTTGTTTTTGCATTTCTCTTTGCAATTTCTGCGCTTGGATTAGCATTTGTTGCATGTTCATTTTCTAAAATCCTCCAAACTAAGTTTTATATCTTTTGCCAATGGCAAATGAGAGATTTGTCTTAAATTTTGATATGCTTTTAATAATCTAACTGATTCACTTCGTGAGATTGCATAGACAAACATATCCTTCCCTAACATCATTTTAATGATTTCTGAAATCTTGTTTGAATTTTCCTTTACGTTAAATTTCGTAGCAAGTTTTTCAAAGTCATATTGTAAAACAAGAACATTTTTAGCAGCGACAAAAGGAACTCCGTCTTTAAGAAGGGCAACTAAATCACCGAAACTTGGGTGGCCTAAATATGCATTTAATTCATCCCATCTAGCTGTAATGTCTCTCCTGAAATCTTTGTCGCCGAGAACCATAATCTTAATAATGGTGTCATCGTCAAGTTCATATTTTTCGCCATCAAGAACAACTTCTTTTTTGTTTGGATCATCATCAATCAACCAATCTGGAGCCTTTGTATCGTCTTCAACGTTTTCAATGGCTTCCTCTTTAATTGGAACGACGGTTTCCACTGGTTTTTCTATGACAGGTTCTGCAACAGGCTCAACAGTTGGAGCTTGTGGTTTTTCCTCAAAAACTACCGGTTTTTCCGGAGATTCTACAGGTTTTTCTATCTTTTCTTCAACTTTGATAACAGGTTTTACTGGAGTTTCTGCTTCTTGATCATCAAACGATAAAAGTTTCAAAAGAGAAACCTCAAAAAGTGTTTTTATGTTGCTTGCATTTTTAAAATCTAATTGAAGTTTCAAGAACGTTGCAATCATTTCGTTAAGCTTTTTAAGTTGCATTACAGCAGCGAGTGCTTCCGCATCCGCTTCGTTAAGAACACTGAGCTCGGAAGCTTCATTTGTTTTCTTGTAAATTAAAACATCTTTTAAGATTTCTAAAACATCCTCAGAAAGTCGTTTTAAGTCTACGCCTCCTTCGGAAAATGATTTAACTCTATCAAGAGTTCTGGAAACGTCACCTTTATTAATATCTTCAATTAAACTTAATTTTTCTTTTGTTGAAATAAGACCAAAGATAGCGTAAACATCTTCAACACATAGTGTGTTATTCGAATAGGCCAAAATTTGATCCAATATTGATAAAGCATCACGCATTCCACCGTCTGCTAATGAAATAATTGCTCTAACAGCGTTTTTCTCATATTGAACGCCTTCTTTTTCAAGAATTGTCATCATTCTTTCTTCAATATCTGCATCACTTACTTTGGTAAAGTCATATCTTTGACATCTAGAAAGGATCGTCGGAATAATATTATGAGGTTCTGTTGTAGCAAGAATAAAAATTACGTGTGCAGGAGGTTCCTCAAGTGTTTTAAGCAAAGCGTTAAACGCATTTGCGGTCATCATATGAACTTCGTCAATAATATAAACCTTGTATCTACCTTTAATTGGAAGATAATTGACTTTGTCAATGAGGTCTCTGACTTGTTCAACCCCGTTATTGGAGGCAGCATCGATTTCAATAACATCAGGATGTGAACCTTCGGTTACTTCGACACAATTTGAACATTTATTACATTGCGAACCAATTCCTTCTTCGCAGTTAAGTGCTTTAGCAAATAATTTTGCCATTGTTGTTTTTCCGGTGCCTCTAGGGCCACAGAAAAGATAAGCATGTGCAATTTTGTTGTTTGCCAATGCGTTCTTTAAAGTACGAATAATGTGCTTTTGACCTGCAACTTCTTCAAATGTTTGAGGTCTATATGTTCTGTATAATGCTTTATATGCCATAAAATTTACCGCTATTGATTTTATATCAATTATTAAATAAAGAAAAGTAAAAAGAGACAAAATTAATATAAATATTAAAAAATACATGTTTCGCTTTATCAAAACTTAAGTTTATGGTATAATTCTTGGCACTTATGGAACAAAGCATGTTAAAACGTCTTGAAGCTTCTGAAATAAGACTAGCTGAAGTAGACAAAGAATTATTAGATGAAAACGTGATGAAAGATATAAAACGTTTTCGCGACCTTTCTAAAGAAAGATCTAACCTTGAACCAGTAGTTGAAGGTTATCATAAATATCTAAGAATTGCCTCTGACATTAAAGATGCCGAAGCAATGATAAATGATAAAGACCCAGAAATTGTTGAATTGGGTCATTCAGAACATAAACGTCTTCTCGAAGAGGAAGCTGTTTTATGCGATCAATTAAGAATCGAACTTCTTCCAAAAGATCCAAATGATGACAAAAACATCATTGTTGAGATTAGAGGAGCCGTTGGTGGAGATGAGGGAAACATTTTCGCAGGCGATTTATTTAGAATGTATGTGAGATATGCTGAAACACAAGGCTGGAAGATTCAAATGATTGATGAAAGCCCAAGTGAAGCAGGTGGCTATTCTCTTGTATCATTTATGATAAAAGGAGATAGTGTTTATTCACGTCTTAAATTCGAATCTGGCGCACACCGTGTTCAAAGAGTACCAAAGACTGAAGCTTCTGGACGTATTCATACTTCAACGGCAACAGTTTTAGTTATGCCTGAAGTTGAAGAAATCGATTACGAAATCAAAATGGAAGATATTCAAGTTGATACTTATCGTTCACAAGGCGCCGGAGGTCAAAATGTTAACAAAACAGAATCTGCTGTTCGTATGACTCATATTCCTACTGGTGTAGTCGCATCATGTCAGATAGAAAAATCTCAAATCCAAAACAGAGCTCTTTGTATGCAAATGTTAAGAGCTAAGATTTTTGCAAAATTGCAAGAAGAACAAGATGCAAAAGTTGGTAATGAACGCAAACTAAAAGTTGGTACTGGTGAAAGATCCGAAAAGATTAGAACGTACAACTATCCACAAAACAGAGTCACCGATCACAGAATCAGCTTTACTGTGCAAAAACTTGATCGAGTTATGGAAGGCGATTTAGATGAAATTTTAGATGCTCTTCAACACTATGATCAAGAGATGAAAATGCTTGGCGAACAAGAAAAATAATGACTTTATTTGAAGCGTATCAAGACGCAGTTAAAAAACTAAAAAATCCAGCCGTTGATGAAATCTCAGTGCGCATACTTTTGTGTCACAATAACGGGATCAAATCGATGTCTGGTTTTTATATTCACAAAAACGAAAATATCAGGGATTTTCCGTTATTTTCCGCACAATTTCAGCGTTTTTTAGATGGAGAACCAATTCAATATATTTTAAATGAAACCGAATTTTTAGGGCGCGAATTTTATGTCGATAATCGTGTCTTAATACCACGTCAAGAAACTGAAGAAGTTGTTACTCAAGCGCTCATAAGAGCAATGAAAGTTTATGGTGATCATGTCATCAATGTTGCAGACATTTGTTGTGGCTCTGGAGTAATGGGAATTTCTATTGCTAAAAACTTAAAAGTTAGATATCTTTTTATGTCTGATATTTCTGCTGATGCAGTTGAGGTCGCAAAGAAAAATGCAGTTAAAAATGATGTCATTGCGAATTTCTTTGTAGGCAATGCTTGCGATGAACTTGTAAAAGCTGGAGCAAAAGTTGATTTACTTGTTGCAAACCCGCCTTATATTTTAAAAAAAGAAGATGTTGATAAGTCAGTCCTTGATAATGAACCGCATATTGCTTTATTTGCAGATGCTGAATTAAGTGTTTATAGAGACATTTTTAAGGCTCTACCAAAGATTAAAAACAAGACAATGCTTTGCGTTTTTGAAATAGGTTATGACTTAAAAGAAAAACTCATAAAATTAATGAGCGAAACATTAAAAAATGTTACTTTTGGGTTCGCAAAAGACATAAATGGTAAGGAAAGAATACTTATTCTTCAAATATGGTAGTAAAATAGAATTATGAAAATGTTAAAACAATCACAGCTAGGTGAAGCTGCAAAAATACTTAAAAATAGTGGAATAATTGCTTTCCCAACTGAAACCGTATATGGGTTAGGTGTTGTCTATGACAACAAAGAAGCATATGATAAGCTTGTTGCGGTCAAAAGAAGACCTCCAGAGAAACCATTCACTTTAATGCTTGCGGACACTAAAGATATTGAAAAGTACGCAAAGTTAAATTCAACATCAAAAGCCTTAATTGAGGCATTTATGCCTGGTCAATTTACAATGATTACTGACGCACAACCTGGTTTACCAGCTTGGTGTGTTTCAGAAGTCGGAAGAGTCGGGATTAGAATTGCAGATTTTGATGTAATCCGCGAATTAATTCGCAAAACAGGAAAACCACTTCTTGTTCCAAGTGCAAATAGATCTGGTGAACACCCTGCAACAAGTTCTGGAGAAGTTGAAGCAGTATTTGGTGATGAATTAGATGCAATTGTTGAAGGAAAAAGCATAAGCAACACACCGTCAACTGTCGTTTTAGTAGAAGAAAAATATACTCACGTCTTCAGAGAAGGCGTTGTAACTTTAGATCAAATTAAGAAAGTTGTCTCAAAGGAGAATGTAAAATGAAAATAGCATTAGCAAGCGACCACGCAGGTTATAAATATAAAGAAGAAATTAAAAAATATCTTTCAAAGAAAGGCCATGAAATCGTAGATTGTGGTACGAATTCAGAAGAATCATGCGATTATCCAATTTTTGCACACGCCGCAGCTAAAAAAGTTGCAGAAAAAGAAGCAAACTTTGGAGTTCTTGTTTGCTCTTCGGGTGAAGGCATAATGATTGCCGCAAATAAGATTAAAGGAATTAGAGCAGGAATGGGTTATAACGACGATGTCGCACGCTTGATGAGACAACACAATAACGCAAACATGATTGCTTTTGGCGCTAACTTTATGGCACTAGAAGATGTTGAGAGAAGAATTGATATTTTCTTAGCCACAGAATTTGAGGGCGGACGCCACGAACGAAGAGTTAACGAAATAGAATAACAAAAAAAGTTTCAATATAATTGAAAAAATGCCTCAAATGACATTTTTTCTTTTTTTTCTCTAATTAGTATACGATGGCACATGAATTTGAATGCCCTAGATGTGGCAACAAAAATCCGCGTTATATTGGCTACCTAAATGGGAAGCCTTATTGTCGTTTTTGTATTTCAATGAACGGCAAAAGCGCTAAACCTCCAAAGAAGAAAAATGGCGCGGTTATCTTAAAGCTTGATTATGCACTCTCAGAGGAACAAGAAAGGATTTCAGAAAAAGTCGTAGCTAATTATAAACAAAACAAAGATACATTAATCAATGCTGTTTGTGGTGCAGGTAAAACAGAACTTGTCTATAAGCTAATTTCATATTGTTTATCGCAGCACAAAACAGTTGCATTTGCTGTTCCAAGAAGAGATGTTGTAATCGAATTATGCATGAGAATTAGAGATGCTTTTCCATCAAATTATGTGACATCAGTATACGGAGGGCATGCGGATCATCTTGAAGGTGATATTGTTGTTTTAACGACACACCAATTTTATAGATATGAGAAGTATTTTGATTTAATAATTCTTGATGAAATCGATGCCTTCCCGTTTAAAGATAATAAACTTTTAAACCTTATGTTTTTTCGCGCAGCAAGAGGAAATATTGTAATGCTTTCTGCAACCCCTTCAGATGACATAATTCAGTATTTTACCGAGGAAAACCGGGAGATTTTGTACTTAAATACTAGATTTCATCGACATCCTTTGCCTGTGCCGGAGGTTGTTATAAAAATTGGTTATCTTAAATTTTTCTATCTAATTTCAAAAGTAAAAAAGTTTATTGAGGAAGAGAAAAAAGTTTTTATTTTTGCACCAACAATTGACAGGTGTGAATTTGTTTTTAAAGTAGTGTCAAAAGTTTTGTCGAATGGAAGATTTGTTCATTCTAAATGTAAAGATCGGTCACAGATTATTTCCGATTTTAAAAAAGGAAAGTACGATTATTTAGTTTCGACAGCAGTTTTAGAAAGAGGCGTTACTTTTAAAAATCTCCAAGTAATTATTTTTGATGCTGACAGCGAGATTTATGATTCAGCATCTTTAGTACAAATTTCAGGTAGAGTAGGGAGGAAATTCGATGCTCCAGAAGGCGAAGTCATTTTTCTTGTCAATAGGACAACAACTGAAATCGAAAATGCCATCAGCACAATTAAACACAAAAACGAGTCTTTGCAAAATATGCTTCAAACCAATTAATGAAGTCAATTTTCACACAATTTTCAATAAAGATACGGCAATTTGTCATGATTGTTTATTGGCATTACAACCCAAATTTAACGAATTCATTTTTGAGGGAATAAAATGTATGAATATTTACTATTATAACGAGAAAATTCAAGAGATTTTATACCAATTCAAAGGTTGTAAAGATTATGAACTAAAGAATATATTTTTTGATTATTATAAAAATTATTTAAATTTAAAATTTCGAGGATATGTAAAAATTCCTGCGCCATCCTCTAAGGAAGGAGATGAAGAAAGAGGGTTTAATCATGTCGTGGAGATGTTTAGTTTTTTAAAATGTAGGGATCTAAGGTGTATCCATAAAACAAAACAGGTTAAGCAGGCCGATTTAACAACAAAAGAAAGGGAACAAATTTCAAATTTCTTAGTTATTGATGATGTTGATTTGAGCAATAAAAAAATATTGCTCGTTGATGATGTTTTCACAACAGGCTCCACAATGAGGGCAATGATTAATCTTGTCAAAGACAAGGGAGCGAAGGAAATAAAGATATTGACAATGTCAAAAACTATTGATTTGGATTTAAGATAATTATTCACGAAAAAGAAAAAACCAATCCATTTATCCCATTAAGAATATAATTGGGTTGCGATACCATTTATATATGGTAAAATACTAAATTGTCCGATTAAGGAGCATTACTATGGCAAATTTTATTGAAAAAATGTTTAGAGTTGACGAACGTGTCCTCAAAAAATATGAAAAAATGGCAAACAATGTCCTTGCTTATGAAGAAACAATGGCAAAGTTGTCAGATGAAGAATTACAGGCAAAAACGCCTTATTTTAAAGATCTTTTAGCAAAAGGCGCAACACTTGAAGATATAAAGTACGAAGCAATGGCTGTTGCTCGTGAAGCTGCAAGAAGAACTCTTGGTCAGTTCCCTTATAAAGTTCAAGTTATTGGTGCTTTAGTTATGCACGATGGCGATGTTGCTGAAATGAGAACAGGTGAAGGTAAAACCTTAACCGCTACCATGGCAATTTACTTAAATGCTCTTGAAGGAAAAGGCGCTTACGTAGTAACTGTTAATGAATACCTTGCTCAACGTGACGCTGAGTGGATGGGACAAATCTATAGATTTTTAGGTTTAACTGTTGGTTGCAATATTCATGATTTATCAATTCAAGAAAAACAACAACAACACTTATGCGATATTTGTTATTCAACAAACTCAGAACTCGGTTTTGACTACTTAAGAGATAATATGGCCAATAAGAGAGAGCGCAGAGTTCTCCGTGGCTTACATTACGCAGTTGTCGATGAAGCTGACTCAATTTTAATTGATGAATCAAGAACACCACTTATTATTTCTGGTCAAGCAAGAACATCTGCTTCAAGCTATAAAACATACGATTTATTTGCAAAATCTCTTAAAAGAGATGTTGATTTTGAAATCGATATTAAAGATAAAACCTGTTCATTAACAGACGCAGGTAATAAGCGTGCATCACAACTTTTTGGTGTTGAAAATTTATATGATGCTGATCACCAAGAAGATTTGCATAGAATTCAACAAGCTTTAAAAGCTAACTATATCATGAATCGTGATGTTGAATATATGGTTGACGCCGAAGGCGAAATTCAACTTATTGACCAATCAACCGGTCGTATTCTTAAAGGACGTGAATACTCTGATGGTTTACAACAAGCTATTCAAGCTAAAGAAAACGTCAAAATTAAAGAAGAAACTGTCACAATGGCAACAATTACATATCAAAACTTCTTCCGTCTTTTTAAGAAGATGTCTGGTATGACTGGTACTGCAAAGACCGAAGAAGAAGAATTCCAAAAGATTTACAACATGAGAGTTGTTGTCATTCCAACTAATAGACCAATTCAAAGAATTGATGCTATCGATTACATCTATGCTCATAAGAGTGAAAAATTAGCAGAACTTGTTAAAGAAGTTAAAGAAAGACATGAAAAAGGACAACCAATTTTAATTGGTACTGTTTCAGTCGAATCTTCTGAAGAAGTATCTGCTCTTCTTGATAGAGAAGGACTTCACCACGAAACATTGAATGCTAAAAACCACGCTCGTGAAGCTGAAATTATCGCTCACGCTGGTGAAAAAGGCGCAATCACAGTCGCTACAAACATGGCTGGCCGTGGTACCGATATAAAGATTAATGACGAAGTCAAGGCATTAGGTGGTTTATGTGTTTTTGGTACAGAAAGACACGAGTCACGTCGTATTGATAACCAATTACGTGGTCGTTCCGGACGTCAAGGAGACCCAGGTTTCTCAAGATTCTATGTTTCTTTCGATGATGATCTTTTAAAGAGATTTGCTGCAGAATCAGTTCAATCTCGTATTGAATCATTTGGCCCAGGACCACTTGAATCTAAAATGTTCTCTGCAGTTATTACAAACGCACAAAAACAAATTGAAGGTCAAAACTTCGATGTTCGTAAGAACCTTCTTGATTACGATGATGTTATTTCAAGACAACGTAAGGCTATTTACGAAAAACGTGACGCAATTATTTATGCTGAAGATATTACTGGTATGATTGAAGAATTCTTTAGTGTTGCAGGTTTTTGCTTGGCAAAGAAAGCAATTCCAGAGGGCTCTAATGATGATTTGCTCAGTGGAGAATTACTCAAAAAAGTTCTTGAACCAAAATTCATTCCAGAAGGTGCATTCAATGGTGATTTATATGATGAAGCTCCATTTGAAGAAGCCGGAAAAGATCTTGGCGAATATCTCTTAGAGAACTACTACGTCCGTCGTAAACAATGGGGTGAAGAAATTGCAAGACAAGTTGAACGCGATCTTTGCTTACAAACAATTGATCAAAACTGGACAAAACAAATCGATACAATGGCAAGACTTCGTGAAGGTATTCACTTAAGAAGCTATGCAAATACAAACCCACTTCAAGATTACGTTAATGAAGGACAATCTTTATTTAGAGAGTGTTTAGAGAACATTTCTCAAGAAGTTGTTTTCAAATTTTTAAACGTTATTGTTCAACTCAAAAAACCAGTAGAAGAGCAAAAAGAAGCGGAAAAACCCGCAGAAAATGACGTTATAGACGTTGATTCAAAAGAAAAGGAATAGTCATGAAAGAGCTTCAAGAATTACGCTTAGAACTTTCAAAAGTTACTGAGATGGTAAATAGGCTCGGTGACTCTCTTTGACCTTGCTTTCTTAGATAACAAAGTAAAAGAATTAGAAGCTGCACAAAATGTGGACGGCTTTTGGGACAACCAAAAAGCAGCGTTAAAAATCATCGATGAATTTAACGATGCTAAGGAAAAACGTGACACATATTTAAAAATACAAAAAAATCATAAAGAGATTTCTGATTTGCTTTTTGCAACTTCAGATTCCGATGAAGACATGAGAGCACTACTAGAAGAAATGATTTCTGATCTAGAAAAAGAAACAAAAGTTTTTAGACAAAAATTATTATTTGTTGGTCAGTTTGACAAAAATGATGTTACTTTAGAAATTCATTCTGGAGCAGGTGGCACAGAGGCACAAGATTGGGCCGACATGCTCTCAAGAATGTACGTGCGTTGGTGTGAGAAACACCATATGAAATTTTCAGTTGTGGATCAACAACCAGGTGAAGAAGCCGGCATAAAATCGATTGTTTTTAACATAAGTGGCAAAAATGCTTATGGACTTTTAAAATCAGAAAAAGGTGTTCATAGATTAGTAAGAATTTCACCTTTTGATGCTAATAAAAGAAGACACACTTCATTTGCATCAGTTAACGTAATTCCTCTTTTTGACGATGATGTTGACATTGTTATTGATGATAAAGATTTAAGGGTTGATACGTATAGATCTGGTGGAGCTGGTGGTCAAAATGTTAACAAGGTTGAAACAGCTGTTCGCATTACTCATATTCCAACTGGAATTGTTGTAAGTTGTCAAATTGAAAGATCACAACTTTTAAATAAAGAAACTGCAATGAAAATGTTAAAAAGCCGCCTCTATCAATTAGAGATTGAAAAGAAAGAAGCTGCGCTTAAAAACATTGTTGGAGAACAGAAAGATATTGAATGGGGGTCACAAATACGTTCATACGTCTTCTGCCCGTACACTCTAGTAAAAGATAATCGTACAAACTATTCAGAAGGTGATGTAGACCTTGTTATGGATGGCGAGTTAGATGGTTTTATTTATGCTTACCTTGAGGATTTGGCTAGACATGCCGAATTAAAATAATGGAACAAAGAAAGTTTGAATTAGTTTCTAACTATAAACCAACTGGTGACCAACCAACAGCTATCAAGAAACTTGTTGAAGGTATTAACGCCGGAAAGAAGATTCAGGTGTTGTTAGGTGCAACAGGAACCGGTAAAACTTTTACTGTTGGGAATGTTATTCAACAAGTGCAAAAACCTACCCTAGTTTTAGTACACAATAAAACGTTAGCAGCTCAATTATATGCGGAATTTCGCGAGCTTTTCCCGAATAATCGTGTCGAATACTTCGTTTCTAACTTCGATTTTTATCAACCAGAAGCCTATCTTCCAAAGAGCGATACTTACATCGATAAAAATGCTGTTATGAATGAAGAAATTGAAATGCTTAGAACCTCTGCAATCAATTCTGTTTTAGAAAGAAGTGACACTATTGTTGTTGGCTCTGTTGCATCGATCTATGGATTAACTGACCCAGATGAATATCGTCGTTTATTATTTGACGTTAGAGTAGGAGAAGTCCTTGATAGAAAAGCTTTTATCAACAAGCTAATTGATGCTCAATATCAACGTAATAATTTGGATATCAAACCTGGATATTTTAGAGTGCGTGGAGACATCATTGAGATTTGCCCTCCTATCTCTGATAACTTTGTTATAAGAATAGATACTTTTGGCGATGAAGTTGAAAGCATAAATAAAGTAGACATGCTTACTGGCGAAGTGAAGGAAAGTTACAAAACTTATCCTATTTTTCCAGCATATGATCACGCCTCTACAAGAACAAGAATTGCAGACGCTGTTAAAACTATATCTGTTGAGTTAGAAGAGCGTTTGAAATTCTTTAAAGAGAACGGAAAATTGCTTGAAGCAGAACGCTTAGAAATGAGAACAAAACAAGACATGGAAAGTATGCTTGAATTTGGAATGTGCCCAGGAATTGAAAACTATTCAAGACACATTGATAAACGTGCTGCTGGTCAAAAACCATTCTCATTAATTGACTATTTTCCTAGGGATTTCCTAATGATAATTGATGAATCTCACGTTTCTTTGCCTCAAGTTAGAGGAATGTATAATGGTGATAGATCAAGAAAAGAAACACTTGTTGAATATGGTTTCAGGCTTCCATCATCTCTTGATAATAGACCTTTAAATTTTGAAGAATTTGAATCACTCATGCCGCGAGTCATTTGTACATCAGCAACTCCTGGTGATTACGAAATGGAAAGATGCGGCGGAGAAGTTGTTGAACAAATTATTCGTCCTACAGGGCTTCTTGATCCAGAGATTGAAGTAAGAAAAACTTTAGGTCAAATTGATGACTTAATTTATGAACTTAAAGAAAGAATCAAACGTGGCGAAAGAGCAATGGTTGTTACGCTAACAATAAAGATGGCGGAAGACCTTACCGATTTCTTAAAAGAAAGAGGAATTAAAGTTGCTTATTTGCATAACGAAACAAAGACTTTAGAAAGAACTGAAATCATTTACCAATTACGTAAAGGAAAATATGATGTTCTTGTTGGCATTAACTTGTTACGTGAAGGTCTTGATATTCCAGAAGTTTCATTGATTACAATTTTGGATGCTGATAAAGAAGGTTTCTTAAGATCCACTAGATCATTAATTCAAGTTATTGGGCGAGCAGCAAGAAACGCAAATGGTAAAGTCATTATGTATGCTGACCATATGACGGATTCAATGAAGGCTGCAATCGAAGAAACAAATCGTAGAAGGACAATTCAAAAACGTTATAATGACGAGAACGGAATTATTCCAACAACAATTATAAAAGAGATTCGTTCACCTCTTGGAAATATCGAAAATAGCCAGGAAATCGCCAGTAAAATTAACAAACATTCGACAAAAAGTGAAATTGAACGAGAGATTAAAAAACTTGAATCTGATATGCGCGCTGCAGCAAAAGCTTATGACTTTGAAAGGGCAGCCGAAATACGTGATATCGTATTTGAATTAAAAGCAAGTATCGAATAAAGCATTTGCTTTATAAATACTATTGTGATAACTTATTAAAGCAACAAAGGAGAAAATTATGAAAGCATTAGCAATTATCTTCACTGTCGTTGGACTCTTACTTATTATCTTATCCTTGCTTCAAGGTGGCAAATCAGAGGGTGCTTCTGGCGCTATTACAGGTGGTGGCATGAACGTCTTCGTTAAAACTAAAGAAAGAGGATCTGAAAAGATTATTTCAATCTTAACATTTATCTTCGTTATCATCTTTATGTTCTTAGCCGTTTTGGCAAGTGTATTAGCATAACTAAATAATTAATAAAGTATGCCTTTATGGGCATATTTTTATTTATAAAAAGGAGCAGACTAGATGAAAAAATCAGTTTTAAAGAAATATGCAATGTTAATTGCAAAAGTTGGTGCGAATGTTCAAAAAGGACAATACGTTGAACTTACTGTAGACGTAAACCAAGAAGAACTCGCAAATTTTATTGTTGAAGCATGCTATAAACTTGGTGCAAAACACGTAAAAGTTAGATGGACATCTGATAAAGTTGAAAAAACAACTTATAAGAAAGCATCACTTAAAGCACTCTGTGAATTTCCAAATTATGAAATTGAAAGACAAAAGTATTTAAATGATAAACTTCCATGCATGATTTATATTGAATCAAGTGACCCAGATGCATTAAATGGTGTGAATCAAGCAAAGTATACTGCGGTAAGACGTAGCAATATGCAAATTATTAAACCATTTAGAAATATTAGAGAAAATAAATATCAATGGGTTATTGCTGGTGCCGCATCTCCAGCATGGGCAAAGAAGGTTTTCCCAGGAGTTCCTACTAAAAAAGCAGTTAATATGCTTTGGGAAGCTATTTTAAAAACATCAAGATGCGCTGAAGGTCAAGATGGCATTGAAGAATGGAATAAACACAATGCCGATTTAAAGAAAAGATACGAATATCTTAATAGCTTAAAATTAGATTATCTTCACTACAAATCAAAGAATGGAACAAACTTTAAAGTTTGGTTAAACCCACTTTGTAATTGGCAAGGTGGTGGAGAATATGGACAAGAATCAAGAATTTACTTTAATCCAAATATTCCATCTGAAGAAGTATTTACTTCTCCTTTAGCAGGCAAGGCAGAAGGTGTTGTTTTCTCAACAAAACCACTTTCATTCCAAGGTCAATTAATTGAGAAATTCTCAATTACATTTAAAGATGGCAAAGTTGTTAAGGTAAAAGCTGAAAAAGGCCAAGAATCCCTTGAAGAAATGGTAAATCTTGATGAAGGTGCAAAAAGACTCGGCGAAGTCGCACTTGTTCCATTTGAATCACCAATTAATGAAACAGGATTACTTTTCTGCAATACATTATATGATGAAAATGCTGTTTGCCATTTAGCATTAGGACATGGTTTTACAAACCTTATTAAAGGTTACGAAAAATATACCCAAGAAGAATTATTCAAAATGGGTGTTAATGACTCTAATCTCCACGTTGATTTCATGATTGGATCAAGAGATTTATCAATCACAGGTTATACAAAAGAAGGGAAAAAGGTGCAAATCTTTAAAAACGGCACCTGGGCGTTCTAATGAAACTCTTAGAAATCCTACAACATCGATTTGCTGAAACGCCACAACCTTATGGCTGGTTTCATATTCTCTTTTTGGTAATTATTTTCGCTGGAGTTGTTTTATTTACCATTTTCTTTAGAAATGCTGATGATAAGAAATTCAGAAAATTAATTTTTATAATTTGGTTAATTTTAATTATTCTTGAGCTTTATAAGGAACTCACATTTAGACACGATTGGGTTTTTGATGAAAACGGAAAGGTATTAGAAGTAACTTATAATTGGTATGCATTCCCATATCAATTCTGTTCTACTCCATTTTATATCTTGCCATTTATTGTTTTCTTACCTGATGGAAAAGTTAGAAACGCAATGATGTCTTATGTTTCAACCTTTGTCATGATTGCAGGTTTATTAGTTACATTCTTCCCAGTTGATGTGTTTGTTAGGCAAATAGGAATCTGCATTCAAACAATGGTTCAACACGGATTCCAAATCGTTCTTGGAGTGTTAATAACCGTGAGGAATCGCGAAAAACTACGTGATTTCCGCAGTATTTTAAAGTATTTGTATCCGGGAATTATTGTATTTGCTTGTATGGCAAGCATTGCAATTGGGCTTAATGAACTTGTCTATCACACTGGTATTGCTAATGGTGAAACATTCAATATGTTCTTCATCTCGAAACATTATCCTTGCACATTAGTAATTTTAAGTAGTATTTACAAGATGGTTCCGTATGCAGCATTCCTACCAATTTATTTATTAGGGTTCTCACTTGCAGCGTTTGTAATTATAATGGCGCAGGCTGGTGTAATGAAACTTGTAGAAATCATTAATATTAAAAAATCCCAACGCTCATAAGTTGGGATTTTCTATATCAATTATTTGATTAAATTTAAGTTTTCCATCTTCTAAGATTACTTGTCTATTATCTATATCAATTCTTTTAAGTGCGGACTCTACTATGTAGAAGTAACCATCATAATAAAATTTAATTTTAAGAATCTGCCCTCTTTTTGTGTTTGTTAATATGTAATTAATCTTTCCAATTTGGTCATCTTCGAGAATTGGTTTATCAACTTTATTTCTTTTATATCTCATTTCTTCCAAACAGGTAGCTTGTTCAATCAGAGATGCATAAGGAGCCCATTTTTTCATTCCACGATCGCTCATCTATGATGCCCTCCTATTTGATTATGCCTTTCCTTAGCAGTGCTTTCTTCTAATAAAGATGACGCGCGTAAGATAGAGTTTTTCCCATACTTTCTTTTAAGATTATCGATTGCCTTTGTCATGTCACGTTTAGTTAAATCTTCTTTTCCGATTTCAAATAAATTAAGTTGTTCGTATCCGCCTGACTCTAGTTGAGAAAATGTTATATAAAGTCGGCGAATCTTGTGATTTCCCACGTATTTCTCGTATATTTTCAAGATATCTTCGTATAATTTGTCAGTATCATCAATTGGATAATCAAGAGTAACTTGGTGGGAAAAACCTCCGCCTTCTGAAACAGTGTAACCACAAGCGACACCAATTCTTCTTGTCATTTTTCCGTGTTCTCTAAGTCTCATTGAAAGGTCATCATTCATTTCTTTTAAAATGAGTTTAGCTTCTTCTTTGTTATAGTCTCTATAAAGAACTTGGCCAAGAGAAAGTGAAGTATCTTGAGGAATGTATTTATCTCTAATGTTTGTGTTATCGATTCCGTTTGCGTGTTCCCAGAGTTGTTCGCCCATAACACCAAACTTCTGTTTTAACAAATTTTTATCAGCGTTTGCGAGTTGACCAACAGTTTCAATTCCCATCGCATTAAGTTTAGCCTCATATCCAAAGGATATTCCCCACATTTTTGTAAGTGGTGTAATCTTCCAAAGTTTATTCTTAACGTCACTTTTACCCCATTGAGCAACATAAGGAGCTCTTTTCTTGGCATCTGTGTCTAATGCAACTTTTGCCATTAGCATATTGTAGGAAATCCCAGCAGTTGTAATTAAACCTGTTTTTGCAGTAATTGCCTTTTGAATTTTCCTAACAAGTTGATATGGCGTACATTCGTATGCTTTTAGGTAAGGGCCTAAATTTACAAAAAATTCATCTATTGAATAGATGTGAATGTCATCTTCGGCGATATAATTGAGAACAATTGATATAATTTCTGCACTTTTTTGGACATAAAGTGCCATTCTTGGTTGGGCAAGTATTAGACCTTCGATTTTTGGAAGATCTCTTCTTCTACATCTTGAAGGAACACCTTGATCTTTTAAAAACGGTGAAACAGATAAAACAATAGTGCCATCCCCGCGAGTTGGGTCGCACACTACAAGTGGAGTGGTGAAAGGATTAAGATTTCTTTCTACGCATTCTATGAATGCATAAAAAGCTTTCATGTCTATTACCGCTATATGCTTTTCCATACAATTATTCTACCTTGTTTCGTGTGAATTATTAATTAATTTTATTTACTTTTGATTTTTTGAATTACTAATACAAAAAACTTATGGAAATAGTTATAATAAATAAAAGCGAGGTGTTTTTATGGAAATTGCAATCATTATTTTATTATCGGTTTTATTAGTCTTAGGTGTAGTACTCCTAGTACTTCTTTTAACTAAAAAGAGTTCTGGTGGTGTAAATACTCAAGATATGAGCGATGTTAAAGCTCAAATCGGCACAGTTGATAAGCTTGTTGAGGCCAAAATGGAAAAAGTCATGAGCGAATCAATGAGAAAATTAACAAAAGACTTCGCTGAAAATACCACAAAATCATCTCAAAACTTAAATCATTTCCAAGGTGAAATCACCGAAGCTTTCACAAAAAGAATGGAAGCTTTAAATAAACAACTTGAGGAAAAAATGGCAGCACTTGATAAGAAAGTTGATGACAAACTTAAGGAAGGCTTTAAAGGCACCTCTGAAACCATGTCTCAAGTTAGGGAAAGACTTCAAGCCATTAATGAAGCTCAAAAACAAATGGAAGGCCTTGGAAAAGAGGTTGTTTCCTTAAAAGGAATCCTCGAAGGCAACCAAACGAGAGGCCAATATGGCGAATATCAACTCCGTATGGTCTTAAATAACGTTTTTGGAGATACAATTGGCTGTTATGAAGAGCAATATACATTAAAGAAAGCCAAAGATGGCGATGATGTTCGCGCAGACGCAGTTGTTTTCATGCCTGAGCCAAATAAAATGATCGCTATTGACTCAAAATTCCCATTCCAAGATTATAAACGCATCTTTGATGCGACTAGTGATGAAGAAAAAGAAGAATTGAAGAAATCTTTTGCTGCAGCTGTTAAAAAACACATTACCGTTATTAAAGAAAAATACATTATTGAGGGCAAAACTGCTCCAGAAGCATTAATGTTTATTCCAAATGATGGTGTTTTTGCCTATATTCATCATGAATTACAAGATGTGGTGGACTACGCAAGAGAAAAGAAGGTTATTTTAACTTCTCCTTCAACTTTATCTCCAATTCTTGTAACCATTAATATGGTTAGAATCGAAGCAGAGAGATCAAAGAATGCTCAAGAAATTACAAAGCACTTAAATATGCTTGGAAAACAATTCGAACTCTTTGGAAGAGAATGGGATTCGTTATCAACTCAACTCGAAAGAGCTTCAAAGGCTAAAGATAAACTTGATACAAGAGTTACAAGAATTAGTTCTAGATTTTCATCAATTTCTGGCAGCGATGTTCAACAAATTGAAGAAATGCCAGACGAAATTGTCGAGACAAACGAAGATTAATTATTGAATTAATGGCCAATATAATTAAAATATTGGCTTATGGGCCTGTAGCTCAGCTGGGAGAGCGCCTCGTTCGCAACGAGGAGGTCACCGGTTCAAACCCGGCCAGGTCCACCATTTATTTATTTGTGTGCACCCATTGCACACTTTTTTAATTTTACACGTACTTTTAAATGTTATATATTAAAAATATGAGAAAACCATTTCTATTAATTCCTTTATTTTCTTGTTTGACTTTTTCTTCATGTAAATACTCTCCATCATGGATTAAATATAGAAATAAGTATTCTGCAACATCATTTGTAGTAAATTCTTCTAAAAATAATGGATCAATAAAATTTAAAACCTTTGATGGGAGATATGTTCTTAACCTAAAGAAAATAAGCAAAGGCGAAGCTGATATTTCATATACCGCTAAGTTAGAAAGTGGCAGTTTGAAAGTTATGTACGTCTATGTTGGTGTTGAATGCCCTTTATTTACTATTAATGGTGGTGAGGAACTAAACGATAAGAATGGATATCTTGATGGGAATGCCACTTATTACTTTATAATAGATTCATTAGAACCTTGTAAGAATGGGGAAATAACAATAACGATAAATTAAAAGCCGACCATTGCTGATCGGCCTTCTTTTTAGTCAATTAGATTATTTAAGATCTTTAACGTGGTTGTGTTCAACAACTTCGCCTTGGACTAAACCATCTTTCTTTGCACAATCGCCAATTAAGACTTTTGCTCTACGAACAGAAAGTGGTGATTTAACTTTGAAGACAAATGGTGTTTCTTTATGAGCAACCATCTTTGATGCGTCATCAAATGGGAATGTAGAATCTTTATAATCTTTTGGATTTAATGCTAAGTAGAGTTTTAATCCTTTACCAGCAATAACCATCTTTACATATTCTTTAGTATGAAGTCTGAATGTATCACCTGTGCCTGAGACACGTGATTTAATACCATAAGAGAGAACTTCACTCTTTAATTCGTTGTAAGCAGCTTTAATTTCTTTATCTGCTTTGTTCATTCTAACTCCGAATGGAACGAATTCAGCTTTTTCTTTTGGTTTTGCAGCAACAACTGGTTCAGGTTTAACTTCAACAACTGGAGCTGGTTTTACAACTGGAGCTGGTTTTACAACTGGTTTCTTCTCTGCAACTGGTTCTGCTACAGGTTCTTTAACTGGTTCAACAACTTTGAAGAGTTCTTCTTGTTTTGGTTCTTCCTCTTCTTTTGGTTGACCTGGTTCACGTCTTGTAGCAAGTCTGTATGTAAATAAGATAAGAATGTAAATGAAGATATTTGCAAAGCAAATGATTGTGCCGAGTGGGAAGAAACTCTTAACAGCGACAGAAATGATAACAACAAGAACACAGATAAGGATCAATATAATTGTTGAGATAATATTGAAGCTATTTGATTTTGCATATGTTTTCTTTTCGTTTTCTTCAGCAAGTTCGTTTTCTTTTAAGATTGCTTTTGCTTCTGCAATCTTATTTGCTTCACGTTCTGCATGTCTTCTTTCAGCTTCAGCTTTACGTTTTCCTTTATTTTCTTGACGCATATCTTTGCCATCACGAACACAAAGAAGGGTAACGCCTTCAATTTTCTTAACTTTAACTACGTCACCTGCTTTAAGTTTTTCATATGGAAAGAATGCTTTAACTTGCCAATCAACATCGCCAATTTGACCTCTAGCTGGGCGATCACCAATAGCATCTTGAATAATTTTAATCTTTTGGCCAATAATTGGATCAGTATTGGTGAGATGTTTTCTCTCATTCTTTCTGTGTCTAAATTGAATTTTTGGGACAATGATACCAAAAAGAGGTCCGATTATAATAAATACAACAAGAGGAATAATTGTTGTCTTGAGTGCAGTTAAAAGAACTTGAGAATTATTAGTATCTACAATTTCTTGTGTAATTTCTGCGCCTTTTTCGACACCAAGAGTAACGCCATCATACGAGAAAATTGAAACATATGATTTGTCAATGTATACCTTAATTGATTCAAGTAATCCGTTGCTAAAGATTGGAGCTAAAATAAGGCCGATTATAGATGCAATAAGCCACCAAGCTGCCCCTCTTTTATTGAAATAAAGATTTAAAATACCTGAAACAATTCCAATAGCTGAGAATAAAATCCATAATCCTCCTAGGACCCAGTAACCTTCAACAATAGCAACAATTCCTAAAGCAATGTCTATAGCAATGCTGAATAGTGCTAATGGGCGACTGCGGAGCAAAATGAATAATAAGCACGCAAGAATTCCTGCTGCCACGCCAAAATTAAGTAAGGCAAAGGCCGGTGTGCTTTCGAATACTCCAAATGTTAATAAAGACATAATAATTCCTCCTTTATTAGTGTCTGATTATTTTTTTACTAAACCACGTAAATGGTTTTAGTAATGGAATTACAACCAATGCTGTACAAATGTTGAATGTCAAGTGGAATAATGCAACTTTAAATTCAACATTAATACGTAATCCTTCAGCGAAACTATATAAATAGTTTGCTAATGGTGTATAAACAACCGCAAAGTAAATTGCAGCGCCTATAACGTTGAACATAGTATGGAAACATGCAACACGTCTTGCATTTCTTGAGCTTCCTGAAGAAGCAATGATTGACGTAATACATGTACCAATGTTCGCTCCTGCGACAAGAGCAAACGCGCTAGGTAATGGGAGCATAGCTCCTGATACCAAGAAGACAACCATCGAAGTAACAACTGATGATGATTGCACCACAGCAGTTAATAGTGCTGCGATTGATGCTAGGATGAGCGGATTTGATGTTGAATTAAATACTTTGTTAACAAAGTCATGGAAGAATGGGTCATTCATACTGGATTCCAAGAGTTGGATACCAATGAAGAGAATACCGAATCCTGCGATGATTTCGCCGAATATCTTCACTTCTTTCTTTTTAGAAAGCATCGGGATAGCACCAAGGAATGCAAAGAATGCAAATATTGATGTTAAGTCAAAAGAAGACAAAGAGACGATGAATGTTGTTAACGTTGTACCGATATTAGCACCGATAATACAGGCACAAGCTTGGAACAATGTAATTGTCCCAACATCCGCTAGACGTACAAGTGTAACGCTTGTAACATCCGATGACTGCACAAGTGCAGTGTAAGTGAGGCCTGCGCCCACACCTTCGAATCTATTTCGACAACAGAATGAACGTGTGAAGAACAAATTTGATTTAATTGTTGCTGCGGCAGTTCCTCTAGACATTAAGTTAACACCGACCAAAAAGCATCCGCACGCTGTTAAGACAAGCGCGATAGATTTAATGGTTTCCCAAAAGGTGCTAATTGATGCGGCAAAAACCATAATCCTTATTTTTTATCAACTGGTTTAACGTCTTTGATGACTTTAGCTTCTTTTTTTGCTTCGCCAAAAGCATCAGCAACGACATGTGCGCCAGTAATAAAATCGCCTAAATCGTTTGGAATGAAGACTTTGTTTGCAGAGCCTTTTGAAACTTCTTGAAGGGTTTCGAAACCTTTGAGTTTCATGTGTTCTTCCATAACACCTTCGTCTTTCATCTTCTTGTATGCTTGAGCTCTTAAGATGTTTGCTCTCTTTTCGCGTTCTGCGATGAGAACATCATCCATAGCTTCTTGCATTTCTGAAGCAAGTTCAAAGTCTTTAATTTCAACACGGTTTGCCTTAATACCCCAGTTATTTGTGGCAATATCAAGTTCTTGACGGATTTGTTTATTAATATCGCGACGTGCATTTAAAGCATCTTCAAGTGTTAAACTTGAAACGATATTACGTAATGTGGTAATAGCAAGAAGAGTTAATGATTCTTCTGGCTGATCAACGCCGTAGTAATAAAGGAATGGATCTGTAATTGAGAAGAAAATAACAATATTTGCACCGATTGATGCATTGTCTTTTGTAATTAAATTGATTGAATCAAAATTGTGTAAGTCACGTCCGCCAGTGATATATATTGGTTCCTCGTCAAAACGTTTTAAGATAACATCACGGACTCTTGGATTTGATGTATCAATGTGTCTTTCACGAAGATCAACATAATCAAGAATCTGATTTTCAGCCATTGGGTAAAAACCTGCTCTAACACTATGTGGGTCTTGGTGTCTAGGATAATATTTAACGCTGGCTGCTAAAGCATCCTTATCACGGACTGCTCTAACTAAATCTTCGTCAGCTTTGTATGGATTGATTCCAAGTGATTTGTATGCACTTGTTAATGCGTCCATACTGTTCTTGGCCATGGTGACGTCGTCAATTAATTGATTTAAATTTTTACCACTTCTACTCTTGCAAATTGAGTTATAGTCAAGGCCGTCGCCATATGCAGCGGAAACATTTTCGCCTCTATCAATGAAATCTTCTCTGACCAAAAGACGAATATCTTTATTTAATTTTTTTGCAATATAATGAACTAAGCGATCATTTTGTCTTGCGAGTCTTGCTGCATCTGTTTCATTAAGACCTTTTCTGCTTTTTGAATCATTATAAAAATGAATAACTTTTGAGTTGCGATTTCTTTCGTATGCATCTCTTTCTGAAATTGATAAAACATTCCATGGAACTGGAGCAATCTTATCAAATGGCCTGAAGATAATGTGAAGACCTTCTTTAAGAGTTCTGTTGTAAGAGCCAAATCTTTCAACAATTTTTCTTGTACCTTGTTTGACGATAATGATACAAGAGCTTAGATAGATAAATAAAATTAAAACCATTACAACACCAGCGATGGCTGCTGCGATGATTGCAATTCTGTTGTTCGCGAGCTTTTCAGCTTCTTCTGCAGCTAATTGAGCTTCATCCACGAACGATTTCATAATTGAAATATCCATAAGTTTTCTCCTCTATTTGCTTTTTATTATATAAAAGGAAAATGCCTGTTTCAATAAAATATTATTATTTTAAGCAAAATTACGATGAAATATTGAGAAAAACTGTCATTTTCCGCAGTTGAGAACTGCCCTCACAAGGGTTAAAATATCAACGAATTATTTGAAAAAACCGGTAAATTTATGGGAAAAAAGCAAAAAATCCAAAAAGAAAAGCAAATTATTTCGAAAGCTGACAAAGAAATGATTGATGAGCTCGACTATGAGTATAAAAAAACTCACAAACCATACGATAAGTGGGAAAGACACTGGGACGAAGCCTAATGAAACACTACATTATTGTCAAATGGAATAATTTAATGACAGATAAGCACGAAAAAGTTGCCGAAATCCGCCATATTTTCGAAAAAACCTTAGAAATTCCGGGAATAAATAAAATAGAAATAAAAGAAAATGTTGTTGATCGCGAAAACCGATTTGATTTAATGATTTGCATCGAAATGGATAAAAAATCACTAGAAAAATATGATGAATCAGAACCTCATCATGAGTGGAAAGAAAGGTTCGGAAAATACATCGAAAAGAAGACAATTTTCGATGCGGAAAATTAGCTAAAAATGAATTATATTTTGTTTGCAATTTTTGCTTTAATATCTAGCGTAGGAAATACGATTTTTAATCGTATTTCATCAAACAAGATAGGAAGCGTCCTTTCTGCGACAATTAAGTCATTAATGATGACACTCGCGTGTTTCCTTATTTGTTTAGCGTTCGGGCACGTGAAAGAAATCTATGTTTTGAATGCGGAAGAATGGATGTGGGTTGTCATTCTAGGTTTGATTACGGTTGTTGATTGGTTATTTTACTTTTTAGCACTCAAGCGTTCTCATCTCGAGGCGTTTGCTCCATTTGAAGCATCTGCTATTTTGTTTTCTTCAAATTTACTTTTTTCAATCTTTATGACTGATTCCGCAACTGTCGGCGGATCAACAAGAAATATAATTTTGGTTTCGCTCGGTCTCGTTTTCATTTTCGCTTCGATGCTTTACTCAGCATTTAACAAGAAGATAAATCCTAAGGGAAAACTACTTTGGGTTTTGTTCTCAATCATCTCTGCAACTGCCCTTGCATTTACATTAGTTGTCGCAACAAAAATAAAGCAAACTGGTGTTGAATCTGATGTTGTTGCATTTCATCAAATGTCAGTCGTTTTTGTGGTTTGTTTAGTTATGCTTTTCTTCAGCAAAGACAGGAAAGAAATTAAGGCAGTTAACGCAAAAATGTACGTGAATTTCCTAATATCTGCCGTTTTTAACGCACTTATGATGGTGTTTAGATATCTTGCTCTTGGGCAGCAAAATTCAAATCAATCAGTTGTAAATATTATTGTTGGTTTGGACTTCGTTTTCGTCTCAATAGCTACAGTTTTATTCTTTAAAGCAGACAACAAAAAGCAATTATTGATTTTGATACTTTTAGTTGTGGCAGGAATGATTTTCAATGCTCTGCCAGCTTTATTATAGAAAACAATTAAATTTAATGAACCGCTGCTGAAAGCGGTTTTTTGTATTTTTGTTTAATATTTAATAAAAAAGAAGTAAAATATTTACGCTTTTTAATTAAAGAAAGAAGGAAAAATATGCCATTAGTTAATACTAAAGAAATGTTTGCTAAAGCTTATAATGGCGGATACGCAATTGGTGCATTTAACTGCAACAATATGGAAATTGTCCAAGCTATTACTGAAGCCGCAAAAGAATGCAATTCACCAGTTATTCTTCAAGTTTCTGCTGGTGCAAGAAAGTATGCAAAACCAGTTTATTTAAGAAAAATGGTTGAAGCTGCTGTTGAAGATACAGGACTTCCAATTGTTTTACACTTAGATCACGGTGCAGACTTTGAAATGTGTAAAGATTGTATCGATGGTGGATTTACATCAGTTATGATTGATGCATCAAGCAAACCATTCGAAGAAAACATTGAAATTACTCGTAAGGTTGTTGAATATGCTCACGCTCATAAACCATACGTTACAGTTGAAGCTGAACTTGGAACTTTAGCAGGCATCGAAGATGATGTTAAAGTTGAACACGGAAATGAAAGTTATACAAAGCCAGAAGATGTCGAAGAATTCGTTCGCAGAACTGGTTGTGATAGTTTAGCTATCGCAATTGGTACATCACATGGTGCTTATAAGTTCAAACCAGAACAATGTACACGTGATCCAAAGACCGGTGTTCTCTGCCCACCTCCACTAAGATTTGATATCTTACATGAAGTTGAAAAGAGACTCCCAGGATTCCCAATTGTTTTACACGGTTCAAGCTCTGTTAACCAAGAATACGTTAAAATCATTAACGAAAATGGTGGAAAACTTGCTGATGCAGTCGGCATTCCAGAAGAACAATTAAGAGAAGCTGCAAAATCTGCAGTTTGTAAAATCAACATTGATAGCGACTTAAGACTTGCTATGACAGCAGGCATTCGTGAACACATGAATGCAAGCCCAGATCATTTCGATCCACGTCAATATGTTGGTGATGGTCGTAAATATGTCAAAGAAGTTGTCAAACACAAGATCATGACAGTTCTTGGCTCAAATGATAAAATCTAAAAATAAATCAAAGATTTAAAGCACGATTTGGATCGTGCTTTTTTAATAAATGTTTGACAAAATTTTATCATAATGATAAAATTTTAATATGGAACCATTGGCAGAAACACTTAGACCTAAAACCCTTGATGATGTAATTGGTCAGCATCATCTTTTAGACAAAGGAAAGCTCATGAGGAAGGTGATCGAATCCGGTCGCATTTCAAACATGATTTTTTATGGTCCTCCAGGAGTTGGTAAAACAACAATTGCGAACATCATCGCAGAGAACACAAAAATGTCTCTTCATAAATTAAATGGTACAACTGCAAATATTGACGATATCAAACGTATTATTGCAGAAGCAAAGTCTGTTTTTGGCCAAAATGGAATTTTACTTTATTTGGATGAAATCCAATACCTTAATAAAAAACAACAACAATCATTACTCGATTTTGTTGAACGCGGCGATATTACCTTAATCGCTTCAACAACAGAAAATCCATATTTTTATGTTTATCCAGCCTTAATTTCTAGATGCACTGTTTTTGAGTTTAAATCAATTTTAATTGATGATATTAAAGAAGGACTTAAAAAAGCTGCAAAGAAAATAGGCGTAAAAATTAACCCAGATGCTTTAGAAAAATTAGCAATGGGCGCTAACGGCGACATGCGTAAAGCTCTAAACAATTTAGAATTTTTAGTAAATGGATTAGATGAAAAGAAAACAATTAATATAAGCGCTGTCGATGAGCTCATTAGCAAAGCTAATATTTCATATGATAGAGATCAAGATTCTCATTATGACAATCTCTCGGCATTAATGAAATCATTAAGAGGTTCTGATCCTGATGCAGCAGTTTTCTATTTAGCAAAAATGCTTGAAGCTGGCGATATTATCGCTGCAAGTAGAAGACTTCTTTGCTCCGCAAATGAAGATGTAGGATTAGCCTATCCTCAAATAATTCCAATTGTTAAGGCTGCAGTCGATACAGCATTGCAGCTTGGGATGCCTGAAGCTTATTTACCTTTAACAAATGCTGCTATACTAATAGCAACCGCTCCAAAATCTAATTCTGGATGTCTTGCATATATGGCAGCAGTCCAAGATATAAAACTCGGAAAAGGGATTGGAGTTCCGAGACAACTTCAAAATACACATTTCGATGGTGAAGATGCAAAAGTGAAAGGGCAAAATTATAAATACCCGCACGATTACGCTCATCATTGGGTAAAGCAACAATACTTACCAGACGATGTTAAAAACCAACATTACTATAAACCTGGCGACAATAAAGTTGAACAAGCCACTAAAGAGTATTGGGAAAAAATAAAAAGATAGCATATGAACTGAACCCCAAATAGTTCACAAGAAAATAAAAAGACCTCTTGCTATATAATAAAAGCAGGAGGTTTTTTTATGGCATTAAAAGGGCAGAAATTTGCAAAGCATGATGCTAATTTAAAACAAGAAATACTCAAAGAGT
>JAZQOV010000002.1:0-170825 GCA_045628045.1 Bacilli bacterium
AAGATCTCATCGTTGATGTTCAAGAATTCGCAGAAAAACTTTCATACGAAATCGATGATCTCTTTGTATCATTCCTTGAAGATGCTTCACCATATGCATCAGTCGCAGCATTTGCTCTTGGAGGAGTTTACTTCGGTGGTCTCCTTATGAGCACAGTTGCATCATTTATTTTCTAATAAATATTTCTTAAAAATAAGAGGCCTTATAATTAAGGTCTCTTTTTTTATGATGTTGTTAAATAACAAAATATTGTTATAATAACGTTGGAGGTAACTTATGTCTAAATTTAGAAGTTTAAAAATTGTAGATAATTTCTACCAAAACAATTTATTTTTTCCAATGCCGACTGTCGCTATATCAACTTTAGCAGAAGATGGATCTACAACAATTGGAAGTTATTCGCTTGTATTCCCTTATTACATTGCAGGTAAAGATTATTATGCGATGATTTTAGAGTGCCGTAATTCCTCTAACACTGCACAAAATATTTTAAGAACTGGTAAATGTGCTCTTAATTTTATTAAAGATGATAAGAAATACTTTAAAGAAGTCGTTCGTTTAGGATTCCCTGGTAAAACACCACAAGAGAAGATGAAAGATTGCGATTTCGAGCTTATTAAAGGTGAAGCTGAAGGAATTAGACCTCTAATCTTGAAAGATGCCTACCAAGTTATTGAATGTACTTGGGATGATTCCTTAGAAGATGCATATAAATGCAAGAAACAGATTGGAGAATTAGAAGGCGTGGAAGGACCATACAATAATTTCAATGGAATTACATCTAAATTTGGTTGCCATTTTATTCTAAAAATGGATAAAGTCCTTATGGAAGAGAAATACGCTGATAATTTGAAGAATGGTTTAAAGAAGAATTCATTCCCTAAAGTTCCAGTAGACTACGGTTACCATGATTCTAAGAATTTCTGGTACATGAGATTTGGTGCAAGAAAGCCACAATCTGAAGCAATTGCAACTTCTAACGCCGGAAGCGTTGAAAGTGTTATGTATTGTGCAGAAAGACTTGATACAAAAGTCAAATTTACAAAAGAAGCTTGTGAACTTTACACAAAGATTCCAAGACCATTTATGAAAGCAGCTCTTCTACAAATTGCTGAGATTGCGGAAGAAAACGGTATCGAAGTAATTGATAAGGAAGCAGCTTTAAAAATTGCTGAAATTAAGAAAAACAAAAAATAAAAATGAAAAAATATATTGATGATTTTATTTATGGAATTTACGCTGGAATTGCGATAGGTTTTGGAGGTTTATTAAACATTGTCTCCAAGACTTATTTTGGAGCTGCCGGAAAGATTGTTGGGTCCCTTCTTTTCCCAATCGGTTTAACATTAGTTTGCTTTTTATCGTTAAACCTATTTACTGGGAAAATCGGGTACTTATTTGATAAAAAAGGCGAGAAATTCCCATTATTTTTATTAATTATTTATCTTGGAAATATTGTTGGTTCGTTAATTCTAGGGTTCTCAATGCGCGCAATTTTCTTAAGCAATGCTGACATTCTAAAAACTGTTGAAAGTATTGGAACTATAAAAACAAACATTCCAGATTTTATGGCTGGGTTTAAATTGTTGTGTGGCTCAGTTTTATGTGGGGCGCTTGTTTACATTGCAGTCTTTTGTTATAAGTCATTTAAGAATGTTATTTTAAAAATTATTGGAATCTTTATCCCAATAGCAGTATTTGTCTATTTTGGTTTTGATCACTGCGTCGCAAATATGTCTTATTTCGCATTCGCGATGAAATACCTAAATGGTTTTACATATTTAAATATCGCACTTGCAACGCTAGGAAACTCGCTAGGCGCTATAGCGATAGACGCGTTTGTAAATGTGATAAAGAAATTCAAAAAATAAACAGGCTATGCCTGTTTTTGTATTCCAATATTGTGAAACAAGCACACCAGGAATGCTATAAGTGTTGAACCGGCTAACATTATCGGAAGCATTACGTACCACATTCCGTTTTGGTTGAACCCATAGAAATCTGGCCAGCACTTAACGAGTAATACACAAACAATATAGACAATTCCATAAATAATGGTTGGGATAATTCCAAAAAGGAAATATTTAAGCTTGAATCTATATGATTTTTCAATAAACACAAATAAGAATAAAGCCACTAATGGAGTTATCATGTGCATAAATAAATTTCCACCTTCAAGCAACATAGCAAGTCCATAGATTCTCCAAAGGAATAACATCACAACAAGGAACGTTAATGTGACCGCACACGTTGCGGCAAATTTAACTAAAGTAAACCATAATGGCATTGTATTCTTTTTAAATCTAATATTATTAATATTAAAGAATATAGCAGCACTTGCGACGAAAGACATAAGTAAATTGCTATCAATTGTGAAATATCTAAAAAGGAATTTACCACCACCAAAAGCCATTACGTCACTCGCAACATCATAGATTGAATAAACGGTTGCTCCAATAATAAAAAGATTAAGAATAATTGCTATTACATTTTTAGTGACAAATTTCTTTGTATTCATATTAGTTTTAGTGTAATACCAAAATCACATCTTTTAAAGATTAATTTATTCAGTAATTGCGATATAATGTAATTGGTTAGAAAAATGAGTTACTTATATTTAGCATTGTTTGGATTTTCAACTATAGTTCATCTTTATGCTTCTTTTAAGAAAAATAGAAGGTTAAGAAATGCAACAAAACCAATCATTTTGCTTTCTCTTCTAATGTATTATTTACACGCTTCAACAAGTCCATCACTTTATGTTGTTTTAGCAATCATCTTATCTTGGATCGGCGATACTCTTTTAATTCCACGTGGAGTTCCTTGGTTTGCTGCTGGTGGTATTTCTTTTATAGGATCTCATGTGTTTTTCATCCTCGCTTATACGGAAAAAGCATATGTTTTTGCGCATCCTTGGTACATTTACGTCATATTTGGTGCAGTAATGCTCCTCATTGTTAGCTTTGTATTTTTAAAGATTTATAAATTCCTACCAAAAGTTCTTATTGGGCCAATTGCGTTATATCTTCTTGTTAATGGCACAATGAATTGTTTCGCAATATTTAGATTTATTGCTTTAACAAATGTTGCATCATTAATTACGATGATCGGAGCCATCCTGTTCTTTATTAGTGATTCATTATTGTTCGTAGTTCGATTTAATAAAAATAAAATTAAATCTCACTTCCTTGTTATGCTTGCTTATTGCACTGCAGAGTTACTTATTGTGCAAGGTTTTATCTTGTAATTTTTATGAACAAAAAAGTTTATCGAATTCCATACTTAAATCATTTTACTCGTGCTTATACTTTTGGTGATATTTTTAACAAGACTCCACTTATTATTTTACATGGTGGTCCAGGTGGATGTGTTGAACGCTATGAGCCACTTGAAAAACTCGCAGATCTTGGTATTCCATTAATCTTTTATGATCAATTAGGATGTGGTTATTCACGAGTTCCTAAAAATCATAAAATCTCTTGGAATTTAGGTATATTTCTCGATGAATTCGATAATTTAATACACTCTTTAGGAATTAAGAAATACAACGTTTTAGGACACTCGTGGGGTGGAATTCTTGCGCTTGAATATGTTTGCAATAGACCTCATAAAGGACTTGAAAAATTAGTGCTTTTCTCGACACTTCCTTCTACTAAAATTTGGAACGATGAGCACATGAGAATGATTAACGATTTCTCGCCTGAAGAAAAGGCTGCTCTTATAGCGGAAAAAGAAGGCAAAAAATATGATGTGAATATTTATAAAACTGCTATCAAGAAATTCTATAAAAATCATGTCGGAAAGAAGTCAACAAAACTTTATAATTTTAAGACAAAAAGATTCCCTAAAACTAATAGAGAAATCTATGAACTTATGTGGGGCAAATCAGAACTATTTGGAACCGGAACTTTAGCGAATTGGTCTGTTGAAGATAAGCTTGATAGAGTTGATGTTTCTACTTTAATTTTGTCGGGTCAATTTGACGAATCTTCACCAAAAATGAATGAGATAATGAATAACAAAATTCCTAATTCTGAATGGGTGTTATTAAAAAAGTCTCATCACATTGGTTATGTAGAAGAGACTGATCTTGTTATTAAGAAATTAGTGGGTTTTCTCAAGTAATTTCCTTAATTTCTGCTTTATTTTCTTATTTGCAAATGATGCTTCAATTGAGTTTAATGCGAACTCATGAGCATCTTTTTCTTTAAATCCTAATTTTGCTAAAGTTTTATATTCTTGTTTAAGTGTTGTGTTGGAAACAGTCATATCATCAGTGTTGATTGTGACCCTTATTCCTTCTTTCACAAATTGTTTGATTGGTAATTCTTCATATTTGGAAATTGTTTTTGTATCTAGGTTTGACTTAGGACAAATTTCTAAAGCTATATTTTTGTCTTTTAAAAGTTTGATTGTTGCTTTGTCTTCACTTGAATGAATTCCGTGTCCGATTCTTGTTGCTCCATATTTGATTGCAGACACAACTGATTCGTGACCACTTGCTTCACCTGCATGAATTGTTAATGGAATATTATTTTCCTTAATGAGTTTAAATTCATCCTCAAACATTTCATTTGGGAATAAACTTTCTGCGCCAGCGAGGTCCATTGCGACCACGCCTTTATTGAGATATTTTTTAGCAACTTTTATTGTTTCTAAATTCTTCTCTTTTAAATCTTTCCCTCTCATCATACAAAGGATTAAATTTGCAAAAACCCCGTATTTTCTCGAGTATTTACAAGCTTTTATCAATGTTTTTACAACTTCATCTTGAGTTAACCCTTGAGCTGTTGATAGCTGTGGAGCCATTCTAATTTCAACATATTTAAGGCCGTCATTTGCAAGCCTTTCGAGTAAATCTAAAGTGCATTCTCTAAGACCTTGTTTTGTTTGTAAAACTAAGTTTGGAATGTCAAAGCGTTCGAGATATTCATTAAGTGATTTACAGTTTTTAGGAACTTGCAAATACTTGTTTAATTCTTTTTCTGTTTTAGCAGGAAGTTTAATATTTTCTTTCTTGGCAACAGACAAAACTGCCTTTGCAGAAAGTGACCCATCCAAATGTAAATGGAGATCAATAATTGCGTATTTTTCTAAGTTCATAACATAGATTATAATCGTTTTTGTGGAAAAATAATAATTTTACATTAAAATATTATTCGCTGAGAGGAATCATTATGAAAGAAATTAAAATTAGTGATTTAAGAAAAATCGAGAAAGAATATCTCTCTGATAAAGCCTGCGCAGTAGCTAGACACGCTTTATCAAATACCGATATTTCTCTTGTCGCATTAACAAAAGATTTGGATAGTGAAAAAGACTTCCAATTCGACATTGATTTAAAGACCATGTCAGTTACAGACCAAAAAGCATCCGGTAGATGCTGGATCTTCGCTGCATGTAACTTCATGAGAGAAAGCATTGCTAAAAAAATTAATGTTAAGAAGTTTGAGTTATCCCAAAGCTATTTAGCTTTCTATGACAAATTAGAAAAACTTAACTTCACAATGAATGCATTGATCGAAACAATCGACAAAGATTATGATGATCGTACCGTTCAATACTTAGTATCAACAGGTATTGGTGATGGTGGTCAATGGGATATGATCATTAACTTGGTTAAAAAGTATGGTATTTGCCCTAAAAATGTCTATGGTGAGACTGCAACATCAAGTGCTACTAGAATGCTTAATCTTCTTTTAAATACTGAACTCCGTAAATTTGCATCTGAAGCAAGAGAAGTTAAGGCAAAGAAAGGCATGAAGGCCGTCGAAGAACTTAAAGAAAGCTATATTAAACGTTTCTACAAGGCATTAATTTCATGTTATGGAGTGCCACCAACCAAATTTGATTTCAAATATGTTGATGATAAAGATAAATTCAAAGTTATCAAAGATATGACTCCATATGAGTTCTATGAAAAGTATGTTGGGGACAAACTTGATGATTATGTTTCTGTAATCAATGCTCCAACAAAAACAAAACCATTTGGTAAATCATATACCGTCAAATATTTAGGAAATGTTGAGGGTGGAAAAATTGTTAAACACATCAACCTTCCTATGGATAGAATGAAAGAACTCATCATTTCTCAACTTAAAGATGGTGAAGTTGTTTGGTTCGGAAGTGATGTTGGTTTCTATAGAGAAAACTTATCCGGATCTTGGGATGATGAGATGTTTGATTTCAAATCCTTACTTGATTTAGACTTCAAGATGGATAAAGGTGAGTCTTTAGACTTCCGTGCAAGTGCAATGGGCCACGCAATGTGCGTTACAGGCGTTGCATTTGATGAAAATAACAAAGCCAAGAAATGGAAAATTGAAAACTCTTGGGGTGCTGAAAGAGCCCACAAAGGTTATTACCTGATGTCAGGAAGTTTCTTTGACCAATATGTTTATCAAGCAGTTGTTAATAAGAAATATTTAACAAAAGAAGAGCTTGCTGCATATAATGCAGAACCAGTTATGTTACAACCATGGGATCCAATGGGATCACTTGCAAAATAAAGGAGAAAAAATATGTACAAATTAGTCATGATTAGACACGGTGAATCAGAATGGAATAAGCTAAACTTATTTACAGGTTGGACCGATGTCGAATTAAGCGAAAAAGGTGTTATGGAAGCACATCGTGCTGGTAAAACACTTAAAGAAGAAGGCTATGATTTCGATTTAGTCTTCACATCAATGCTCAAAAGAGCAATTCACACAATGAACAACGTTCTTTTTGAACTTGATCGTGAATGGTTACCAGTTATTAAAACCTGGAGACTTAATGAACGTCATTACGGTGCTCTTCAAGGTTTAAATAAAGCTGAAACTGCTGAAAAATATGGTGAAGAACAAGTTAAGGTTTGGAGAAGAAGCTATGATTGCCCACCTCCAGCACTTGAAGAAAAAGATGACAGGAATCCAGCTAACCAAGCACAATTTAGAGACGTTCCAAGAAAGGATCTTCCACTTACAGAATCTCTTGAACTTACAGTTGCTCGTGCGGTTCCATTCTTTGAAGAATCAATTAAGCCAGAAATGCTCAAAGGCAAACGCTGCTTAATCGTTGCACACGGTAATTCACTTCGTGCTTTATACAAATATTTCACAAATTGTCCAAAAGAAGAAATCGTTGGAGTTAACATCCCAACTGGTGTTCCTCTAGTTTTTGAATTTGATGACAATATGAAAGCAACCAAACATTATTACTTAATGGATGAAGCCGCACTTAAGGCCGAAATGGAAGCTGTCGCAAATCAAGGCAAAGCAAAGAAATAATCTCAATAATAAATTTTTATGAGAAAAAAATTGTTTTTACCATTAATAACAACAATTCTTCTTTCGAGCTGCCAATCAAAAATCGATTTTGAAAAAGCTAAAGCCTTTATTATAAATAATCGCCCAGAGGAAATATGGGTTAAACACTACAACTCTTTAACTCATGAACCAGATCAAGTAGGCAGATATTTTGATTTTTCTGCAATTGGAAGAAAGGCTTCTGTTGTTATAAAACAAAAATTTAATGCAAATATAGTTTTCGATGATGTTATAGAGACTAGAAAAGTTTCATATGATATTGATGAAGGATACATAATTATTGAGACTACACGTTCAAATAATTATTATTCAATCGAATATTGGTCTAGATATGATTCAGAAACTCTTTATAACGTTATGGTCATTGAAGAAAATTTAAAAGAACCAATTGTGTCAGACAGCAAACAAAGCGCATATTTTTGCGAATATTTTGGTTATTATGTTAGCAGCTTCTTGAGTTATGATTTAATTTTTGGAAGGTTCATGCTCAAGAGTATTTACAATTATTTGGATCAAGATTCTAAAAAATTCAATGAAGAATTTGCATCTTATTCGTTCAATATAAAAGATGGAAATCTTTATGGTCATCAAATTAGCAATTTTTATTGTGAAAACGGTTTTTTAACTTACCATGATCAATCAGAAAATACGGATTATTTAAAAGTTAAAATGGTTTGTGATTTTGTTACTTCTGATAACGGATTTATTAAAGAAGCTGAAACAAAATATATTGTTGATAAGAAAGAATATTTTGTTAATTCGTTGGAATATGTTGAATTTGATCCAACACATAAAGATATTATTAATCAGTATATAAACAAATAATCTTTGATTATTTAATAAAAGGCGAGAGATCGCCTTTTTCTTTCTTCAAATTTATAAAATACTCAAAAATGATTTAAAAGTTATTACTGTAGTATCAATTTTCATTGAAAACTCGTGTCAAAATGCTAAAATTGAGTTATGAATTTATATCACGGTTCTAAAATAAGCAATCTAATCCCAAAAGAGAACGGGTCAGGAGTCTTTAATGACTATGGTTCTGGGTTTTATTTATCACTAAGTAAAGACGCTGCTGGATCTTGGGCTTGCAAGCATGATGAACTTGGATTTATTTATAAATATTTCATTTCAAATAGATATTTTCAAAATCTTAAGATTCTTGATTTAACAAACAAGGAAAAATATTCAGTATTAAATTGGATTGCAATTCTTGTTCATTTTAAAAAGATAGATGAGTCTTTCTTAAAAGAAAACGAAGAAGCTTTGAAGTGGCTTGAGCATTATTTTATTGATGTTTCAAATTATGATGTTGTTATTGGTTTTAGGGCAGACGATTCATATTTTGATTTTCCAAAAGCATTTATTTCAAATAATTTAGCCTTTGAGGATTTAGAGTATGTTTATAAACTTGGTGATCTTGGTGTTCAATATTTCTTTCGCTCAAAAAGAGCAATAAATTTGCTTAAACTAATTGAATGTGTTAAATGCGATAACAAACACTTAGGAACACATGTAAAGGTCGTTAATGATGCCACGAATACATATAAGAAATTAATACATGAACCTAAGGTGAGTTCTAAAACATATATCTTTGATATAATTAGGAAAGAAAATGGAAATAATTAATCTTTATCATTATTTAGATATGTTTGCCAATGTGCTGTCATTTGGACATGAACTTGGTTATTCTTTTGACGTTTTGGAGAAAAGAATTTCAAAGCACAAGAAATTTTTAGCAATTGAACTTGATAATAATTCTCCTAATCTTTATCTAGATAGAAAAGATGTATTAAAAGAAATATTCTTCGATTCTCCAAAGGAGGTAGATGAATTAATTAGATATAACGAATGTGAATGGGTTGCTGATATGTATCTTCATTTGGAAGCTGAAACAGGATTTACTTTTGAACTTTTATTCTTGTACATTCCTTTAGAAAGAGCGTATGAAATGTTTCCTATTTATCATGAAATGGATTTTGCTCAATCAGTTGATTACTTTAATGAAATATTTAAGAAAACAACTCCTTTGGAGTTATTAATGAAAAAGAAATCACTTAATGGCAAGAAAATTTCTGAAATTTGTGGCATCTCTTATTCAACTATTATGTCGATTAAAAACGGTCAAAGAGACATTAAAAACTTGAATTCGTTAGCGTTATTAAAATTAACAAACCTCTTTAATGTGCGTTCAGAGACTTTGCTTGCTGTAAATATTAATGATTTATTTAATAAATAGGTATACAATATAACCCGATGAAAAAAGAAACTTATGATAGATTAATCAAATTTAGAGACGACAGAGATTGGTCTCAATTTCATACTGGTGAAAATTTAGCAAAGTCCATTATGATTGAAGCAGGAGAACTTCTTGAAGTTTTCCAATGGACTAACAAAGAAAAATCAATTGACAAAGTCAAAGAAGAACTTGCAGATGTTTTTATGTACGCAATGCTTATGGCAGATCGTTATCATTTAGACATTGATGAAATTATCAATGAAAAACTTGATTCAAATGAGAAAAAATATCCTGCAGAATTAGTTCGTGGTTCTTCCAAAAAATATAACGAATATAAGACACAATGGAAAAAATAATATTCTCACTTTCAACTAGCACTGAGCTTGCTAAAAAGATTGCCAAGACTTCAAATATTGAACTCGGAAAGAGTGAAGTTACGAAGTTTTCTGATGGCGAAATTATGGCAAGATGTTTAAGTGATGTTCAAGGCAAAATTTGTTATATTGTTCAATCCACAATTGCTCCTTCCGCAGAGACAATTTTTGAAGTCTTAATTTTTACAGATTCTCTTAAAAATGCTGGTGCAAAAGAGATTGTTTTAATTGCCCCTTATTATGGCTACTCAAGACAAGATAGAGTCGCAAGACCAGGAGAACCAATTACTGCAAAATTAGTGGCAAAAATGCTGGAAATCTCCGGGATTTCCCGCTTAATTTCCGCAGATTTACACACTCAACAAATACAAGGATTTTTCTCAATTCAAGTTGCAAATATTGAAACAAGTTCACTCTTCGGAAAGTATTTTGCAAAACGTTTTGATGAATTAAAAATTGACCACAAAAATGTTTGCGTTGTTTCACCTGATCATGGGTCTGCAAATAGAGGCAGAGATGTCTCTTCAGAATTAAATGGCGCATCACTTGCGGTTGTTGATAAAAGAAGACCTGCTCCAAATATGAGTGAAGTCATTAATGTTGTTGGTGATGTTAAAGACAAAACCTGTTTAATAGTTGATGACATTATTGATACGGGCGGAACAATAAATAATGCCGTTGAGGTTTTATTTGAAAAAGGCGCAAAAGAAGTTTTTGTCGCTGCAACTCATGCGATTATGTCTAAATATGAGTTAGATTCAAGAATTAAAGAATTTGTGACAACAGATTCTGTTGAAAAGAAAACTAAAGGAGCAAAAGTGTTATCTATTGCAGAATTAATTTCTGCAGCTCTTTAATATATTAAAGTGTTGCCTTGATAAACCACTTATAAAACAAGGATGAAAAACGACGTAGTTAAATCAATTACAAGAAACGCTGTTGTGGCAGCGATTTATTTTTTACTTACTTTTGCAGGTCAAGGCATTGGTTTTGGGCCTATCCAAGTAAGAATTTCTGAAGCATTAGTTTTACTCTGCTTCTTCAGAAGAGATTATGTTCTTGGACTTACTTTAGGGTGTTTACTTTCTAATCTTGTAAGCCCGTTTTTTCCATGGGATTTATTAATTGGAACTGCCGCAACACTTATAAGTTGTCTGCTCATTTCATTTTGCAAACATTTAGCTTTAGCTACATTGATTCCGGTTGTGATCAATGGTTTTGCTATTGGCGCAGAGTTAACTTATTTGTTCCATGTGGGCACTAATGGGTTCTGGATCACCTCATCTTTAATAATTTTGGGTGAATTTATTGCGGTTTCTGTGCTAGGATATTTATTATTGTTATTACTGAAACGAAACAAAAGTTTCTATGATGCAATAGGTGCAACTAAAAATACTGAGTATAAATGGTAAGATTATGAAAGATTTTTATTTAGAAATTAAACACATTTGTAAACAAACAGGTGCAAGATACGGAATTCTTCACACTCCACACGGAGATGTTGAGGTTCCAATGTTTATGCCTGTTGGAACTTTAGCGACCGTTAAAACTTTATCTCCAGAAGAGGTTAAAGAAATGGGCGCTGGAGTTATTTTAAGTAATACTTACCACCTTCATTTAAGACCAGGAGAAGATGTTGTCGCTAAAGCAGGAGGCCTTCATAAGTTTATGAACTATAAAGGCCCTATTTTAACGGATTCCGGAGGATTCCAAGTCTTCTCGCTTCAAGAAAACCGTAAAATTTCAGAGGAAGGCGTCGAATTTAAGTCTCACCTTAATGGTGATAAACTTTTCTTCACTCCTGAATCTGTAATTGGAATTGAAGAAAAATTAGGTGCAGACATTATTATGTCTTTCGACGAATGTATTCCTTATCCTGCAGATGAGAAATACGCTAAAAAATCAGTCGAAAGAACTCTTAGATGGGCAAAGCGCGGGCTTGATGCTCATAAACGTGAAGACCAAGCTTTATTTGGAATTGTTCAAGGCGGAGAATTCCCGGAACTTAGAAAACATTGTGCCGAAGAATTAGCAAAAATGGATTTCCCAGGTTACTCAATTGGAGGAACCTCTATAGGAGAACCTAAAGAAGTGTTCTCAAAAATGCTTGATTACTCAATCCCATATTTGCCAGAAAATAAACCACGTTATTTAATGGGTGTCGGTTCAATCGATTACCTTTTAGAAGGTATCGCCAAAGGTGTTGATATGTTTGACTGTGTTCTTCCTACAAGAATTGCACGTCATGGAGCTTTAATGACCTCAAAAGGACGTGTAAATATAAGAAAAGCTGAATATGCTGAAGACTTTACTCCACTTGATCCAGAGTGTGATTGTTATACATGTAAAAACTACACTAAAGCATATCTTCGACATTTATATGTCGCTGATGAAGCTTTTGGTAAGAGACTTCTCTCATATCATAACGTTAGATTCCTCATCCATTTGATGGAAGAAGCTCGTAAAGCAATCCAAGAAGATAGATTTGGAGACTTCAGAGAAGAAATGCTTAAAAAATACGGAGACAAACGAGGCTTTTAATTATGGATATTGAGTTATTTAATTACGATCTTCCAGAAGAGTTAATTGCTCAAACTCCTGCTAAAGTTAGAGATGAGTGTAGACTACTTTGTATTAATAAGAAAAACAATACTTATGAAGATAAAATCTTCAGAGATATTATTGATTATCTAAAACCTGGCGATGTTATTGTCAGAAATAACACTAAGGTTATGCCTGCAAGAATTTTTGGAGTGAAAGAAGGAACAGGCGCAAAAGTCGAAATTCTTTTGCTAAAGCAAATTGAAGGCGATACTTGGGAATGTTTAGCAGGTAATGCGAAACCTATAAAGGTTGGCTCAGTTATTTCTTTTAGCGATGGCAAATTAAAAGCAGAATGCCTTGAAGTAAAAGATGAAGGAATTCGTATCATGAATTTCAAATATCACGGTATTTTCCTTGAAATTATGAATGAAATTGGCGCAATGCCTCTTCCTCCTTATATTAAGAAAAAATGTGAAGACAATTCACAATATCAAACAGTGTTTGCTAAAGTTTATGGATCTGCTGCAGCACCTACTGCAGGTTTCCATTTCACCGAAGAATTAATTAAAAGATGTGAAGAAAAAGGCATTAATTTTTTAGATGTTACTTTAAATATTGGTTTAGGGACATTTAAACCAGTTAAAGAAAAAACATGTGAAGCTCACAAAATGCACGTTGAACATTATGAAATGTCTCAAGAGGTTGCAGATGAGCTTAACAAAGCTCGTAAAGAAGGCCGTAGAATTATTGCACTTGGCACAACCTCTACAAGAACTCTTGAATCCGTTATGAGAAAATATGGCGAATTCCGTGCAGATAAAGACGATACAGACATTTATATTATGCCTGGTTATAAATACCAAGCAATTGATGCTTTAATCACAAATTTCCATCTTCCAAAATCAACCCTAATTATGCTTGTCTCAGCATTCATGGGAAGAGAGTGGACTTTGGAGTGCTACAAACACGCTGTTGAAGAAAAATATAGATTCTTCTCCTTTGGAGATGCAATGTTTATTCATGACTAACAAAATTAATTACTACAAACAATCCGTCGAGGAAATAAATAAGTTGCCAAAAGGTAAAAAACCAACTCTTCTTTTGCATGCTTGTTGCGGTCCTTGTTCAACATTTCCTTTAACTTTTTTATGCCCTCATTTTGACGTCACAATTTTCTTTAATAACTCAAATATTTATCCTTCAGAAGAATATTACAGACGTCTTAATGAACTTAAGAAATTTCTTGAATTTTTCAAGAAAGACTATGGTTATGATGTAAAAATTATCGAAACAAAATACGACAATGATAAATACAATTTAGACTTAGAGAAATACGCTGATCAACCAGAAGGTACAACACGCTGTTTTATTTGCTATGAAAAACGAATGGATGAAGCCTTCAATTTTGCGAATGAAAATGGTTATGATTATTTCACTACAGTAATGACCATTTCACGTCAAAAAGATTCCCAAAAATTGAACGAAATTGGTGCAAAATTGCAGAAAAAATACGCAAAAACCATATATTTTCACTCAGATTTTAAGAAAAATAAAGGTATCGATATTGCTCGTGAAATGCGCATTCATTATGACCTTTACCAGCAGCTCTACTGTGGATGTAAGTACACTTTTAGTAAAGGCCTTGCAAAACAAAAATTACTGGAAAATCAATAATTAGTGAATTAAAAATCTTAAATTTTATTTACTTTTTTATTTATACCATTTATAATTTGGTTAACCAACTTGGTCAAGTGCGAAAGGAGCAACTATGGAAACCGCAAGTATTTACGAAGCAAAAACCCAATTAAGCAAGTACATTTCGATTATTGAAAATAAAAAAGAAGAATCTGTAATTATTACAAAAAATGGTGTACCAGTAGCAGAGCTAATCCCTTTTAGAAATAGAAAAGAAAGAAGAATTGGAATCGCTAAAGGCCTCTGGAGAGATGTTAGCGAAGAAGAGTTCAATAATTTTGACATGCTCGCAATTATGCAAGGAGCTAAGGAATGAATTTATTGTTAGATACACATACGCTAATTTGGGCGCTTGAGGATAATCCAAAATTAACACTTCCTGCAAGAGAACTCATCACAGACATCCAAAATACTTTGTTTGTTTCTACAGCTTCCCTGTGGGAAATAGCGATTAAAAAATCTGCTAAAAAAGATTTTCCATATGATGCAGAAACCATTATTAGTCTTTGCTCTAGAATTGGAGTTAGGTTTTTAGCTATCGGATTAGAGGAAATCAAAAATTTCAATAAATTAGAAGTAAAAGAAAACGAAATTGTTAATAATGATCCTTTCGATAAAATCTTAATTGCACAGGCAAAAGTTAATAAGATGTCATTGCTCACACATGACCATTTGATTGCAAAATATAACGAAGATTGCATCATTAAATTCTAAAAATTCTCAATTTATTTTTGGCAGAAAAGCGGCACTTTAAAAGCCGTTTTTTTGATAAATGAAATTGCAAATTTTTGTTAGAAAGAACAATTATAAAATAATTGCGTCAATGAAAATTTGGTGAAAAATTGATGCCAAAAATTTCAAAAATCACATAAAAAAATGATGAAAAATGAGGGGTTTTAACCCTATTTTCTTTACCTTTATTTTATTAATTTTATTAAATTTTACTTGCGCGATATTATATATAAGCGTATATTATTACACGTTAGCGTTTGCGTTGATATGCGAGGTTGCTGACACACCAACAGGCGTTGTCATGAGAGGGGTGTCAGGGAATTCGCATGGAGCAGTTCGTTAAAAGCCTGAAAGATTATTGAAGGAGGAAAATTCATGGCAAAAGTTAAAACCATTAGGGTTCGTTTGCAAGCCTATGATCACAAGATTCTCGACCTTGCTGTTGAGAAGATTATAGAAGCAGCGAAAAAGACTGGGGCTGGTGTTGTTGGTCCTATTCCACTCCCTACCGAGAAACAGGTTTACACCATCTTACGTGCTGTCCATAAGTACAAAGATGCTCGTGAACAGTTTGAAATCAGAACACACAAGAGATTGATCGATATCACCAATCCAACAAAGGAAACAGTCGATACATTACGTAAACTCGACTTAGCCTCAGGTGTTGATATTGACATCAAACTATAAGGAGGTAAGACAAGATGAAACAAATCATTGGTCGCAAAATGGGCATGACAGAAGTCTTCGCCAAAGACGGAACAATGTACGCAGTTACAGTTGTCGAAGTACTTCCTAATGTCGTTACACAAGTAAAGACAGTTGAAAAGGATGGCTATGCAGCTCTCCAAGTCGGATTCGAAGAAAAGAAAGAATCCAAAGTTAACAAAGCTGAAAAAGGACACTTTGCAAAAGCTGGCGTTCCAGCAATGAAGGTCCTTGCAGAAGTTAAAGGCGATGAAATGGCTAACTACAAAGTTGGCGATAAAATCACCGCAGATATCTTCAAAGCAGGAGATATCGTTGATGTAGTCGGAACCTCAAAAGGTCATGGTTACACAGGCGCAATTAAACGCTGGAACATGACAATCGGTCCAAAAGGACACGGTCACTCATGGCACAGAACACAAGGTTCAATGGCCAACTTAGGTCTTATCCAACGTACAATTCCTGGCAAACACATGTCCGGACACATGGGTAACGAATCTGCAACAATCCTCAACCAATTAGTTGTCGAAACAAATGCAGAAAAGAATTACATCTTAGTTAAAGGCTCAGTTCCAGGCGCAAAGAAATCAATCGTTTTGATTCGTAGTGCTGTCAGAACTCAACTTGGCAAGAAATCATCAGTTGGTGAACTTGTTGATGTTGAAAGAGACTTAAAGGCAGCTGAAGAAGCACGTATCGCAGCTGAAAAAGCCGCAGCAGAAGCTAAAGCCGCCGAAGAAGCAGCAAAGAAAGCAGCTGAAGAAGCCGCTAAGAAAGCTGCAGAAGAAGCAAAAGCCGCTGAAGAAGCAGCTAAGGCAGCAGCCGAAGCAGCTCCAGCAGAAGCTCCAGCCGTAGAAGCACCAGTTGCAGAAGCAGCTCCAGCAGAAGCTCCAGCAGAAGCAGCTCCAGCAGAAGCAGCTCCAGCAGTCGAAGAAGCTCAACCAGCTAAGGAAGGAGAATAATTATGGCAGACAAGAAAATCTCATTAAAAGTTCTCTCACTCGCAGGTGAAGAAGTCTCAACCGTTTCAGTATCAGGTTATGTCTTTGGTGAAAAGGAAGCTACACAAGCTCTCCACGATGCAGTCGTTGTTTATCAAGCAAATATGAGACAAGACACTGCAAAAACCAAAAAACGTGATGAAGTAAGCGGTGGTGGTAAAAAACCATGGAGACAAAAAGGCACAGGTCGTGCCCGTGCAGGTTCTACACGCTCCCCAATCTGGGTTGGTGGTGGAACAGTATTTGGCCCAACAGGTGTCCAAAACCACACAATTAAACAAAACCGCAAGGAACATAACTTAGCACTCCGCTCAGCATGGTCCTCAAAGGTTAAAGATCTTATTGTTGTTAACGAACTCAAAGTCGGTAAAAAGACAAAAGAATTCGTCAAGATTCTTAAAGATCTTAAAGCCACTGGCAAAGTTCTTGTTGTTACAAGATGTGATGCAGACAATGAAAACATCCTTATGTCAGCAGGCAACATCGCAAGTGTCGTTGTGACATGTGCATGTAATGTATCCGTCTATGACCTCATATATTTTGACAAGATCGTCATGGAAAAGGCTACAGTCGAGTTAATCGACAAGAAATTAGGGGAGGCAAAATAGTTTATGGCAGACAAGAAAGTCGTAGCTAGCAAAGCTAGCGTCCATGATTTCGATGTAATTGTTGAACCAGTTATTACCGAAAAAACCATGTCCCTCATGCAAGAACAAAACAAGGTAACCGTTCGCGTAAGTGGCAAAGCTAATCGCGCAGACGTAAAGAAAGCCTTTGAAAAGGTATTTGGTGTAAAAGTTACCCAAGTTAACATCGTTAACGTTCCTGCAAAAGAAACCACAAGAGGTGGCCGTTACAAAGGAACAATCTCTGGTTTCAAGAAAGCAGTCGTTACTGTCTCAGAAGGACAAGCAATCGACTTATTCAAAGAGTAGTTTGAAATAGAACTTACACATTATAGGAGGAAAAAATATGTCAATTAGAACATATAGTCCAACATCTGCATCTCGTAGATCCATGACTAATTTGACCTTTGACGAAATCACCAAATCAACTCCTGAAAAAAGCTTAACTGTTAAGCTTAGCAAGACTGGCGGACGTAATAACCAAGGCGTCATTACATGCCGTCATATCGGTGGTGGTCATAAGCGTCGTTATAGAGTCATTGATTTCAAGAGAAATAAAGACGGAATCGTTGGCACAATCAAAGCGGTTGAATATGATCCAAACCGTAACGCAAATATCCTTCTCGTTGTCTACGCAGATGGCGAAAAGAGATACATTCTTGCCCCACAAGGCTTAAACGTTGGAGACAAAATCGTCTCTGGCGAAAATGTTGATATCAAAGTTGGAAATGCTCTTCCACTTATGAACATCCCAGAAGGTACATTCGTTCATAACGTTGAGCTTAATCCAAAGAAAGGCGGACAAATGTGTCGTGCCGCAGGAACCAGTGCCCAAGTACTTGGTGCCGAAGGCAAATACGTCATCTTACGTCTTGCCTCTGGTGAAGTTCGTAAAGTTCTTAAAGAATGCCGCGCAACAATCGGTGTTGTCGGAAACGAAGACTTCATCCTTGTAAACAAAGGTAAAGCCGGAAAAACACGCTGGGCTGGTACAAGACCAACCGTACGTGGTTCCGTTATGAACCCTAACGATCACCCACACGGTGGTGGTGAAGGTAAGTGTCCTGTCGGACGTGATGCACCAAGAACCCCATGGGGTAAACGTGCTCTCGGTGTCAAGACAAGACGCATGAAACAACATTCTACAAAATTAATTATTCGTAGAATAAACGACAAATAATGAAAGGAGAAATTGAAAATGTCACGTAGTTTGAAAAAAGGCCCATTCGCAGATGCTTACTTACTCAAGAAAGTTGACGCTTTAAATGCAGCCAATAAAAAAGAAGTCATTAAGACTTGGTCACGTCGTTCAACAATTTTCCCATCATTTGTCGAACACACATTCGCTGTCTATAATGGCCGCGAACACATTACCGTTTATGTTACTGAAGACATGGTCGGACACAAACTCGGTGAGTTTGCACCAACCAGAACCTTCAAAGGACACCACGGTAACAATGCTGAAGATAAGGCAGCAGCTGCACAATAGGAGGAGTTAAAATGGCAGAAACAAAGAAAACAGTAACTGCAAAGAAGACAACTTCTACCGCAGCTAAAGCTCCTGCAAAGAAAGCTCCTGCTAAAGCAGCAGCTCCAAAAGCAGAAGAAAAGAAAGTCGAAGCTCCAGCAAAAGAAGTTAAAGCTGAAAAGGCAGTTAAAGCTTCTAAGAAAGAAGAAAAACCAGCCAAACCAGCAGTCACTTCTGCTAAAGCAGTCGCACACGACGTCCGCGTTACACCACGTAAAGCACGTCTTGTACTTGATGTTATTAGAGGAAAAGATGTTAACGTTGCACTTGGTTTATTAGCCAACATCAACAAAGCAGCTTCCCCAATCATCACAAAAGTTGTTAAGTCAGCAGCATCAAATGCAATTAATAACTTCGGTATGCATGAAGAAAAACTCTACATTGCTGAATGTTATGCAGGAGATGGTGTTAAGATGAAACGTTTCCTTCCAAGAGCTAAAGGAAGTGCTTCAGGACTTGTTAAAAGAGCATCACACATCACAGTTGTGGTGAAAGAAAGATAAGGAGGAATTACCAAATGGGTCAAAAAGTTAGTCCAGTAGGAATGCGTGTTGGTATTAACCGCGATTGGCATTCTAGATGGTTCGCAAATAACCAAGACTTCCACAAATTCCTTCTCGAAGATGTCAAAGTCAGAAAATATCTTACAAAAGAATTAAAAGAAGCTCTCGTCTCACATATTGAAATTGAAAGACGTAAAAACGATAAAGGATACGAAGTCGTTGTAATGATGTTCGTTGCAAGACCAGGTGTCGTTATCGGACAAGACGGAGCCAACATTAACCGTCTTAAAACAGTCGTTGGCAAAATGCTCAAAGGTTCACAAGTTAGACTTGATGTCGTTGAAGTCAAAAATCCTGACTTAGACGCACAACTCGTTGCTCAATGGATTGCAACCGAACTTGAAAACCGTGCATCATTTAGATCTGCTCAAAAGAAAGCTATTCAACGCGTTCGTAAAGCAGGTGCTAAAGGATGTAAGACTTTAATCTCTGGCCGTCTTGGCGGTGCTGATATCGCACGTGGCGAAGGTTATAAAGAAGGAACAATTGCTCTTTCAACTCTTCGTACTGATGTCGATTTCGCAAAAGCCGAAGCAGTCACAGCTTATGGTCGTTTAGGTGTCAAAGTTTGGATTTCTAAACCAGAACCAAAGAAAGCAGCAGCTGAAACCATGAAGGAGGCAAGATAATATGTTACAACCAAAACGTGTTAAATATCGTCGTCCACATGGTATTAAATATGAAGGCCTTTCAAAAGGTGGCAATGAAGTCGCATTTGGTGAATTTGGTCTTCAAGCAGTAACAGGCGCATGGATTACAGATAGACAAATCGAGGCAGCTCGTATTGTCTTAAGCCGTTACACAAAGAAGGAAGGTAAAGTTTACATTCGTATCTTCCCACACTTAGCAAAAACTAAGAAACCAGCCGAAGTCCGTATGGGTTCCGGTAAAGGTAACCCAGAAAACTGGGTAGCAGTCGTCAAAACAAACAGAGTTATGTTTGAAATGGGCGGCGTGCCAGAAGCAGATGCTCGTGAAGCACTTCGTTTAGCAGCTTATAAGCTCCCAAATAAGTGCAGAGTCATCGCTAAAAAGGAGGGCAAATAAACATGAAAGTCGCAGAATTCCGCGAAATGAGTGCTCAAGAACTTAATGATAAGATCTATGCCCTCAAAGAAGAATTATTCAATCTCCGTCGTAGAAAAGCCGTTGGCCAACTCGAACACGGTGAAGAAGTAAGAAGAGTTCGTAAAGATATCGCAAGAGCTTATATGGTTCAACGCGAAAGAGAACTCGGTGTCAAATAAGGAGGATTAGACAATGGAAAGAAATCGTAGAACATCACTTCAAGGTGTTGTTGTCTCAGATAAGATGGCCAAGACAATTGTTGTCGAAGTCGAAACTCACAAAAGACACGCAAAATACGCAAAGCGCGTTAAATATTCTTCTAAATATTACGCGCACGATGAAAAGGGCGAGGCACATGTTGGTGATGTAGTCACAATCATGGGTTGCCGTCCACTCTCAGCAACTAAGAGATTCCGCTTAGTTTCAATTGATAAGAAAGCTGTTGTCGCAGTTAAGGCTGCAGTCGAAGCTGAAAAAGCAATGGAAGCTCAAGTAGAAGAAGTTACTGAAAAAGCAAAAGTAGTCGAAGAAGCAAAAGTTGAAGCTCCAGTAGCTGAAGAAGCTCCAAAAGCAGAAGAAGTTAAAGAAGCTCCAGCAAAGAAAGCTCCTGCAAAGAAAACCGCAGCTAAAAAACCAGCTGCAAAGAAAGCTCCAGCCAAAAAGGCAGAAGCTAAAGCTGAATAATACGGAGGGTTATAAAGATGATTCAAAGAGAAACTAACTTGGTCGTCGCTGATAACTCAGGCGCACGTTCAGTCAGAGTCTTCAATATTAAAGGAGGCTCATTCAGAAAATCTTGTAGCATTGGTGACGTTGTTACCTGTGCAGTTAAAGATGCCATTCCAAATGGCCGTGTAAAGAAATCAGACATTGTTAAGGGCATTATTGTTCGTACAAAACATGCTGTTAACAGAGCTGATGGTTCCCAAATTGCCTTTGATGACAACGCAGTTGTTATCATTGATAACGATGGAAACCCAGTCGGAACACGTGTCTTTGGTCCAGTGGCAAGAGAACTTCGTGAAAAGGGCGAAGGTGCAATGAAAATTGTCTCCCTTGCTCCAGAAGTATTATAAGGAGGACTTACATCATGAAAATTGTAAAAGGTGATAAAGTCGTCGTTATCGCAGGCAAGGACAAAGGCAAAGAAGGTACTGTTCAAGCAGTTTACCCAAAAGTCAACAAAGTTGTCGTTGAAGGTGTTAACGTTCATAAGAAACATCACAAGCCAACTCAACAAAACCCAGAAGGTTCAATTGTTGATATGTATGTCCCAATCGACGCAAGCAATGTTGCTATCGTTGATCCAAAAACACATAAGGCAAGCCGCGTTGGCTACAGCGTAGACAAAGACGGCAAGAAAGTCAGAGTCGCAAAAAAGAGTGGCTCAAAGCTTAACTAGGAGAAAAGAAAATGGCAGAAACCAAGAAACCTGCAGCAAAGTCTGCAGCAGTCAAGAAGACTGCTACTAAAGCTCCAGTAACAAAGGCCGCTGCTCCAAAAGCAGCAGCACCTGCTACTAAAGCTCCAGCAGCTCCTAAGAAAGTTTCCAGAGGAAACAAGAAACCAGCTGCTACAACTCGCTTACAAGATAAGTACAACAACGAAATCAAGAAAGCACTCATGGAGAAGTTCCATTACTCCTCAATCATGGAATGCCCAAGACTTGAAAAAGTTGTTATCAACATCGGTGTTGGCGATGCTCTTACAGATCACAAGGCTCTCGAAGCCTCTGTAAAAGAACTCGGTCAAATTACTGGACAACATCCAGTTACAACCAAAGCAAAGAAATCAATTGCTTCATTCAAACTCCGTGAAGGACAAGAAATCGGTTGTAAAGTTACATTACGTGGTATGCGTATGTATGAATTCATGGACCGTTTAGTCTCAATCGCACTTCCACGTGTTAGAGACTTCCGTGGTGTAAGTAAGAACTCCTTTGATGGCCATGGTAACTATACCTTAGGTATCAAGGAACAACTTATCTTCCCAGAAATTGACTACGATAAGGTCAGCAAAATTAGAGGAATGGACATCGTAATCGTCACAACTGCAAAGAAAGACGATGAAGCTTATGCTTTACTTGAAGCATTAGGAATGCCATTCCACAAATAATAAGGAGGACGAATCAAAATGGCAAAAACCAGTATGAAGGTCAAATGTGCAAGACCTCAAAAATTCAAAGTTCGTGAATATACTCGTTGTGAACGTTGTGGACGTCCTCACTCAGTTTATTCAAAATTCCATTTATGCCGTGTTTGCTTAAGAGAATTAGCATACAAAGGTGAAATTCCAGGCATGAAGAAATCAAGTTGGTAATGTAAGGAGGAAAAATACATATGATGACAGATCCAATTGCAGATATGCTCACCCGTATTCGTAACGCAAACGCATTACGCTATGCCTCCGTGAACATGCCATCTAGCAAAATGAAAGTTGAAATCGCAAAGATTCTTCTTGAAGAAGGATTCATCTCCGAATTCAAAGTTGAAGGCGATGTCAAAAAAGAATTAAAAATCACACTTAAGTATGGTGCAAATGGCCAAAGAGTTATCTCTGGCTTAAAGAAAATTTCTAAACCAGGCTTACGCATTACTGCAGCAAGCGACAAACTTCCAAAAGTTTTAAATGGTTTAGGAATCGCCATCATCTCTACAAGCAAAGGAGTCGTAAGCGACAAAGCAGCACGCGCATTAGGCGTTGGCGGTGAAGTCTTAGCTTACGTTTGGTAATCGTTATGTCACGTATTGGTTTAAAGGTTATCAATCTCCCAGCAGGAGTCACCGTTACACAAGCTAATGGTATCGCAACAGTCACTGGTCCAAAAGGATCACTCACAGTTGCAGTTCCAAGTGTTATCACCGTTAAGGTTGAAGGAACAGAAATTCATTGCTCAAGAGCAAATGAAGAAAAACACACAAAACAATTACACGGTACAGTTCGTGCTAACTTAGCAGATGCTGTTATCGGTGTTACAACAGGTTTCAAGAAAGAACTTGAAATCGTTGGTATTGGTTATAGAGCATCCATGAGAGGAAGCGACATCGTTATGAACGTTGGTTATTCTCATGAAATCGTTATTAAACCAGAACCAACTGTTAAAATCTCATGCACTGATGCAAATAACATCGTTGTTGAAGGTTTATCAAAACAAGCAGTTGGTCAAACAGCAGCACTTATTCGTGGTACAAGAGAACCAGAACCATACAATGGTAAAGGTGTCATGTACAAAGGCGAACACATTATCCGTAAGGAAGGTAAACGTGCTGCAGCTGCAGCTGGACCAGCAGCTAAATAGTTAAGGAGGATTAGTTATGATAGCAAAAGAATCTAAAAATTCTATCCGTGTTAGAAAACACGCACGTGTCAGAGCTAAGATCTCTGGTACTAAAGAATGTCCACGCTTATGCGTTTTCCGTTCAAACAAGCACATTGAAGCACAAATTATTGATGATGTCGCAGGTAAAACACTTTGCGCAGCATCAAGTGTTGCAATGAAACTTGAAAATGGCAGCAACGTAGAAGCAGCTAAGAAAGTCGGCGCTGCAATCGCAGAAGCCGCAAAAGCTAAAAAGATTAAAGAAGTCGTCTTTGACCGTGGTGGTTATGTCTACCATGGTAGAGTTGCAGCTTTAGCAGATGCAGCTCGTGAAGGCGGACTTAAGTTCTAAGGAGAAAAACTATGGAAGAAGAATTAAAACAAGAAGCTACTCCAGTAGTAGCAGATAAAGCACCAGAAGTTGCTCCTAAAGAAGATCGTCCACATGGTGATCGCCCACACGGAAACCGTCCACATGGTGATAGACCACATGGAAAAGGCCCACATGGTGATCATGGACGTCGCCCAAGAGCAGAAGAACCAAAAGAATACGAAGAAACCGTTGTCGAAATTAACAGAATTGCTAAGACCGTCAAAGGTGGTCGTAGAATGCGTTTCGCTGCTTTAGTCGTTATCGGAAACAAAAAAGGTAAATATGGATTCGGAACAGGTAAGGCTGCTGAAGTTCCAGATGCAATTAAGAAAGCTCTTGAAGCTGCAAAAAGAAATACTTTCGAACTCCACATCGTCAAAGGTGGAACACTTGCTCATGAAATCATTGGTAAGTTTGGAGCATGCCAAGTATTCTTAAAACCAGCTCCAGAAGGTACTGGTATTATTGCCGGTGGCCCAGTCAGAGCTATCTTAGAGCTTGCAGGTGTCCGTAACGTCACATCCAAAGTTTATGGATCACGTGCACCAATTAACATTATTCGTGCAACTACAAATGGTTTAACAAATCTTAAATCATATAAACAAGTCCAAGCACTTCGTGCTAAAGCCGAATAAGGAGGAATTTAGTCATGAAACTTAATGAACTCAAAAATGTTAAAGGCGCAAAAACCGAAAGCTTCAAAAAAGGAAGAGGCCTTGGTTCAGGAAACGGTAAAAACTGTGGTACTGGTAACAAAGGTCAAAAATCTAGATCTGGTGGCTTAAAAGCTCCTGGATTCGAAGGTGGTCAAACTCCTTTATATAGAAGACTTCCAAAATTTGGTTTTACCAATAACGCTCACAAGGAATACGCAATTGTTAACGTATCCCAATTAAATTCTTTCAAAGAAGGTACAGTGGTTACCCCAGCTTTATTGATTGAAGCTGGCCTCGTTAAGAAAGAATTTGATGGCGTTAAAGTACTCGGAAATGGAGAATTAACTGTTAAACTTACAGTCAAAGCCAATAAATTCTCAAAGACAGCTAAAGCTGCAATTGAAAAAGTTGGCGGCAAAGCCGAGGAGATCTAAGCATGAAAAAAATCGCCAATATATTTAAAAACAAGGAAATCATGTCCAGAATCATGTTCACGATCATGATTTTACTTGTTCTCCGAATTGGCGCGGCGATTACAGTTCCAAATGTTACTCCAACAGAAGAACTAAGTAATGCTATGAATAGCGCCAGTGCGGTCGCCCTTATGGATATGCTTGGTGGTGGAGCTCTTGAGTCATTCTCAATCTTCGCTCTAGGCGTTAGTCCATACATTACTGCCCAAATTATCATCCAACTTCTCCAGAAGGATGTTCTTCCAGCATTAACTGAACTTTCTAAGCAAGGTCAATATGGACGTAAGAAAACTGAGATGGCAACTCGTTATCTCACCCTTATGCTTGGCGCAGTACAAGCTTATGGTATTATCAAGACGATGGAAAATGGTGGAGCGTCAGGCCAAGCCTACGTTAACATCTCTTTCTTCTCTGGTAGCCATTTCTGGACATATGCTTACATAGTAACAATTATGTTAGCAGGTTCAATGACAGTTATGTGGCTTGGTGACCAAATCACCGAAAAAGGTCTTGGAAACGGTATTTCTATGGTTATCTTTGCAGGTATCGTTAGAGGTTTACCAAACAAGATTAAAGACGCATTTACTTATTTAGTTGGATCAAAAGACATTTACTATAAACCACAAGTGGTTATTAAAGGATGGGTTTTGTTCCTCATTTACATCATTGCATTTATTCTTATTCTTGCATTCGTTGTATTTATTGAACTCGCTAAGAGAAAAATTCCAGTTCAACATACTGGTAAATCTGGTGGACAAACAGCATCGATGTCTCGTGCATCATTCTTACCTATTAAGGTAAACTCAGCTGGAGTTATTCCAGTAATCTTTGCATCATCAATTCTGATGACACCAACCGTTATTGCATCATTCGTTACTGACGAATCACCAAAATGGTTAAAGATTTTCTCTTATACTGAAATGTATGACATGGGTGGATGGAAGATGCCTTGGGGTTTACTTATTTATGTAGCCTTAATCCTTTTATTCTCATTCTTCTATGCTACACTTCAAATTGATCCAGAAACATTAGCAGACAACTTCCGTAAAAACGGTAGTTATATTCCTGGCATTCGTCCAGGTAACGAAACTGAGAGATATGTTAAGAAGGTTGTTAATCGCGTTACATGTATCGGCGCAATCGCCCTTACATTTATCGCAGCACTTCCTGTCATCTTAACATTAACAGGTATCTTCGGTACAAATAGTTCCCTTGCCATTGGTGGTACAGGACTTATCATTGCCGTTGGTGTCTCTCTTGAACTTAATGACCAAGTTAATGGCTTACTTGCTGGTAAAACCTTTGATGAGGTTCAAGCAACAGCCGGAAGGGAATAATCACTTATATGTTAAATATAATCTTGATGGGCCCACCAGGAGCGGGCAAAGGCACACAAGCCAAAAAACTTATTGCTTCACTTAATATTCCACATATTTCTACTGGAGATATGTTCCGTGAAGCAATCAAAGAAGGAACGCCTCTTGGCAAACTCGCTGCAAGTTATATTAACGATGGTCATTTAGTCCCTGATGACGTCACAATTGGTCTTGTGAAAGAACGTCTTTCTAAAGATGATTGTGCAAAAGGATTTTTACTTGATGGATTCCCACGTACAATTCCTCAAGCCGAGGCTCTTGAAGTTCTCTCTAGAGAAATTGGACGTGAGATCACTCATGTAATAGATATTGAAACACCAAAAGAAGAATTGGTGAAACGTATTTGTGGCAGACGTGTTTGCAAAAAATGCGGTGCTCCATATCACATTATCAATATCAAACCAAAAGTCGATGGCGTTTGTGATATCTGTGGTGGTGAACTTATTCAACGCCCAGATGATAACGAGGAAGCTCTCACCGTAAGACTTGAAGCTTACGTGAAACAAACAAAACCTCTCTTAGAGTTCTACGAAAAGAAAGGTTTACTTAAAACATTTGATGGAACTGATTCATCAGTGCTTACACCTAAGCTATTAGCTTACCTTGGAGAATAAATCTTGATTATTATCAAATCGCCTCGCGAAATTGAGTTAATGAAAAAAGCTGGACGAGTTGTCGCCTTGGTCTTCGAAGGCATTAAAGACAAAATCGTTCCAGGCATTTCAACTCAAGATGTCGCAGATATGTGTGAAGACATCATCCGTAAGGAAGGTGCCTATCCTACATTTCTAAATTACTCTGGCTATCCAGGCGCAGTCTGTGTCTCAATTAACGATGAAATCGTCCATGGTATTCCTTCTAAGAAGAGAATACTAAAAGATGGTGACATCGTCTCCGTAGATGTAGGCGCAACGCTAAATGGATACGTTGGAGACGCGTGTAGAACCTATCCTGTAGGAATCTGCCGCGAAAACGCATTACGCCTAATCAAAGTTACCGAAGAAAGTTTCTTTGAAGGCGTAAAGCACGCCCGTCCAGGTGTTCATCTAGGCGAGATTAGCCACGCGATTCAAACTTATTGTGAATCAAATGGTTATTCTATGGTTAGAGAATACACAGGACATGGAGTTGGTGCTTCATTACATGAAGACCCATACATTCCAAATTATGGACCAGTTGATTCAGGTCCAATCCTCAAAGAGGGAATGTGCCTTGCAATCGAGCCTATGGTTTGCGAGGGACACTTCGCAGTTCGCATCATGAAGGATGGTTGGACTGCAAAAACAAGAGATGGCAAATTATCTAGCCATTACGAAAATTCCATAGTCATCACTAAAGATGGTTATGAAATCCTAACCAAAATTTAAGGAGGAACAATCTTAATGGCAAAAGATGGAGTCATCGAGGTGGAAGCGACAGTCGTTGAAACATTGCCTAACACTATGTTTAGGGTAAAGCTTGAAAACGGCATTGAAATTCTAGCCCACGTTTCTGGTAAAATCCGCATGCATTACATCCGCATCTTACCAGGCGATAGAGTTACAGTCGAAATGTCACCTTACGATCTAACACGTGGGCGTATCACATATCGATACAAAAACTAAAAGTAGCAAAGGCTACAGAAGGAGAAATTACTTAAATGAAAGTAAGACCATCAGTAAAACCTATTTGCGAAAAGTGCAGAGTTATCAAACGTCATGGCAAAGTCATGGTCATTTGTGAAAACCCAAAGCACAAACAACGCCAAGGTTAATTATTAGGAGGAAAAATTCATGGCACGTATTGTCGGGGTTGATATCCCTAATGAAAAAAGAGTCGTTGCATCACTTCAATACATTTATGGCATTGGTGAAACAACCGCTCACAAAATTTGTAAAGGTGCAAAAGTAAGTGAAGATATTCGCGTTAAAGATCTCACCGAAGAACAATTAGCAGCTTTACGTAATGAAATCTCAAAATTCAAAGTTGAAGGTGATCTCAGAAGAGAAGTCGCCCTTAACATTAAACGTTTAGGCGAAATCGGTTGCTACCGTGGAATGAGACATAGACACGGTCTTCCAGTTCGTGGACAACGTACAAGAACAAACGCACGTACCCGTAAAGGTAAACGTAAAACAATTGCGAATAAGAAAGTCGCATCACAAGGATAATGAAAGGAGTTATGTAAAATGGCTACAAAAACAACCACACGTAAAAGAAAAGTCAAACGTTCATTTACTAAAGGTGTCGCACATATTCATAGCACCTTTAATAACACAATCGTCACAATTGCTGACGAAGCAGGTAACGTCATTTCTTGGTCAAGTGCAGGCGCATTAGGCTTCAAGGGTGCTAAAAAATCAACACCATTTGCAGCTCAACTCGCAGGCGAAGCAGCAGCAAAAGTTGCTTATGATCAAGGTTTACGTTCAGTCGATGTTGATGTCAAAGGTCCAGGTTCAGGACGTGAAGGTGCAGTTCGTGCACTCGCAAACGCTGGCTTAACCGTTACATCAATCACAGATTCAACACCAGTACCACATAATGGATGCCGCCCACCAAAGCGCCCACGTGGTTAGTAATTAGGAGGAAATCAAAATGGCAAATCTTGCAAAACCATTTGAACGTTCAGCATTCAAAGTTGCTCAAATTGATGCTTCCGATAATTATGGTAAATTCGTTATTGAACCTCTAGAAAGAGGTTATGGATTAACAATCGGTAACTCTCTTCGTAGAATCCTTCTTTCAAGCCTCCCAGGCGCAAGCGTCTGTGGCGTTGAAATTGAAGGTGCCCAACATGAATTCAGTGCCCTTAAAGGCATTGAAGAAGATGTCACTTCAATTATTCTTAATTTAAGAGACATTATTTGGACTATCGAAGACGAAGAAAAAGAAGACAAGAAAGTTACAATTTCTGTCAAAGGACCAAAAGTCGTTAAGGCAAGTGATTTAGAACTTCCAGCCTTCGTTAAGATCGTTAATCCAGATGTCGAAATTGCTCATGTTACAGCAAGTGGCACACTCACTATGAACGTTTATGTTCGTAGAGGACGTGGCTACATGACCGCTGAAAATAACAAACAAATTAAAGGCAAAATCGATGTCACACAACTTGGTTATATTGTTACTGACTCAAATTACTCACCAGTCACACGTGCAGCCTACGCTGTAGAGCCAGCCCGTGTTGGTCATGATTCAAGATTTGATAAGTTAACACTTGAAGTTTGGACAAATGGATCTATTCTTCCACAAAAAGCAGTTGCTTTAGCAGCAGAAATGCTTGTCACAAACTTAATGCCATTCGTCGAACTTGAAAAAGCTGTTGAAGAAATCAACATGATCAAGGAAGAAGAAAAGGTTGAAGAAAACAAGTTTGAAGTTATGCCAATTGAAGAACTTGATCTCTCTGTTCGTAGCTACAACTGCTTAAAGAGAGCCGCAATTTCAACAGTTGCAGAACTTACTCAAAAAACAGAAGAAGAAATGATGAAGGTTAGAAACCTTGGTAAGAAATCCCTTAAAGAAGTTAAGGAAAAACTTGCTGAGAATGGCCTCTCATTCCGTGAAATTGCACCAGGAGAATAATTATGGCAGCACAAGGTAGAAAAAACGTACATGGTAAGACTGGCGTCAGATTCAAAGCAGCCTATACCAAACAAAAATATGAAAATATGCTTCGTAATGTCGTCACTGACTTAGTCATGCACGATAGAGTAACCGTAACTTCTGGCGTTGCTAAAGATCTCAAATCCTTAGCAGACCACTTAGTTACCTTAGGTAAACGTGGCGATTTACATGCTCGTAGACAAGCCGCAGCAGTCTTAAGAAGCGGTGAAGCAGTTACTAAATTATTTAGTGAACTTGCTCCAGCAATGAAAGACCGCAAAGGCGGATACACTCGCGCAATTAAAGCTGGTGTACGTCTCGGCGACAATGCTCGAAAGATCATTGTTGAATTTGTTAAATAATTAACAATTTCTAAAAACAAGGGGGAACTTCGGTTCCTCTTTTTTCTTTTTTAAAATTGCTTTTTTATAATTGTTGAATAACATAGTTAATTTTCTATTATTAAAAATTTATTAACACAAATTGCTTTTTTACTCGTATTTAGTAAGTAGAGAGGAGCAAAATTTTTGAATTGAAATAATTACAAAATAATTATATAATCATTATGCTTAAATTTGAATGGAATGAAATAAAAAATATACTCAACAAAAAGAAACACGGCTTATCCTTTGATGATGCTCTTTATATGTTTTATGATGACAATGCATTATTGCTGTATGACAAAAACCATAGTAATGACGAAGATAGATTCTTCCAAATTGGAATGATTAGATCTTTAAATATAGTTTGTGTTGTATTTTGTGTAAGAGAAGAAGAAACAATTAGAATAATATCTGCTAGATTTGCAACAAATAAGGAGAAAAATGAATATGAAAGAAAAAGAGTTTAATGAAATGGAATACGATATTCCGGAAGAAATCGATTTTAAGGACGCTGTTAAGAGTCCATATTCAAAGTTATTAAAACAACAAATAACCATTAATCTTTCAAAAGAAGTCATTGATTACTTTAAGAGTGAATCTAAAGAAGTTGGTATTCCTTATCAAACTTTAATTAATCTATATTTAATGGAATGTGCAAAAAAGAATTTAAAATTAAACATAAATTGGAAATAGTTCACTAATATAAAAATACATGTGAAAAATTATTCACTTACAGAAAATGAGAAATTTCATATAATAGTGCTGATGAAAAAATTCCAGGATCAATTACGTGAATTAAGAATGAAATCTGGCCTTTCTCAATCAGAATTGGCGAATAAAATTTTTGTGTCACGCACGCTCATAACAAAATATGAATGTGGCAAAGCAAAACCATCAAAAGAAAATATTGAAAAATTAGCATTGTTTTTCAATGTAAAACTGAGCTATTTTGAAGATGTTATTATTCAGAACGATAAAATATCTAAAAAGATAAATCTTGTTTTTTGTTCAATTATTTTCCTATTATTTTTGTCATTTTTATTGTTCGTAAGTCTTCCTTATATTTCCTACAATACTTTTAATTCTCATAAAATTTCTAATCCAACTTTATTTTGGTCAGGATTAGAAATAACCTTGTATTATAAAAATTATTTTATTTTAATCACCCTTGCCACTCTGTTAAGCAGTGTTGTTTTGTCTATACTAAGCTTAGTAAAACCAGATAAAATTTGGTATAGATATATAAACTACGCTTTGTTCATTATAAATATTCTTTTAGTGATTTTTTCAGTCATGTGTGTTATTAGTTATTCAGAAAGCGGATATTTTTTACAATAGGAGATTGCATGAAATTTAGATTAGGTAGATTTATGTTATTGTGTCCTCTACTTCGCTCTTGCGAGAATATTTTTTATGCAAAATATGGGCCATTAACATCTAAGATAAATCATTATGAAACTTATAATGAACTAATTTCTCATTTTTATGGTGTTTTAGATAAAAATATCCACGAAAACCGCGATTTTTATATTCCAAATTTATTATTTGACAATCATAAAATAGATTATTTTGTAGGTGGAATCGATTATTCTTATTTACATTTAAAAGATTATGAAAAGCACAAAGAAGAAAATTCCGACTATCTTTCTCTAAAAGGAGTTTTTTATGAATTGAGAAATGATAGTGATTTAATAGTTACATTGGTATTTAAAAACTGCATTAATTTTGAAAAAGATAAAATCTATTGGACAGACGAAAAACTATATTACAATGGGACATACGAAAAAAATGCTCTAGTAAGTACTTCTAATTACCTTCTTTATGGAAGTGAACAAATCCTTTGCTTAAAATTTAATACTGAATCCGTTACTGAAGAAACTGTTGAGTTCTACAAGAATCAGATTTATTCTCAAATAGCCAACAATTTCTAAAATAAAGGAGAACTTTCTCTTTTCTTTAATTATAAATCGTACGAAATTTTTAAATTTATCGTACAAAATATTTGAAATTATCATACTTTTTCTTTATAATATTTTTGAGGTATATAAATATGTGCACAATTACAGCGACAGAACTAAAAGAAAATCTTGGTAAATATTTACTTAAAGCAACCAAAGAAGAAATTTTAATAACTAAAAATGGAAAGCCATTTATTAGACTTTGCAGTGTAAAATCTGAAACTTTAGATGATTTTTTCAAAGATATGGAAAACTTAATTAACCCAGATGACGTTGACTTAAAGGACCCTAAAATTGCAGGGATGTTAGGTTTATAATGAGATTGCTATTAGATACAAATATTATTTTAGATTTGATTTATACTAGAAAAGAATCAAGCAAAGATGTTTTTAGAGTTGCCAAAAATAATTTAGACGAAATTTACATTTGTTCGTATACCTTAAAAGATATTGCATATTTTCTCAAGAAGACAATGCATGACAATAACAAAGTAAATAATGCTCTTATCAAAATATATTCAAATATTTCTAAAATTGTGGGAGTAAACTCTGATGATGCTATTGAAGCATTATACTTAGATGGAGATTATGAAGATAATGTTATGATAGAAGTGTCAAAAACAGCAATGTGTGATGCAATAATCACAAACAATAAAAAGCACTTTATTAATAAAGAGGTTGTAATCTTAACTCCAGAAGAATATTTAAAGGTGCGTTAATGAGATTAGATAAGTATTTAGCAAATTCAGGAGTTGGTTCACGCTTAGAAACAAATAATTTAAAATATGCAGAACAAAGGGGAACTTTGGTTCCTCTTTCCTTTTTAAAAAAGTGTATGGACAAATGTATGGACATTTTTTATAATTTAACTGAGGAAAAATTATGGAAAGAGATTCAAAGTTTATGTTTAGAATTAATTCTGAACTTAAAAAGACTGTTTCAGATATGCTGGAAAAAGAAGGATACACGTTTAGCGATTTTTTAAATGCTGCCTGTATGGACTTAGCAAAAAGAAAATTTATTCCAATATACATTAGAGGTAATCTACCTAACCATTACGCAAAACAATCTGAAATTACTATTGCACTAATTAAAAAGGCTTTAGAATGTGCAATAAAAAAATATGGAAAAGGGAAAGTAAAAAAAGGCTATCTTTTTGGATCCGTTTCTAGAGGAGAACAAAAAGCAAACTCAGATATTGATTTAAGATTAGAATTAGACAAAGGGCTCACTTTGACAGATTTAGAAAATATGAGGATTGATATTTCTTCTTCGACAGGAAAAGAAATAGATATGATTACAGCACCTATCAGCGATTTAGATCCAACTTTTTATCAAATAATTAAAAAAGACGAGATATGCATTTATGAAAGATAGAGACGGATTACTAGTAACGCTTATTAATAATCATTACAAAGAGCTTTTAGATGAACTCGAATCAATTCGCGATAATTATGAAGAATATTGTAATAATTCGATTGTACGAAAAGCTATTTGGCTAGATGTAATGCAAATTGGAGAGAATGTTAATCAATTAACAGATCAATTTGCAGAAAAGATAAATTTAAACGATTTGAAAGGCATCATTTCGATAAGAAATTTTATTGTTCATGGTTATGTTTATACTGATAAAGATGTTATTTGGAACACAATACATGAAGATTTACCAAAATTAATTCGAAAAATTAATAAATAGAGATTAACAATAGAAATTGTAAAATGAGATTAGATAAATATTTAGCAAATTCTGGAATTGGTTCTAGAAGCGAAGTTAAACGCTTTATTAAAGATAAATTAGTCAAAGTAAATGGCGAAGTTATTAAAAGCGAATCTTTTAACGTTGATGAGAATAAAGATATAGTCCTCTTTAATGAAAAAGAGGTCAAATACCAAGAGTTTTATTATTTTGTGTTAAATAAGCCGACTGGCTATGTTTCCGCGGTTATAGATAACGTTTATCCTCCAGTTATGGATTTACTTCCAGAATATTCATTCGTAGATTTATTTCCGGTTGGAAGATTAGATGTTGATACAACAGGCACGTTATTAATCACAAATGATGGTGATCTTACTCACAAATTACTTAGCCCAAAGTATCATGTTGATAAAACCTACTTTGTAGAAGTTGATAAAAAATTAGATAAAACCTTGGTAGGTAAATTTAAACAAGGCATTTTACTTGATGGTGAACTTACTTTGCCTGCAGATTTGCTTATTTTGTCTGATACAACATGTGAACTCACAATTCATCAGGGTAAATTTCATCAAGTTAAGCGCATGTTTAAGAAATTTGGATATGAAGTTACTAAACTTGATCGAAAATCATTCGCTTTCCTTAATCATGAAGACCTTGAATTAGGTAAATATAGAGAGTTAACTCAAGACGAAATAAACAAGCTTAAAGAATTTGTGAAATAATTTATTGAAATTTGAAATAATTTATTTAATATAAAGTTATGGCAATAAATGATTTATTAGAACCAGAACTACTTTATACTAGTGAGTTAAAACAAAAACATAACGATAATGTCGTTAGTTATTTTGATAATCTTGTGAAAATTTCTGGTGTCGATCCAGAAGAAAATAAAAAGACATGCAAAGCATATTATGATGCTTGTGCAGATTTAGAAAAGCTCAATAAGAAATCAAGGAATCTTAATCTTCTTAAAGTATTATTTATAATTCTTTGTTTCGTAATTGTGGGTATTTTCTTACTTATTTTCGTATATAAACCAAAAAGAAAAGCATTAGATGAGAAAATTAAAGAACAGCAAAATCTTGTGAATTCTTTGCTCGCAAAGGCAAATCAAGAGATGGCTCCTCTTAATGCATTATTTGAGTCTTCAATTCCATCAAAGATTATGGAGACAACAACTCCACTTATTGATATGGATCGTATTTTCGATGTTAAGAAATACGAAGTTTTACGTGACAAATATGGAATGTGGGATAACTCAGATGAAGATTCATCTACTTTAGATTTACAATCCGGAAATATCCTCGGTAATCCTTTCGTTGTTTTTAAAGAATTAAATAAGAAAATGATGATGGAACGTTACGAAGGAACTCTTAGCATTTCTTACTATGTAGGTTCAGGCCAAAATAGAAGATTAATGGTTGAGACATTACACGCTTTTGTTGAAAAACCAAAACCAGTTTATAGTACAAACACCTACTTGCTTTATGGTAATGATGCAGCACCAAATTTAACATTCTCTAGAAATGCTTCAGAGATTAATAAACTAGATGAAAAAGGTATTGAAAAATACGTAAGACATCATGAGAAAGATTTGGAAAAAATGGCGGAAAAAGCCACGAAAAAGGGTGGAAATTACACTCCTTTAGGAAATTCTGAGTTTGAATTATTCTTTGGTGGATTAGATAGAAATAATGAAATCGAGTATCGACTTTTGTTCACTCCGCTTGCACAAAAATCGATGCTTCAAATTCTCAAATCAAAAGTCGGATTTGGTGATGACTTTAGATTTGTGAAAGATAAAGGTCTTAACCTTATCACAAGCACTCACTCACAAGGAGATGTCTTGTTCGTAAATGCTAGTGATTTTATGGGTTTTGATTTTGAAAAAGTTAAAGAGTTCTTTATTACATTCAATAACAATTATTTCAAAGCTTTGTTCTTTGACTTTGCACCTTTACTTGCAATTCCTTTATATCAACAACATAAATCACAAGAATACATTTATAAAAATAATGTTGGCTCAAACTTTAACTGTTTTGAACACGAAGTTGTCGCAAATAGGTTTGATATTTCAAGATTTAAACCGAAAAATGCGGGAACAAATGTGATTTTGAAAACTTCTGTAGTTTCAAAAGAAAAAGAAAGTGATATTGTTAATGTTAGTGCACATGCATTTGAAAAGTTTTCACGCACTGACTATGTTCCAAAACTAGGTGGTGATGGAAAGATGCATAGCGTACCTGTGCATTGGGTTGAATACGTCCCTGTCTCACGTGATGAACAAATTCGTATTTCTGACCTTGGACTTGATGATGAAGTTAAGTTCAATAAATACGGTCAAAGAGATGTTATTTACGCTAAAGGCCTTGTCTCTATAGAGAAGGACATTAACGTGGATATAGAAAAAATTAAGTCTTTTATGAAAAAAGACTAGAAGGAGAAAAACTATGGCTAATGAATTAGACGAAATGACAGGCCCAGTTAACGAAGAAGGTAAAGAAGCTGGCGTCATCAACAAACAACTCCCAATTAAAGTTGGAGCAGGATCAAAAGTATTCGAAGTATTACTTTGGGTTTTAGGTATCATTCCAGGTGTTATTTTCTTATTTAAGAAAATCTCTGCTGGTAAATATCTTTCACAACTTCAACAAAAGATTCAACAAGCAGCCTCACAAATTGATAACTATATGGAACAAAGAGTTGTCATTCTTCAAAACGCTGCAAAACTCGTTGAAAAGGGAATTGATTTAGATAAATCAACATTTACTGAAATTGCTAAAATGAGAAGCGGTGGATCAGAAACATTCACTGAACAAAATAGAGCAATTGAAGAAGTTGCAAAGAAGATTAATGTTGCAGTAGAAGCTTATCCAGATCTTAAAGCTCACCAAGAACTTGAAGATGCAATGCAACAAAATAGTTACACTCAAAGAGAAATTACAGCAGCACGTGAACACTATAACGATGTTGTTAATCAATGGAACGCAGCTGTTTATGAGTGGCCAACAAAACAAATCGTTGCAGCAAAACGTGGATACACAACCCGTGTTCCATTCACTGCTTCTAAAGAAGTTAAGGATAAAGCAAGAAGCGTTATTTTCTAATTTTTATGCAGTTAGTTATTATGGCTGCCGGAATGGGTTCACGTTTCGGTGGATTAAAACAAATTGAACCAATGGATGAAGCTGGTAACTTCCTTTTAGACTATTCAATCTATGATGCTAAAAGAGCAGGGTTCTCTTCAGTTGTGTTCATAATTAAAAAGGAATTCGAAGAAATATTCAGGAATTCCATAGGAAAACGTGTCGAAAAACTTATTAAAGTTGATTATGCGTTCCAAGATTTAAACGATCTTCCTGAAGGCTTTAAATGCCCAGAAGGTAGAGAAAAACCTTGGGGCACTGCACACGCAATCTATGCCGCAAGAAATCTTATTCATGAAGACTTCATCATTATTAATGGTGATGACTTTTATGGAAGAGATGCCTTTATGGTCGCAGCAAACTACATTAATTCTCTTCCTAAAGGAAGCGAAGGTAAATACGCAAACGTTGTCTTTAATGTCGCAAATACAATGACAGAAAATGGCTCCGTTAAACGTGGTGTTTGCTTTGCAACTAGCTCAGGTGAACTTGATAAACTTGTAGAATCACAAATTTCACGTAATGCAAAAGGTGAAATCGAATGTGTTCCACTTGAGGGCGGAGAAATGTTTATTGCCGCAGAAGACCAACCTGTTTCAATGAACTTATTTGTTTTTAACAAAGACCTCATTTCCCACCTTATTAAGAAATTCCCACTTTGGCTTAAAGAACATGGTAAAGAATTAAAATCCGAATTCTTAATTCCAACAGTGGTAGATGAACTTGTTCATGAAGGCAAAGCAAGTCTTAGACTTCTTCCTACAAGTTCAAAATGGTTTGGAGTTACTTATAAGGAAGATAAACCAGACGTTGTTAAAGCTCTTAAATCCTTAGTGGACAAAGGCGAATATAAAGTCGGTTTATATTAAAAACAAAAATCAAAAATAAGTGGTTAGATTATTCTAGCCACTTTTATTTTTTATTAATTAACGTATAATTACAGCGATGGAAAAATTAGTTAAAAACGAATATCAAAATTGGGTTAAGTTTGCAAAAGATGACAAAGATCTTGTAAAAGAACTTAACGAAATGTCTAAAAATGAAGACGCCATAAATGACGCCTTTTATAGAGAACTTTCCTTTGGAACCGCAGGACTTAGAGGAGTTATTGGTGCTGGCACAAATAGAATGAATATTTACATTGTCAGAAGAACTTCTCAAGGACTCGCGAACTATGTTTTAAAACATTTCAAAGGTAAGAAAAGAGCAATTGCAATTAGCCATGATTCACGTATTAAAAGTGATTTATTTGCTAAGGCAAGTGCAGAAGTTTTTGCAGCAAACGGAATTAAAGTCTTTATTTATAAAGAATTAATGCCTACACCATGTTTATCTTACGCTGTTAGAGAACTTAAATGCGGTGCTGGTGTCATGGTTACTGCATCTCATAACCCATCAAAATATAATGGCTACAAAGTTTATAATGAAGATGGCTGCCAAATCACAGAAGTAGCAGCAGAAGAAATTCAAAATGAAATCAAGAAAATTGATCCATTTAAGGATGTAAAACTTCTTTCGTTCGAAGAAGGATTAAAGTCAAAACGAATTTCTTTTATCAAAGGTAAACTTGTCACAAAATTCATTAACCGCGTCAAAAAAGAATCTGTTCTTGGAAAAACAAAAGTTAATAAAGACGTTAAGATTATTTACACACCACTTCATGGAACAGGTTTAAAACCAGTAACAAGAATTTTGGAAGAATCTGGCTTTAATAACGTCATTTTAGTTAAAGAACAAGCTCTTCCTGATGGAGAATTCACTACCTGCCCATTCCCAAATCCTGAACTTCATGAAGCTATGGCACTTGGAATGGAATACGCAAAAAGAGAAAATGCTGAGCTTCTTTTAGCAACTGATCCAGACGCCGATAGAGTTGGAATTGCCGTTAAAAACGGCAAGGATTTCCAAATTTTAAGCGGAAATCAAACCGGAATTTTGCTTTTAAATTTTATTTGTGAACTCAGAAAAGAAAATAAAAAGATGCCCAAGAATGCTTATGCTGTTAAATCTTTAGTGAGCACAGCTTTAGCAGATAAAATCGCAAAATATCACAAAGTAAAAATGCATTCTGTTTTAACAGGATTTAAATACATTGGTGAATTAATTAAAACAAACGAAGGAAAGAATCACGCTAAATACATTTTTGGTTTTGAAGAATCATGTGGTTATCTTTCTGGAGGCTATGTAAGAGATAAGGATGCTGTTAATGCTTCCTTCTTAATTGCAGAAATGTTTGCATATTACAAAACTAAAGGAATTTCTCTTTTAGAGAAACTTGAAAGCCTTTATAAGAAATTTGGTTATTATTTAGACAAGGTTGAATCGTTCTATTTTGAGGGTCAATCTGGCTTCGCAAAAATGAGTGAAATCATGAAATCATTTAGAAAAGATGTTTCCTCAATTGCAGGGTTCAAAGTTTCAAAAATTATTGATTATCAAAAAGGAGTTAATGGACTTCCAAAAGCTGACATTATTGAGTTTAAACTTGAGAATGGATCTAATGTAATTATTCGTCCTTCTGGCACGGAACCAAAGCTTAAGCTTTATTGTTCAATTACGGCCCCAAGCATGAATAAGGCTGTTAAAATTTACGATCAAATATTTAAAGAACTAAGTGTTAAATTTAAATAGAAAATGAAAAATTGCCGGAAAATCCGGCATTTTTTATATGAATTTTCGGATTTTTTACTTTTTGAAGTACAAAAATCTTATAATGGTTCTCGATAATTTTTCCGATAATCTTTATTTTTTAAGATTATCTAAGTAAAATATACTCGAAAGGATTTTTCATATGGATTCAAAATATGTAAAAGAAGAATGTGGTTTTTCGTCATTAACGGTGACTGAAGAAGCATCACGTTGCTTACTCTGTCATGACGCACCATGTTCAAAAGCTTGTCCAGCTGGAACCAGCCCGGACAAATTTATTCGTTCAGTTAGATTCCGTAATTTCAAAGGTGCTGCCGAAACCATTCGTATTAATAACGTTTTAGGTTCAATTTGTGCACGTGTTTGTCCAACGGAAAAATACTGTCAAAAAGGTTGTTCACGTAGTGGCATTGATCGCCCAATCGATATTGGTCGTATTCAACGCTATGTTACAGACTTCGAAGAAGCTGCAGGAATGAAGATTCTTGAAAAGGCAAAAGCTAATGGTAAATCCGTTGGGGTTGTCGGTTCAGGCCCATCTGCACTTCAAGCAGCAGCATCCCTTGCATTAATGGGATACGCTGTTGAAGTTTATGAAAAGGAAAAAGTTCTAGGCGGTATGCTTAGATACATTCCAGAATACCGTTTACCAAATCACATTGTTGATACCGAAATTAAACGTATCGAAGGTTTGGGAGTTAAATTCCACACCGGAGTTGAAGTTGGTAAAAAGGTTTCAATGGAAGATCTCAAGAAGAAACATGGTGCTGTACTTTTAGCACCAGGTTATTCTTATGGTAAATCTCTTCCAATGTTTGAAGGCAACAAGAAAGTTGTCTTAGCTGTTGATTTCTTAAAAGAAGTTAAGGCAAAAGCAGGCAAAGTCAAAGTCCCAGCAAACGTTTTAGTTGTTGGTGGTGGTGACGTTGCAATGGACGTTGTTACAACTCTTAAACTTTTAGGTGTTGAAAACGTTACTGATGTTGTTTACGAAGAATTCAAAGAATTCCGCGCAAGTAAGAAAGAACTCGAAGGAGCACAAAAACTTGGTGTTACCATCATCGATGGTTACAAGCCAGTTGCTGCAAAAGAAGGTAAAGTTTCATTTGAACACCGCGTTATTAAAGCAAAGGTTGAAGTTGAAGCCGATTTAATTATTCTCGCAGTTGGTCAAATGCCAGTTGTTGAAGGCCTTGGCATTGAACTTGTCAAAGGCGAAGTTAACGAAGGCAAACCATACGTTACCAAAGACAAAAAAGTCTTTGTCGCTGGTGATATCGCACATACAAACTTTGATAAAACAGTCGTTGGTGGTGTTCGTACTGGTAAAGAAGCTGCTTTCTATATCGATGCAGCATTAGGAGGTAAATAAAATGGTCAAGAAAGATTTATCAATTACCTTTTTAGGAGTTAAATTCCCAAACCCATTCTGCTTATCTTCTTCACCAGTTGGTAACTGCTATGACATGTGTAAGAAAGCTTATGAAACTGGTTGGGGTGGCGTTGTCTTTAAGACAATTGGTCCAAAATCATACTTCATTGATGAAGTTTCACCACGTTTCGATAAGTTAAACAAGGAAAATACTCCATTTGTTGGTTTCAAAAACATGGAACAAATCGCAGAACATTCTCTTGAAGAGAACTTACGCGATTTAAAGAGACTTAAAAAAGAATTCCCAAATCAAGTTCTTATCGCATCCATTATGGGTAACGACGAAGCAACATGGGAAGACCTTGCTCGTAAAGTCACAGAATGTGGCGCAGATATGATTGAAATGAACCTTTCATGTCCACAAATGACTTCACACGCAATGGGTTCTGACGTTGGTTCTAACCCAGAACTTTGTAAGAAATATTGTCAAGCCGTTAAACGTGGAAGTAAACTTCCAATGATGGCAAAAATGACACCAAACATTACTGATATGGTGCCAGTTGCCAAAGCATGTCTTGAAGGTGGCGCAGATGGTATTGCTGCAATCAATACAATCAAATCAATTTGTAATATCGACTTAGAAAAGAAAGTTGGTTTACCAATTGTCGATGGAAAATCCGCAATTTCAGGTTACTCTGGAAAAGCAGTTAAACCAGTTGCACTTCGTTTCTTACAACAAATGAGACAAGCTGATGGCTTACATGATCTTGAAATCTCCGGTATCGGTGGTATTGAGACATGGGAAGACGCTGCAGAATTCATTCTTGTTGGTGCAAAAACACTTCAAGTTACCACTGCAATTATGCAATATGGTTACCGTGTTGTTGAAGATATGAAAAATGGTCTTCAACACTACATGGAAGAACAAGGTGTTGATCACTTAGAAGACCTTGTAGGTCTTGCAAACAAGAATATCATTCCAGCAGAGAACTTAAATCGTGACTATATCGTCCGTCCAAATATTGATTTAGACAAATGTATTAAATGTGGTCGTTGCTACATTTCTTGCTATGATGGTGGTCACCAAGCAATCGAATGGAATGAAGAAAAACGTGAACCAAGCTGCAACACTGATAAATGTGTTGGTTGCTTACTCTGTGGCCACGTTTGTCCAGTTCATGCAATTACACCAGGTAAGATCACAATCAAACCAGGTCGTAAATGCAACGCTAAGGATATTAAGCTTTAATTTATAATTAAAAGTGGATCGTGATGTTTCATGCATCCACTTTTATTATACTTTTTTAAAAATTAACGAAAATTAGCTAAAAAATGTTAAAAATTTTTAAAAATTTGTAAAAAATCGCTTAATTTTATTAAAAAGTCGTTTTTCGCTTGCGTACTCGCATGTAAACGTTTACAATAATGCTGTTCTCATTATGAAAATGTTTAAATTTCGTAATTAAAATAATCCTCCATTAGGGGGATTTTTTAGTTTTTCGAAGGAAAGGAAACATAATGTACAAGAGTAAATATTTGAACAAAGTTCTTCGCGAAGTTAAAGCAAAGAACAAAGGACAAAAGGAATTTATCGGTGCTGTCGAAGAATTCTTCGACTCAATGGATTTCGTTGTCGACAAAGAACCAAAAATTGAAAAGTTCTCAATCATCGAAAGAATTGTTGAACCTGAAAGAGTTGTCTCATTCAGAGTTCCATGGGTTGATGACAAAGGCAAAATCAGAGTTAACACTGGTTATCGTGTTCAATTCAACTCCGCAATTGGTCCTTACAAAGGCGGTATGAGATTTGATAAGTCAGTTAACCTTTCAATTCTTAAATTTTTAGGATTTGAACAAACATTCAAAAACTCATTAACAGGCCTCCCAATGGGTGGTGGTAAAGGTGGAGCAGACTTTGATCCACGCGGAAAATCCGATGGTGAAGTTATGAGATTCTGTCAATCACTTATGACCGAACTCTTCCGTCACATTGGTCCAAACACAGACGTTCCTGCTGGCGATTTAGGCGTTGGCGCACGTGAAATTGGTTTCATGTTTGGCTACTACAAGAAACTTAGAGATGAATGGTCAGGAACATTCACTGGCAAGAATTTCTCTTATGGTGGATCACTTGGTCGTCCAGAAGCTACAGGTTATGGACTTCTCTACTTTGTAGAAGAAATGTTAAAAGAATTTGAAAAGACCTCAATTAAAGGCAAGAAAGTTATGATTTCAGGTTCAGGCAAGGTCGGCGGTATGGCTGCTGAAAAATGTCATGAACTCGGCGGTGTTTTAGTTGCTATGTCTGATATTGAAGGTTACGTCTATGATCCAAACGGACTCGATGTTCCATATATTAACGCTAAAGCTAAAGCAAAAGGCATGTTCTCAAAAGATTATGCTGCTGATCACAAAGGCGTTAAATTCGTTGCAGGCCCACGTAACATGTGGCACAACGTAAAATGTGACATTGCACTCCCATGTGCTACACAAGGTGAAATTCACATTGAAGAAGCTAAGGCAATTAAGGCTAATGGCGTTAAGATGCTTGTCGAAGGCGCAAATATGCCATGTGACGTAGAAGCAATTCGTTTCTTTAACACAAATGGCGTATTATTTGCCCCTGGAAAAGCCGCAAACGCTGGCGGTGTCGCAGTTTCTGGCTTAGAAATGTCACAAAATGCTCTTCACTTAAGCTGGACATTCGAAGAAGTCGATGCAAGACTCAAACAAATCATGAAAGACATTTTCAAGAAATGTCATGATACAGCAGTCAAATATGGTCAACCAACCAATATTGCATTAGGTGCAAATATTGCAGGATTTGAAAAAGTCATGGATGCCATGATTGCACAAGGAGTTTGCTAATGGCCTTTTCGACCATTAAAGCTCCTCACATTCTTCTCCCAAAAGCGGGTGTAGACATGAACGCATGGGCAGTTATTGCCTGCGACCAATTTACATCTCAAATGGATTATTGGGATGATGTCGAAAAGTTGGTGGGTAAAAAACCATCAACTCTTCGCATGATGTTCCCAGAAGCATATCTTGGAAAGGTTGACGATGTTAAATTTATTAACAAAGTTAATAAGACAATCCAAGAATACTTAGATACCAACGTTTTAGTGGATCAAGGCGAATGTTTCATTCTTGTTGATCGTAAAACCTCAGTTGTCGAAAGACGTTTAGGTCTTATGATTGCAATTGACCTTGAAGATTACACTTATGAAAAAGGTGTTAAATCTCTCATACGTGCATCAGAAGCTACTATTGTAGACCGCATTCCTCCAAGACTTAAAATTAGAGAAAATGCTCCAGTAGAACTTCCACATATTCTATTCTTATTTGATGACAAGAAACGCAAAATCATTGAGAAGTTATATGCCAAACGCGATAAATTAGAAAAAGTCTATGACTTTGAACTAAATAAAGATGGCGGGCATATTAAAGGATATAAAATCACTAAAACAGAACCAATCATTAAGAAATTCGAAAAACTTCTTAAGAAGAATGGTAATGGATTATTATTCATTGTTGGTGATGGAAACCATAGCTTAGCAACTGCTAAAGCACATTGGGATAAGATTAAAGTTTCACTTAGTGAAGCTGAAAGAAAAACTCATCCAGCAAGATACGCTCTTGTTGAAGCATTAAATATTTACGATGAAGGTTTGATTTTCGAACCTATTCATCGTGTTGTATTTGATGTTGGTGATTCATTCTTACCTGGACTTCGTAAAGCCCTTGGTGGCGAATACGAATCATATACTTATTCCACCAACGGTGGAAAAGAAAAACTTATGATGCCAAAAGTTGGCCCAGAAGCATACGAAAAAGTTCAAGCGTATGTTGATGGCTACCTTAAAGCACATAAGGAAGCAAGCGTCGATTACATTCATGATGAGGATCAAACAATCGAAGTTGCTAAGAAACATCCAGGAAGTGTTGCATTAATTATGCCAGCACTTACCAAAGGCGATATATTCGATTACATCGCAAAAGACAAAGTCTTACCGAGAAAGGCATTCTCGATGGGACACGCTACAGAAAAACGTTATTATCTCGAATCACAGAGAATTAAATAACAGAAAGGAAGTAAATCAATGAGTAGAATTTACAACTTCTCCGCAGGACCAGCTATGTTACCAGAGGAAGTCCTCAAAACAGCAGCAGCGGAAATGCTTGATTGCCACGATTCAGGCATGTCGGTCATGGAAATGTCACACCGTTCCAAAACTTACCAAGCAATTATTGACGAAGCTGAAGCAGATCTTCGTAAATTAATTGGTATTCCAGAAAACTATAAAGTTTTATTCCTTCAAGGCGGTGCTACACTTCAATTTGCCATGATTCCAATGAACTTCATGGTTAAAGGAAAAGCAGATTACATTAACACTGGTGTTTGGACAAAGAAAGCCATCAAAGATGCAAAACTCTATGGTGAAGTTAACGTTGTCGCATCAGGCGAAGAAGGTGGATTTAAGAAAATCCCAGATCTCAAAGGTGTTAAGTTTGACAAAGATGCAGACTATGTCTACATCTGTGACAACAATACAATCTTTGGTTCAAAATACAAAGAATATCCAGAAACAGGTGATATTCCATTAATCGCAGATATGTCATCATGCTTCTTATCAGAACCAATCGATGTTAAGAAGTTCGGCATGATTTATGCAGGTGCACAAAAGAACGTTGGCCCAGCTGGCGTTACAATTTGTATCATCAGAGATGATCTTCTTGCACGTACACCAAAGATTCCACTTGCAGCATATTTAGACTATAGAATTCATGCTGAAAATGGTTCTATGTACAACACTCCTCCAACCTATGGTATTTACATTTGTGGTTTAGTCTTCAAATGGTTACTTAAGACTGGCGGACTTGAAGCAAGACAAAAACTCAACGAAGAAAAGGCAGCATTGCTTTATGAATACCTTGATTCTTCAAAACTCTTTACTCCATACGTTGATAAAGCATCACGTTCATTAATGAACGTTACATTCAGAACTCCAAGCGATGAAATGGATGCTGAATTCCTCGAAGGTGCAAAGAAATACAGATTTACAAACCTTAAAGGACACCGTTTAACTGGTGGTCTTCGTGCATCAATCTATAACGCTATGCCAATCGAGGGTGTTAAAGCTCTTATTGCATACATGAAAGAATTCGAAGAGGCACACAAATAATGAAGGTTTTATGTCTAAATAAAATCAGCCCAGTTGGAATGAAGGTTTTACCTTCATCCTACACTGTGACTGAAGATATGAATGAAGCAGGTGCAATTCTTGTTAGAAGTGCAAACATGCTTGAAACTGTTCTTCCAGCTGGCGTTTTAGCAGTTGCTCGTGCAGGTGCAGGTGTCAACAACATCCCACTTGAAGCATACGCAAAAGCAGGTGTTGTTGTTTTCAATACACCAGGCGCAAATGCTAACGCAGTTAAAGAACTCACAATTGCAGCAATGCTTCTTGCAGCTCGTGATATTCGTGGCTCAATGGAATGGGTCAAGGAAAACAAGGGTGATGAACTTATCAATAAGTCCATGGAAAAAGCAAAAGGCGCATTCGCAGGAACCGAAATCATGGGCAAAACCCTTGGTATTATTGGTTTAGGCGCAATTGGCGCTTTAGTTGCTGGTGCTGCTGGTGCACTTGGAATGCATGTTATTGCAGTTGAACCAAGCGCAGCAACAGTCGAAAGAAACAAACACCTCTGTCCAGCAGATTTAGAAGTTGTTTCATATGATGAGCTTTATGCTCGTGCTGATTATATTTCAGTTCACGTCCCACTATTAGACGCAACTAAAGGAATGATCAACAAAGCAGCATTTGGCAAAATGAAAGACGGCGTTATCCTTGTTAACTGTGCACGTGATGCAATTGTTAATGATGATGACCTTAAAGAAGCCATTGCAGCAGGAAAAGTTCGTAGATACGTTACAGACTTCCCTAACTTCAAGACTGCTAATATGGAAGGTGTCGTTGCAATTTCACACTTAGGTGCTTCAACTGAAGAAGCTGAAGACAACTGTGCAGCAATGGCAGCAAAACAAGTTGTCGACTATGTCGAAAACGGTAATATTATCAATTCAGTCAACTACCCAAGAATTGATCTTGGTGCAAAAACAGGTACTCGTGTTGTCGTTTTATTCGAAGGCGACCACGTTGCAGAAATTACTGGAATGCTCAAAGCAACTAAACTTGCTTCAGGCATGAAAGGTAACTTCGGTGCTGTTGTAGCAGAAGTTGCTTCAGTCGATGAAGCTGCTCTTAAAGCTGTAGCAGGCGTTACAAGAGTTGTTGTTATTAAATAATTAACTCAATGACAAATTAAGCATCGCTTCGGCGGTGCTTTTTTGTTATTTATTATTATCGCTATACATAGTATAATGTTAAAGCAATGGAAGAAATTATTATTAATAAAATTGATAATAAACTTGTAATTAAACTCTCCGGAAAAATTGAGTCAACTTTTGCTGAGGCTCATGGAGAAGAAATTTTCTCTAAAATAACTCAACAAGATGATGTAACTATTGATCTAGAAGATGTTTCATATGTTTCAAGTGCAGGGCTTCGCATTATTTTAAAGTGTGCAAAGCTCGCTAAGACAATTGAAGTAATCAACGTTGATGTTGATGTTTATGAAGTCTTTTCAATAAGTGGTTTTACTGAAATGATTAAGATTAAACGCGCTAAACGTGTTTTATCTATTGAAGGAAAAGAAGTTATTGGACAAGGCGCTAATGGCAAAGTTTATCGTTACGACATTGATACCATTATTAAAGTTTATAGAGAAGGCACAAACATGGATGACATTGAGAACGAAATCGCAATGTCTAAGAAAGCTTTTATACTTGGAGTTCCTACAGCAATTCCGTTTGATATTGTTCGTATTAAAGAAGGCGGCTATGGCTGCGTTTACGAGCTTCTAAAAAGTGATGTTATGAGCAATTTAATCGTGAAAAACCCGGGAAAAACCGGCAAATTCACTGAATTATTTGCTTCTGCATTATCTGCTTTTTTACATACTGAAACTTATGACGAAACTCTCCCAAAGAAAACTGAATATGTAAATGAATGGATTGAATATTTTGAAGAAAATAAAATTTATTCTCCAGATGTAATTTCAAAGATTAAAAAATTAATTTCTACAATTGCTGATGGACATACTTTAGTTCATGGTGATTTTCATATAAAGAATATTATGTTTCAAAATGATGAACCAATCATAATTGATATGGACACATTAGGCGTTGGTCATCCACTCTTTGAAATTGCTTATTCTTATTATGCAATGGTTGCTTATGATGAATTAACACCAGAAAAAACATTAGATTTCTTTGGTATCGATTATGAAATTACAAAGAAAATTTATGAAGATACTTTCAACATAGTTTTCAAAGATAAAAGCGAAGAAGAACGCAAAGATATCCAGGAAAAAGCATCGTTTTTGGCACATTTGCGCATTTCTTACCGCGCAAATCACCATGTTCCATCTGACCATCATAAAGCACAACATGCAGTGCAATATGTTCTAGATAACATTGATAAATTTACAACATTGGATTTTAAAATTTAATTATGAAAAAGACTAAATTAGTTTTGCTATTAGCATTGTCATCACTTCTTACTGGATGTTCATTTTTGGAATCTTTCATTAACAAAACAGGATCCGAAACAAATCATCAGCAACAAAATGAAGAAACTCATCATGAGGATGGTGGAAACACCCAAACTGATGATGATGGCGGAAACACCCAAACTGATGATGGCGGTGGAACAACACACATCGATGATGGCGGAACAAGTGATTATCACCCTACAAATAACGCGCTTTCTTTAGAAGATTACACCAGTTTTGAGTTTCATGATGGTCATGAACCTGAATATAATGATGCTTGGAATTTCTATTATGGTGATTCTCATAATCCAAACGGATGTTTATGGGAGAATCCAAATGAAAGCGTAGATTATTCAGGTATTGAATTTAAAAAGAATTGTTTTATTGTTTCTCCAAAATTTAATTCTTGGAACAAACTTGAGATTCGTTTTAATTTTTGGTTCACACTTCATACATCTGATAAATACAGTGCAGTGAATGGTCAACCTCAATTTAAATTAGAGATGTATAACTCGAGCGATAAACTTATTTCGGTTACAGATATTGTGATTGAGAAGTCAGATGTTCCTACTAATAATACAACTAGAGAAATTAGAACTTACATCTTTGAACCAACTGCAACATTCTTTATTTTAAGATGGAATAATTACGTTCCAAATAAGCAAGGTGGTTATGGTCAAATCTTATGTGATGCCACATTAAAAGGATGGCCATACGATAGATAAAAATATTCGATAAAATAAGAAAATACCGCGGAAATCCACGGTATTTTCAATATTTATTGTTTATTATTTAATTATTGTTCCGGCCTTGCCTTCGAATGCTTCTGGAGCTTTTGCAAGTGATGAAATTACTGCTGTTTTACCTGGAGCATTATTTAGGAATTTAACGCAAGCATTTACTTTTGGATACATACTTCCTTTTGCAAAGTAATCTGTCTTTAAGTAATCTTCCATTTCAGCTTTTGTAACCTTTTCAAGTTTCTTTTGATCTGGTTTATTGAAGTTAATATAAACATTATCGACTGCTGTTAAAATTACCAAATAATCTGCACCAACAAGTTCTGCAACTTTTGCTGATGCGTAATCTTTGTCGATAACTGCGGCAACGCCTTCTAATTTTCCTTTATTTTCAATTACAGGAATACCGCCTCCGCCTGCACAGATGACAATGTCACCTTTTTTGACAAGTGAAGAGATTGATTCTTTTTCAATAACATCGATTGGAAGTGGTGAAGCAACAACTCTTCTCCAGCCACGGCCTGCATCTTCTTTAATTGCGTATCCTTTTTCTTTTGCTAATTTTTTAGCTTCTTCTTCAGAATAGAATGCACCGACAGGTTTGGTTGGGTTTTGGAACATTGGATCGTTCTTATCAACAAGAACTTGTGACACAAGTGTCACAACATTTCTTTGAATTCCTTCTTCTTTTAATGCATTATAAATAGCATTTTGAATATGGAAACCAATGTAACCTTGGCTCATTGCGCCACATTCTGGGAATGGCATATCTGGTGCGGAAGTTGATTCTGTAAATGCGAGGTTAATCATACCAACTTGTGGTCCGTTTCCGTGCACTAAGATAACTTCGTTACCAAGTTTGATGAGGTGGACAATTGATTTTGCAACCCCAACTAAAAGTTGCTTTTGTTCTTCGGCATTATTACCGAGAGCGTTTCCACCAAGTGAAACTACATATCTAGACATAAAAATCTCCTTGAAACACTATAATTATAGCGGTTTCATAGCAAATCATGTATAAAATTACATAATATTTGCAAAGATTGTGATACAATAATTGACATATTGGAGTACAAATATGAAAACTAGATCAAATATTACATGGGATGAATACTTTATGTCTATGGCTGTTTTAAGCAGCCAAAGAAGTAAAGATCCACACACAAAAGTTGGAGCTTGTATTGTAGACGAAGATCACAAGATTGTTTCAAACGGATACAATGGAATGCCAATTGGATGCGATGAAGAAAAGCTTTCTTGGGAAAGAGGCGAAGGTTTAGATTCTAAATATCTTTATGTTTGCCATGCAGAATTTAATGCTATTTTAAACACAAGAGATGGTTCACACCTTAAAGGTTGTACTCTTTATGTAACACTTTTCCCTTGCAATGAATGCACAAAAGCAATCATTCAAAAAGGAATTAAAGAAGTTGTCTATATGGACAACAAATATGCCGATACTACCGAAACTAAAGCATCTGCAAAAATGCTTAAACTTGCTGGTATAAAAACTAGAAAGTACGAAGGTAGATTAATTAACTTTACTTTTAGTAAATAGTCAAAATGAAATTAATTGAAATAAATAACCTAACTTTTAGTTACGACAAAAAAGTAAACGTCCTCGATGATGTTTCTTTTGACATAGAATCAGGTAAATATATTTCAATTATCGGCCATAACGGTAGTGGAAAATCTACTTTTGCTAAATTAGTCATAGGTTTGCTTGAACCAAACGAAGGAACAATTAAGGTCCTTGGCAAACAAGTTGATTCAAAGAATATTCGCGAGATTAGAAAACACATTGGAATTGTTTTCCAAAATCCAGATAATCAATTTGTTGGAACAACAGTAAGGGATGATATTGCCTTTGGTTTAGAGAATAGATGCATTCCTCGTGAGAATATGGATGAAATTATTGAGAAATTTTCCAAAAAAGTTCATATGGAAAAATTCTTAGACAAAGAACCAGAAAATTTGTCTGGTGGTCAAAAACAAAGAGTCGCCATTGCTGGTGTTTTAGCTCTTTCTCCAAACATAATTATTTTTGATGAAGCAACTTCTATGCTTGATCCTGTTGGAAAAAGAGAAGTGCGTGAATGCATTAACGAGCTTCGTAAAGAAAATCCAGGTCTTACCATTCTTTCAATCACACACGATTTAGAAGAAGCGTTCTCTAGCGACGAAGTTATTGTGCTCTCAAAAGGCAAAGTATTAATTCATGAAAAACCTGAAAAAGTACTGGAAAACGCCAGTATTTTTGCGGAAGCAGGCTTAGATTTACCATTTAAAAATAGACTTATTGCTGAATTAAAATCTCAAGGTATTGAAGTAAAAAATACCGAAAGTATTGAAAGGATTGTTGAAGAATTATGCCAATAAAATTTAACAATGTTTTCTATACATATTTAGAGAATTCGCCATTCAGAAACGAAGCTCTCAAAGGAGTCAATTTAGATATCAAGGATGGCTCTTTTACTTGTGTGGTAGGACGTACTGGTTGTGGCAAGTCAACACTTATTCAACAACTCAATGCACTTCTTGTTCCAAGCAAAGGAAGTGTCAATGTTAATAATTTTGTTATCGAGAAGAAACATAAGTCATTAAAACGAATTCATGAATTGAGAAAAGAAGTTGGAATCGTTTTCCAATTTTCTGAATATCAACTTTTTGAAGAAACGGTTGAAGAAGATGTTGCTTTTGGTCCAATGAATTTTGGTGTAAAAAAAGAAAAAGCACTAGAAATCGCGCATAAATGTCTAAAAACTGTCGGAATAGATGAAGATTGTTTTAAGAAATCACCATTTGAAATAAGCGGTGGGCAAAAACGTCGTGTTGCTATAGCGGGCATTTTGGCGCTTGAACCAAAAATTCTCGTTTTAGATGAACCGACAGCAGGCCTTGATCCTAAGGGAACAAGAGAAATGTTGTCCTTATTCAAGTCACTTAATGAAAAAGGAACAACAATAATTGTAGTTACTCACGATATTAATATCGTTTTTGAATATGCAGATGACGTAATTGTTATGGATGATGGCAAGGTTGCTCTTCACACAACCCCAAGCAATTTATTTAAAGAAGAAGTAGAAAAGTATTCTTTAGAAACTCCATTAATTCAAAAAACAGTTAATATGTGCCTTCAAAAGGGAATGAAAATTGATCCAACAAAGATTAAAAACATTCATGACTTGGCACTTGAAATAGCGAGGATTAGAAAATGAATTCGATAGCACTCGGTCGTTATGTTCCTCGTGATTCCTTCATTCATAGAATGGATCCAAGAAATAAGATTATCTGTCTTATTGCTTTAATGGTGGCTATTTTTATTTCTTACAATACATTTGAATTAACCTTCATTATTGGTGGAATTTTGGCTGTTTTTATCATTTCACTTCTTTTAATTGCTCGAGTTTCAATTCTTGATGTGTTTAAGTCATTAAGAGTTTTGTGGTTCTTTGTAATTTTATTACTAATTATTAACATTTTTACTCCTCCAGCAGGCTCAACTATGGAGGCCTTTAACATTGGAAAACTCACCATTTACTGGGAGGCAATTTTCCAAAGTTTAAAGATTATTTTAAGACTTGTCTTAATGATTATGCTCACAATGCTTTTAACCGCAACTACAAAGCCACTTGATTTAACTTATGGTCTTGAGTGGTTTATGACTCCATTAAAGGTTATTAAATTCCCAGCTCATGAAGTTGCAATGACAATTTCAATTGCATTACGTTTTATTCCAACTCTTCTTGATGAAACTGACCGAATTATGAAAGCTCAGTCTTCTCGTGGAGTTGACTTTAAAAATGGAAAATTATCAAACAGATTAAAAGCAATTGTTTCCTTAATAATTCCGCTATTTATTTCTTCGTTCCAACGAAGTGAAGAACTTGCTGATTCAATGGAAGCAAGAGGTTATGATCCAAAAGCAACTAGAACAAGATATAGAGTTCTAAGATTTAAAGTTATCGATATCTTTGGTTTTATATTATGTGGTGCACTTTGTGCTCTCACTATTATAATTTCATCATATGGATGGAATTTAGGCACCATTAACTTTATTCCTTGGTTTGTTTTAGGGCTTCTTATAATTTTCATTTATATTATCGTGACTGCAGCACTTGACGCTATTATAAGGAGACATTCATGAGATACTTAGCAATTACTTCTTATAAAGGCACTAATTTCTGTGGTTGGCAAAAACAAACTGTTTCTAAACTCCCTTCTATAGAAGAAACTATTGAGTGTGTTTTAAGTAAAATTTTGTCCGAAAAAATTAAAATTTATGGTTCAGGTAGAACTGATGCCGGAGTTCATGCATTAGGTCAAACATTTCATTTTGACACTGAAAAAGAGCTCGATATTTACAAAATGTCTCATTCATTAAATGAACTTCTTCCTGAAGATATAAGAATTTTGTCTTTTTCAAAAGTTTCTGACGATTTTCACGCAAGATTTAATGCGAACAAGAAAACATACATTTATAAAATTAGAAACTCAAAGGTCAGTGATCCATTCAAAAATGACCTTGAATACACCTTATCTCAAAAGCTTGATGTAGAAGAAATGAAAGAAGCTTCAGAACTATTTTTGGGTGAACATAATTTCATGAATTTTACATCAAAAGAAGAAGATGATTCTAACTTTGTTAGAAATATCTTTGATTTGTCTATTTCTGAGGAAAAAGAAAATATCACTATTTCAATGACTGGTAATGGATTTATGAGATACATGGTTCGCATGATTGTGGGTAATTTAATTCAAGTTGGTTTAGGCAAATTATCCACTGAAGATTTAAACAAAAATCTTAACGATAAAATTAGAAAACCATCTTCATATAAAGCCCCGGCTTATGGCCTTTATCTGAAGGAAGTTTTGTATTAAAAGTTAATTATTGATTTCACTTATTATATAAGAAGCGTATAATAGAGGACGCCGAAAAGGAGATTATTACTATGGGTAGACATCATGAAGTTCGTGCCGCAGCTATGGCAAAAACTGGTGCAATGAAGTCAGCACTTTATGCTCGTGCTTCTAAAGAAGCATATATGGCAGCTCGCACCGGAGATCCAGATCCAAAAACAAACTTAGCATTAAGAGCGGTTTACGATAAATATCGTGGAAAATCAGTTCCAAGAGATGTTTTTGATAGAGCAATTAAAAAAGCACAAGGCGGAGACGCTGTTGCATTCGTTGAAGGTTGTTATGAATATTATGGACCAGGAAATTCATTCCTTGTCGTTAATACATTAACTGACAATCCAAATAGAGCACTTGTTGAAGTTAGAACCGCAATTGTTCGTAAAGGTGGACACCAAGGTTCAGTTCTTTATAACTTCACTCAATTAGGCGTTCTTTCATTCAAAGGAACAAACCGTGATGAAGTTGAAGAAACTTTAATTCTTGGCGATGTTGATGTTCAATCAGTTGAAGCTGAAGAAGACATGATTTATGTCACAGTTTCTCCAGCAGCATTTGCCAAAGCAAAAGAAGTTCTTGCTGGTATGGGAATTACTGAATTTGAAGAAGCAGAAGTTCGTCTTGAACCAAATGAATGGATTGACCTTGATGGAGAATCCAAACAAAAGTTTGAAGAACTTATCGATGCACTTGAAGAATGTGAGGATGTTCAAAGCGTTGCTCACAACGTTAATCTCTAATAGAGAGTATTGAATATTTTTAAATAAGTAGTATATTATAGGTAGGCGTTAGATAAATCCTAACAAAAAGGAATCGACTGGTACTCGATTCCTTTTCTCATTTTTGAAAGTAGAGGGCGTCAATAAATCCTTGTTACAAGATTAATTTTTAAACATTATTAATAGTAGCAGTATAATAATGATTAATGCGATCAAATATTCTATCTAATAGAATATCCTTTCTGCACAACGCCCACACTTTCATGCGTCGTAGTGCCACGCCATACCTCCTAAAAATTTAGCTCATATTTCTGTGAGCAACTATATTATAAGGTATTATTTTTATAATTTCTATGAAATTTTAAAAATAATACCCTAGAGAGTATGAATTTTGAAAAAAGCATAAAAAAGATAGGTAAAACCTATTTTAATTAGAAAGTCTTTGACTAGATTTATACATTTTAGTATAATCTAACTCGCACCTTGAAAATCAATAGTCCCGGTAAGATTATTGTTCGAGTTAAAGGAGGAAAGCAAAATGCAACGTCAAACAACGATCGCAAAACCAGAAAAGATCGAACGTAAGTGGTATGTCATTGATGCAACCGGCATTCCTTATGGTCGTCTTGCTTCCTTTGTTGCAGTTAAATTAATGGGTAAGGACAAACCAATCTATACTCCAAACGTAGATTGTGGTGATTATGTCATTATCATTAACTGTGAAAAAGTAGCTATGTCTGGCACAAATAAAGCTAAAAACAAAAAATATTACAACGCTTCAGGATACACAGGTGGTCTCCGCGTGAGAACTGCTGGTGAAATGATTGAAAGATATCCAGAAGAAATGATTACCCGTTCAGTTTGGGGAATGCTCCCAAAAGGACCACTTGGTAGATCAATGGCCAAGAAACTCTTTGTCTACAAAGGCGCTGAACATAAACACGAAGCTCAGAAACCTGAAGTTCTCGTGTGGAAGAAATAAGGAGAATTACTATGGCAGACGCAAAGAAATATTACGGAACTGGTAGACGCAAATCATCAGTTGCTCGTGTCTATGTCACAGCAGGTAAAGGCAAAATCATCGTCAATGGTGAAGATGTTAAAACCTATATGCCATATGCCACATTAGTCATGGATTTATCACAACCTCTTGAGGTTGTTGGTAAAGCTGACAAATATGACGTTGAAGCTTTTGTTAAAGGCGGTGGATTCACTGGTCAAGCTGGCGCAATTCGTCTTGGTATCGCACGTGCTTTACTTGAAGCAGGTGAAGATAGAAAGGCACTTAAAGTCGCTGGTTTAGTCACAAGAGATGCTCGTGCTAAAGAACGTAAAAAATACGGTCTCAAAGCAGCTCGTCGTGCTCCACAATTCTCAAAACGTTAATCATCGTTTACAAGAAGAGCTCCAGAAATGGTGCTCTTTTTTTGTTTGGTTATTAAAATATAAAAAAGTTTATTAATAAACTTTTTTACTTTTCAAAATCCTTTTAATATGATAAACTATAAAATGTAAAGGTACTTTATATTTTATGATTAGAGAAATAACCGAAAAAGAAATTAAAGCTTTTATCAACTTTGGAGATGCTTTATACAAAGGTGATAAAAACTATATTCCTTATATTAATAAGGATTTAAAAAAGACACTTAAAAGACTAGTCTTCTTCAGAAAAACATATTTCGCAGTATGTCATTTCGATAAGAATAACAAGGTTGATGGTCGAGTGTTATTAACAATTGGAAAAAGCAAACAACTTAAATCAGATAAGTGCGGATATTTTTCGCATATTGAGTTTGTTGAGAATTATGATGTTTTTAAGGAATTAATGGATTTCTCCCTTAATTTATTAAAGGAAAAAGGTGCTGATTGCACATGTGGAACTTTTTTCCATCATGATCCAGACAACAGAAGAGGCATTTTAATTGATAACTTCGATACATTCCCAATGCTTTTTACATCTTATAATAAACCTTATTACAAAGATTACTTTGAAAAGTATGGATTTAAGAAATTAATCGATGCTCTTGAATATGAATATTCTTTTAAAGAAGATAAGATGAAAGCCGTTAAAGAAAAAGGTGAACAAGCTTTAATTGATAATGACATTCATATTGATAAAGCAGACTTAAAGCAGCTTGATAGAGAAATTGAAGCGGTTCATGACATTATGGTGACCGCATCAACTTCAATAAATTTTGAAGAAGTTATTTCTAAAGAACAGATTAAAAAAATCTTTTATTCTTTTAAATCATTCCTTAATCCAGATTATGTATTTTTTGCAAGAACAAATAAAGATAATAGACCAATTGGTTTTACTTTCGCATTACCTAATTACAATGAGGTAATTAAGAAAATGAACGGGAAAACCAATATATTTTCACTAATTAAGTTCGCTATTTATAAAAAACGCATTACAGGTTTAAGGGCAATGCTTCAATACATAATTCCTGAATATCAACACAAAGGAATTTCAAAAGCTTTATATAATGAAACAAGAAAATCAATTGAGAAAAATCACATTACTCGTGTAGGGCTTGGAACCATTATGGAAAACAATGATAAATCAAATGGACTTGTTGTTTCTGCTGGAGGAGTTAGATCGAAAACCTACCGCATCTACTATAAAGAATTATGATTTTAACAATTATTGAAATTATTCTAGCTTTAGTTGTGCCGTTTCTTACTATTAAATTTAGTAATAACTGGTTAACAAAGAAATTAGGCGTAGTTGGCACTAATTACCTTTTAGGTATTGTTTACGCTTTAATTATTTTTGCATTCACAAAAACAAATATAATTACTCAAAGAGATACTTCTGGGAATGAAATTCTTTCATATCTAGCGGTTTCTTTTTCAATTCCGTTCTTACTTTATAATACAAATTTTAGAGATGTTCTTAAGCTTTCAAAAAAGAGTTTAATTTCATTTGGATTACTAATCTTCTCTGTTATTTGTGTCACCACAATTACCTATTTTGCATTCTCTAAAAACATTGCCTCTGGAAATGTATTAAGTGGAATGGCTGTTGGACTTTACACCGGCGGAACTCCAAATCTCAATTCAGTTGCTTATTCATTTGGATTAGATAAAGACACAATTTTAATGAGCAATATTAGCGACATTATCTTTGGCGGATTGTTTTATGTATTTTTGATTTTGCTCGCAAAACCTTTAATAAAACATTTCTTAAAAGGCGATGTTGAAAAAGACAAAGAATTTGTTTGTGAAAAACAAGAAGAAACGGCATTTTCCTTTAAAAATCATGGTGTTTTCCGCAATATTTTATTAACTTTAGGCGCTGTAGCAATATCAGCCGGAGTTGGTGTTTTGATCTGGGTTATTACCGGAAAAGTTGATGGAACATTAACCAATTATTTAGTCCCGGCTTTAATGCTTGGAACCACAGTTATTGGTCTTGTACTTTCATTTAATAAAAATATAAGAGAAGTAAAAGGCAACAACAAAATGGGTGAATATTGTTCTTGTGTTTTTAGTTTTGCAATTTCATCAATTATTGATTTTAATAAACTTTCTAGTCTTGCATTAAATATTTTTATTCATTTTGCAATCATTACCCTTGCTACATTTTTACTTCATTTATTACTATGCAAAATTTTCAAAATCAATGCTGATATTATGATTACAACATGCACAGCAGGCATTTATGGACCAGCATTTATTCCTAGCGTTACTAAAAGTATTGGCGCACAATATATGTTAGCTACAGGATTAATCCTAGGATCACTAGGTTATGCAATCGGTACCTTTTTAGGCATTGGAATTGGCCAATTATTTACGTTATTTTAGGGGGTTTTTGCTATGAAACTTGTTGATTACGTATTTGAATCCGAGAAGAAATATCTAAAAAATATCGCATATTCCTTCATGGGAAAGAAAACGACTTATGAAACCATGGCAAAGCGAATTGATGATGTCGCTTTGTGCTTACTAAATCTTGGTTTAAAAGATGGAGATATTGTTTGTATTGCAATGCCTAACACACCACAAGCAATCTTAACAATTTATGCTTGTAACAAAATTGGTGTTACTGTAAACATGATTCATCCACTTTCATCTGAAAATGAATTCTTAACATTTGTTAATAAGGTAAAAGCCTCAACAATTTTAATCATTGATCAATTTGTTAATAAAATTGAAGCAATTAGAGAAAAGACAAATCTTAAAAACATCATCGTTGCAAGCGTGCGTGATGAATTATCTTTTGTGAAGAAAGTTGGTTATGATTTAACACTTGCAAAGAAGACCCCAAAATTTGATGCTTCTAAAGTATTAATGTGGACTGACTTTATTAAAAATAAAGCCAATGTTGATTTAAGTGAACTTAAAACCAAAAACGAAATAGCTTTGATTCTTCACTCTGGAGGAACAACAGGTAAAGTCAAAGGTGTTTGTTTATCTAATACTGCAGTTAATGCATCTGCAGAGCAAATGCTTAAGGCTAACCCAATGATTGATAATTCAGATAGATTCTTATCCGTTATGCCAATTTTCCATGGTAATGGCCTAGTTATTGGTGTTCACTCAATGCTTATGCTTGGCGCACGCTGCGTTCTTATTCCAAGATTTACTCCTGAAACATACGCAAAAGACTTAATTAAAAATAAATGTAACTACATGTCTGGAGTTCCTGCATTATTTGAAAGATTAATGGGCGTAGAAATAATGAAAAAAGCCGATTTATCATTCCTTAAAGGTGCATTCTCTGGTGCAGATTATTTATCTGTAGAATTAGAAAGAAAAATTAATGTGTTCCTTAAGGAACATAATGCAAAGGTTCCAGTAAGACAAGGCTATGGAATGACTGAAGGCGTTGTTGCAACCACACTTAATCCGGTTGATAAACAAAAAGAAGGCTCAATTGGTGTAGCTCTTCCAGGTGTTGAAGTTAAAATTGTTAAACCAGGTACTGAAGAAGAAGTTAAAACTAATGAAGTTGGTGAAATTGTCTTCTCTTCAATCACTAACATGTCTTATTACTATAATGATCCTGAAGAAACTGACATCTCTATGAAGAAACATAAAGATGGAAAATATTGGATTCATTCAGGGGATCTTGGCTCAGTGGATGAAGATGGATTTTTCTTCTTTAAAGGAAGAATTAAGAGAATGATTGTAACAAATGGTTACAACGTCTTCCCAAATGAACTCGAAAATATTATTGAATCATTTGAAATGGTGGACAGAAGTTGCGTTCTCGCTCTTCCTTACTCTGATGGCACAGACAGAATTCAAACTTTCATTACTTTAAAGAAAGGCTTTGCGCCAAGTGAAGAATTAAAAGCAGAAATCAAATCATTGTGTGCTAAAAATATCGCAAAATATGCACTTCCAAAGAAAATAACATTTATTGATAAAATGCCAACAACCAAAGTTGGCAAAGTTGATTTCAATGCTTTGCTTAAAGGCGAATTTAATGAAGCAAAATAAATTAAAAAATAGGTTGAATTAGGTTATATATTATTTATAATATCAATATGTTTCCACTTGGCCCATTAGTAAATTCATTTGCAGTCCTTATTGCAGGTTTTTTAGGAGGCTTAGTAGGCTCTAGATTAAAAGAAAGAGTTGCTACAGCCTTAAGTGTTTTAATGGGCTTTGTTGCACTTGCAATAGGTATTATCTTAACAATTCAAGTTCAAACTCTTCCTGCGGTTGTGCTTTCTTTAGTTTTAGGCACACTCATTGGTTCACTTTTAAAACTTGATGATAGAGTTTCCTCTTTATTCGCGAAGATCAACAAAAAATTCTTTAAACAAGATCAGGACGAAGAAAAATCATCCATGTTTAATACAGTTTTAGTACTTTGTTGTGTTAGTGGAACTGGCATATTTGGTGCAATAAATGAAGGTTTAGGGAATGGGACTACGATGCTTATTTGCAAAGCAATTATGGATTTTGTAACTGTCTTTATCTTTGCATCTTATATTGGAAAATCATGCGCTTTAATTTCTATTCCTCAAGTAGTTATCCTTTTGCTTCTATTCTTTTTAGCAACATTTGTGAAACCGGTTGTAGATAATCCAATCCTAAAAGGTGATTTTTCTGCAGTTGGAGGAATAATTGAATTAATTATTGGTTTTAGAATTTTAAAGCTCACAAAAATGAAGGTTATTGATACGCTTCCTTCAATTATTCTTATCTTTTTAGTAACATGGATTTGGAATCTAGCATTACCAGGTCACATTAACTTATTTGCCTAAAAATAATTGATATTAATTATTTATTATTGAAAATATATCCTTACTAGTGTATATTATTAAGGCGCAAAAGCGCCAAATGGATCTTTAGCTCAGCTGGTTAGAGCGCACCCCTGATAAGGGTGAGGTCGATAGTTCAAGTCTATTAAGATCCACCATTTGTTGATAATCAGCCCTTATGAGGGCTGTTATTATAGGGGGAAACACCCTAGAAGGGCACTTAGCTCAGTTGGGAGAGCGTTTCCTTCACACGGAAGAGGTCACAAGTTCGAACCTTGTAGCGCCCACCAGATGCCTTCTTAGCTCAATTGGTAGAGCAACCGCCTTGTAAGCGGTAGGTTATTGGTTCAAGTCCGATAGAAGGCACCATTTCTTAATTTGGAGATATGGCGAAACTGGCAGACGCGTTAGACTTAGGATCTAATGGGGCAACCCGTGCAGGTTCAATTCCTGTTATCTCCACCAATGAAAAAGCTCAAAAATGAGCTTTTTTCTTTACTTAAATACTTGGTATTTACTACCTGTTATGAAAAACGGGAATCAGCGTGCAAAAAGTGTGTCATAATGTTGGTGATATGAAAATCACTAATATTAAAAGAGAAAAAAAGCAGCATTTAATTACATTAGAGAACGGCAATTCTTTTAAAATTTTTAGTGCAATCAAAGATGAATTTAATTTATATATTAATAAAGATATAGATGAAAATTTGATTGAAGAAATTAAAAAAGAGAATGAAATTCAAAAATATTTTGATGCTGCAATTAAAAAACTGAAAAATGGGGACTGTTCTCCAAACAAATTAAAAGAATTTCTTATAAAGAAAGGCGCGAAAAAAGGTGAAGCAAATAAAGTAATCGCAAAATTATCAAAATATTCTTTGTTAAATGAAGATGAATTAATCAAAAATGTTATTTCTTTCTGCGATTCAAAACATTATGGATATAACAGAATTATTTCGATGCTAATAGCTCGTGATGTTTCAAGGAAAAAGATTGATGAAGTTAAATACGATTTAAAAAGAGAACGAAATGAAGCACAAAAACAACATAGTGTTTTGGTGAAACGATACAAAAATAAGAATAACGCAAATTTAAAAAGAAGCGTTTATGCATCGTTAATTCGTCTTGGATTTAATGAAGAAATTGCATCTTTTTACTCGGCAAAGACTTTTAATTCAACAATAAATGAATTAAATATGTTAAAATTAGATTATCAAAGATTTTTTTCGAGTTATTCTCGAAAATTACAAGGGAAAGATTTAACTGAAAAAATATTCGACAAATTAATGTCTCGAGGTTACATGTTTCAAGACATTAAATTAGTGATGGAGGAACTTAATAATGAAATGGGTTAATGAATTTGTAGATGGTGATCACATTATTGGACAACTTTTAGTTGTAAGTGCAGTAAAAGGCACAACAGATAAAGGTTTAAATTACTTAAACGTAACATTCCAAGATAAAACCGGTTCTATTGAAGCTAAAAAATGGGATGCCACAAGTGAAGACTTAAAAGTTTTGGTGCCAGGCAGCGTTGTAGTGGTGGATGGAATTGTAAATTTATATAAAAACCAACCACAACTTAAGATTGTTGAGGTCTCTAAAACTGAACCAGGCGAAGTTAATATGACAAATTTCGCAAGAGTTTCACCAATTCCATTAGAAAAGCTTAAAGCAAAGCTTGAAGGCTACTTAAATAGCTTTACTGATAAAGATGTTGAAAAAGTTGCTAGAGCTGTTATTAGCCATTTTTATGAGAAATACACAATTTATCCTGGTGCTGTAAAAGTTCACCATGAATTTGGATCAGGTATTTTACATCACTCACTTTTTATGGCAGATGTCGCAGATGCAATTGCCAAGATTTACACTCAAGTTGATAGAGATATTCTTGTTGCAGGTGCTCTTCTTCACGACATTGGTAAAACAATTGAATACGAAAATCCAATTGCACCAGTGCAAACTACCGAAGGTAAGCTTATTGGTCACATTGCAATCGGTTACTCAGAATTTAAGAAAGTAGTGGAATCTCTTAACATTACTTCAGAAGTCCCACTTCTTCTTGAACACATGATTCTTGCACACCATGGTACACTTGAGTTTGGTTCTCCAGTAATGCCATCAACTCGTGAAGCTTTGCTTCTTGCAGAGATTGATATGCTCGATTCACGTCAAATGATCTTGGATAAATCACTTGCAACAATTAATGAAGGTGAATTCACTCAGCGTTTATGGATGATGGACGATACAGCCTTCTATAAACCAAAATCAAGAAAATAAGCAAAATAAAAATGGAGCAGTTTGCTAGAACCGCTCCATTTTTTTATTAAATAGCTTTTTTAATTTCATCTGCTAAAGCAGGAAGAGATAATTTAGATAAGTCTGGATTCTCTTTCATCTCAATTCTGAATCCTTCGTTTGCGATATATCTAGGAATAACGTGCACGTGGAAGTGGAAAACGCTTTGGCCTGCCTCTTTATTAACGTTTGTTAATATGTTAACTCCTTTGGCCCCTAAAATGGCAATTTGGGCCTGTCCTATACGTTGGGCAACGTCCATAACCTTGTGCATTACATCTTTTTCTGCAGTGAGGAAGTTTTGATAATGCTTCTTGCTGATTACTAAAGTGTGTCCTGGAGTTACTTGAGAAATATCAAGGAATGCAAGGACATCATCGTCTTCATAAACTTTATGAGAAGGGATAATGCCATTAGCTATTTTGCAAAATATGCAATCATTTTCTTTCATATGATTTCCTTTCAAACTAAAGGGAGGCCTAAGCCTCCCAAAGTGTGATTAATTAATCTTCAAAGATTTCGAGATCTGGGTATTCGCTCTTTAAGTATTCATATAATGAGCTATCGAAGAAGGTAACATCATTAAGAACCTTATTGAGATATTCGGTATAAGCATCTCTCTTATAGTTATCTTTGGTTGAAATAACTTTTGCAACTTGTCTACCAATTGTTTCAACTTTTTCTGCGCCATAATAAACACCGAGTCTTTCGTTGAATTTTTGTGGTGAGACTGCTTCGGTGACGTTGCAGAGCCAGAGGGCGCTACCATTGTCATCGTAGAGATAGTTGTATGGGTTATCTTCGAACTTATCTGCATCTGCTGATAAGACGAACTTAACACCTTTAATATTTCTTAAATAAGATTTTCTTACATAATCGCCTGGTTTTGTTTCAGGAACTGACTTTTCGATTTCGTTTGAAACAGTGTAGCTGAATAAACGATCTTTAAGTGGTAATTCTGAAGCTCCGCCATTTTTGACGAACCAACCATCGGTTGTGTAGTCTTCTTTTGCTAAAGCGATTAACTTTTGAAGTAAGCCATATTCTTTTGTCTTACCTTCAGATGTGAACTTATCAAGTTCTGCTTTATCTTCAGCAAGTGGGAATCTACCAGCTTTTTCAGCTTTGATTGCCTTTTGGAATGATTCGATAATCTTACCAAGTTTTGTTTCCTTGTAGTATTTACCTGCAGGAACAAGTGTTTGGTTGAGTGCTTCATAGACATAAGCTTCATCAACAGTAACGAAATCATTACCATAGGTAGAAGCAAGAAGGATGTCAGAGACAGAACCTGATTCTGCGATAACATCAACACCTTCTTTATCAAATGAAGAGAAGCCCTTAATTGCGTCGATTAAGTCTTCGTAATTTAATTCAGCACCAGCTTCGATGTAGTATTTTGCATAATATTTGCAAAGTGAACGAATCTTGGTGTGTGATTCAGATTCATAAGGAATCTTAACGTAAGAAATTTCACGTGCATATGAACGACCAAGGTCCATTGGTGAAGTTCTATAGATGTAGTCTTCGACTAAGATGTTCTTTAAGATTTCTGGGAAGACTTTCTTTTCAATAAAGTTGGTGTAGTCACCTTGTAACTTGAATGTTAATTTTCCTTCTGCGTTACGTGTAACGAATTCACCTTTTGTGAGGCTCTTTGTTACATAGAACTTAAGTTCTGGTTTGTGTTCAGCATCAAGGTCATAGAGTTCATCAAGACGTGCTTCGTAAAGTTTCTTTTCTGAGAATTGACCATCTTCTTCGTCAACATATGATCCTGAGACAACTTCGTTGTAGAAGTATTCAGAAAGTCTAAGATCAACATCTTTCTTGAATGCTTCGATTTGTTCAGAGGTCTTGCCTTCGAAGAATGCTTTTGATGTGAATGTATCATTCTTGTAGTCTTCGTAAGTACCAAATTGTTCTTCAAGAAGTTCTTTGGTAATTCTTTCAACTACTTTTGCGTTTGTGTCACCTGCAATTGCGTCATATAAGGTACCAAGTTTGTTTTCATCGAATTCTGCTTTTGAATTCATTTCGACAAATGGTTCGTTATAGTTGCTCGGGACTGCTGAGACAGGAGCGCATGATGCGAGGATGCATCCTGCGGAAAGAGCTAATGCTCCGAGAAATAATTTTTTACTGATGTTCTTTTCCATCGTTGCAAAGTCCTCCTTCCTTTTTAAATAATGAATCAACACTTGCATTTAATACTTCTGCTGCTTCTACAATTGGATCGCCATTGACATCATAGAGTTCAACGCCATTTTCAATGTAGTAAGTAACAAGATCATTAACAATTTCATCAGCGTGTGCGCTTAAGCCTAATGCGTCGATTGCGCCTTGGATTGATAATTTGTTATTTGTTCCTTTGTAAAGGAGCTTACAAGTATCAGAGACAAGTTTTGTTCTTTCGGAATTTTGTTTTTGAAGTGAATCAATGTATTCAGTCCAAGTTTTCTTCCAGGATTCTTCTCTTTCGGTAACTTGTTTATCGAGTGAGTTGTTAATCCATTTTGTTAAAGCCTTATCAAGTTTTTCGTCTTTAATCTTTAATCCTTCAATTTCTTTGAACTTGAGGAAGATGAATTTGTTAAGACGATCGCTATCAAATCCTTTGAGCTTAGAGGCTAATTCTGTTGCTCTTGATCTTGTCTTTTCAATATTGTCACTTGAGAAGTTGACATATGTTCTCATATCGCCTTCATAAACACCTTCAGTTGATGATTTATATTTTGGATATGTTGTTTCTTGATCTGGATATGCAGTGGTGTAGTAGTCATCCATTGAGACACCATTCTTGTCTTCACCTACGGTGAATGCTGAACGGTTTACAACGATGAAGTGAATTCCTTCGTAGCTACCTGAACCTGCACGTACGCAAAGGATTGGTTGCCATTCTCCTGCAACTTTGACAGAAAGAATTGGTAATTCGTGTCCTGCGTATTTAACAAATCCAGTACCACATGAAGCTTCAACTTGTTCATAAGTAACGCCACCAGATGTTTGTTTTTCGATGTATTTCATTTCAACACCGTTCTTAACTTCAATTGCTTTATCAGCTGGACCGGTAATGAATGAAATTGAGTGTTTATTAAGAGACTTGTTATAAACAATATTTCTTGGATAAACGAGTGAAGCATCGTCAATAACTGATTTTTCGTTATCTGATTTTGTTACTTCTGCGTATTCTTTTAATTCTTCAAATACTGAATAATCAACAGTTGGAAGGATTACTTCGTCACTATCACTGTCATTAACTGCCTTAGTGTAGTTGCTTCTAACTGTATCATTAATGTGAATATGTGATTCTGCTGGAACGTGTTCGCCAGTTTCACCATGGAGTTTCTTGTTGTAAAGGTTTTCGTAAGCATAAAGACCAAGCTTAAATTCATTTACGAAACTTGTTGAAGTATCCATGATGCCGAGATCTCCGCCTAATGTTGCAGAACCTTCATCGTCTGAAGAATATTTTGCAATTGTTGCGAATGAGTCATCACCAAATGCGATTTGATTGACAACATCATAGAGTTTCTTTGCGTTTGCTTCAGAGATTGTTCCGTCAGCATATTTTCCGGATGAGTCTTCGACTTTAACTAAGATGTGTGAAATGTGATATGGAACTTGGCTTTCAAAATAACCTTCCCAAACATTTTTAACATCATCGGACATGGTATAACCATCTTCGATAGTGCCAGCACCTTTAATTAATTCTTTTTCATAATAAGTATAGAAATCGTCATCAAAGAGTTCTTTCTTGATTTCGTTTTCATACTTTTCTCTTAATTCAGTTAAATCTTTGTCGTATTTAACTCCGTTTGATGCACAGATTGCTTCGAGTTCCTTTTTGACGCTTGTGTTGTTGCTCTTAGCATTTGTTTCGGCATTGTCTTTGTCAGTGTCGATCTTTTCTTGTGCGCGTGATTCAATCTTGCTCATATCTGCAGAGCCGATTTCATAAGTTTTTGATTCTTTCTTGTATTGCTTTTCTTCTTTTTGAAGTTTTGCATATTGCTCTTTAGATACTGAAAGATTGTCAATGTTAAAGTAATTTTTAACAATGATGGAGTAGATTGAATCGTAAATGGCTTGATATTTGCTTGCATCATCGTAGTAATCTTCGAGAATTGCATCAGCATAAATCTCATTACCATTGTAAGATAATAAAACACCTCTGTTTGAGGACTTAACCATATTGTCACAGCCGGCAAGAGTACCAACTGAGAGCAATGCAGTCACCAAACCGAGAGAGAGTTTTGATTTCTTCATATTGATTGCCTCCTATTCAATAAATGCGAGGAAATTATATTCTTTTCCTTGTATAAATACAACAAGTTTTTTCAAAAAATAATAGACTTGTCTATAAAGTGAGCTAAATTTGATATTTTTCAATTTTCTCCAAAAACAAAGTTTTTGAAAGATTTTTTATCATTTCATTTGCTAAGCGCTTGTTCATTATATAAAATAGTTGCCGTCTAAAAGGGAGAAAAAAGCCTATGTCAAAGCTAAAAATTGAAAACTTATTTGTTACTGTAAAAGATAAGGAAATCCTAAAAGGATTATCTATCGAATTTTCGTCTGAAGAAACAGTTGCTTTATTAGGTCCAAACGGCAATGGCAAATCAACCCTTTTACAAACCATTATGGGCAACCCAAATTACACTATTAAAAGTGGTAATATTTGGTTTGACGATAAAGATATTACAAAAATGTCAGTGGATGAACGATCAAAATTAGGAATTTTCCTCGGAATGCAGTATCCAAGTGAAGTTCCAGGCGTTAATAATTCTGACTTTTTGAAATCAGCTTTAAATGCTCATAGAGAAAAACCTGTTTCATTATTTGAATTTTATAAATTAATGAATAATGCGTACGAAAAGATGCATATTCCGTTTGAAATGGCTAACAGAAATCTTAATGAAGGTTTCTCTGGTGGCGAGAAAAAGAAGAATGAAATTCTTCAAATGCTTGTTTTAAATCCTAGTGTTGTCATGTTAGATGAAATTGACTCTGGACTTGATGTTGATGCAATTCAAGTTGTCGCAAACGTTATTAAAGAAGAACAAGCAAAACGTGGTTTCTTAATCGTTTCTCACTATGCAAAATTGTACGATTTAATCAACATCGACAAGGTTGTCATCTTGATTAACGGAAAGATTGCAAAAGTTGGAGATAAATCATTAATTAAGAAGATTGATGAACAAGGTTATGAATGGTTAAAAGCCGAAGGAATTGAGTTCAAAAATGATGAATCAATGAACAAAGTTTCAATCGGAACTTGTGCTACAAAAGAAGTATTAAAAAAGAGCAAATGAGCAAGCAAAATATTATCTTAAAAAATAAAGAAAAATGCGTACTCGAGTACACGACTTTTTCTGACATTAATTTGACTCTTGCTGAAGATTCAAATTTAGTTTTAAAGCTTGCAAATTTTGCAGAAAATTCAGAAATAAAAATTACAGGAAAAATCGGGAAAAACGCGGGAATTTCCGTGATTTTTGCGGATTTTTCAAAAGGAACAACTTCTTTAATTTCTAAAATTGATCTTGAAGAAGAAGGTGCAAATGCAGATTGGCATTTAGCAACTTTATCTAACAAAAAAGACTCTAAAATTTTTGATGTTTCTTTCACTCACAAAGTTGGAAAAACAACATCAAATATGGACAATTATGGAGTTGCTCGTGATGACTCTAAAATTGTCTTCTCTGGAGTGAGTCACATTACTAATGGAGCGAAGTTATCAAATGCTAAACAAAACGCAAAAATTATTGTCTTTGATAAGAACGCTCAAGGTGTCGCTTCACCAATCTTAAAAATTGATGAAAATGAAGTTCAAGCAAGCCATGGAGCTATTGTTGGACAACTTAATTCTGATCACATGTTCTATTTAATGTCGCGTGGACTTACACGTGAAGAAGCTAGAACAATTATTACTCTAGGTTATCTTAATCCCGTTTCAAAAGAATTCAGTAAAGAAACTCAATCTTTGATTGAAAACGCGATAAAGGAGGCAATGTAATGTTTGATCCTTATAAAATAAGAAAAGATTTTCCGATGTTTACAAACAAAACTAAAATGCAAGGTCATGATTTAGTGTTTTTAGACAATGCCTCTACAACTTTTAAACCTCAATCTGTTATTGATGCAATTACTTATTATAATTCTTACGAAACATCTAATTCAGGACGTGGGGATTACGATGTAATGTATCACGTTGATCAAAAGATTTTAGAAACCAGGAAAACTGTTGCAAAGTTTATAAATGCTGAACCAGAAGAGATTATTTTCACTTCAGGAGATACAGAATCACTCAATTTAGCCGTTTTTGGCTATTTTAAGAACCATTTGAAAAAAGGCGATGAAGTTTTACTTACTTACGCTGAACACGCCTCAAATGTGCTTCCGTGGTTTAAACTTCAAAAAGAGATTGGTTGTAAGGTTAATTTTATTAACCTTACAGATGAAGGTAGATTAACACCTGAAAATGTTGAAAAAGCAATTACAAAAAATACAAAAGTTATCTCAATTGCTCATATTACAAACGTTCTTGGATTCTGTGTTGATTTAAAATCAATCTGTGAAATTGCTCATAAACACGGAATTTTAGTTTTGTGTGATGGCGCTCAATCTGTTCCACATATTAAAACTGATGTGAAGGATTCAGATGTTGATTTTCTAACTTTCTCTGGTCATAAAATGCTTGCCCCAACTGGAATCGGTGTTTTATATGGTAGAAAAGAACTTCTAAAAGAAACTGAACCAATTATTTTAGGTGGCGGCATGAATGAAACATTTGAAATTGACGGAAGTTATGTTTGCCATCAAGGTCCTGCTAAATTAGAGCCAGGAACTCATAATATTGAAGGTATTTACGGCTTAGAAGCTGCAATAAAATATATTGAAAGTGTTGGAATCGAAAATATTGAAAAACACGAAAAAGAACTTCGTTCATACGCAATTAAAAGAATGAAAGAAATTAAAGACATTGTTTTATACAATGAAAATGCTGACGCAGGAATTATTTCATTTAATGTTAAAGGCGTATTTGCTCAAGATTTAGCAACACTTTTAAATTCAAAAGGAATCGCTGTTAGAAGCGGTAATCACTGCGCAAAGATTCTTAAAAATCAAATTAAAGAAATTGCGACTGTAAGAGCATCATTGTATTTATACAATACTAAAGAAGATATTGATGCACTTGTAGAAGCACTTAAAGAAGGAGGAAATTTCTTAGATGCCTATTTCGCTTAGCCCTCAAATGATGAGACAAATCATCATGGATCATTATGACAATCCACAATATAAGAAAACTCCTGAAAATAAGGAAAAATTCGAAATTGTTCATATGCATTCATCAAATTGCATTGATGATATTAATGTTTATGGACTTGTCGAAAATAACATAGTTAAGGAAGCTTATTGGGATGGAGTTGCATGCACTATTTCAACTTCATCTACTGATATTATGTGTGGACTTATGATTGGCAAGTCTTGGGATGAAGCCAAAAACATAATTGATCAATATAATCACATGATTCATGAAGAACCTTATGATGATTCAGTTCTTGATGAAGCAATAGTTTTTATGAATACATCAAAACAAGCAGCCCGAATTAAATGTGCAACAATTGGTTGGGATGCAATGGACGAAATTATTTGTAAACATCATGAAAAATAACAAAGTTATAGACCAAGAATATAAATACGGATTTAAAGATAAAGACACATCCATTATAACCACTGGTAAAGGTTTAACAGAAGAAGTTGTCAGAGAAATCTCAAGACTTAAAAATGAACCTGATTGGATGCTTGAATTTAGATTAAAATCCTACAAGGCATTTAAAGAACTTCCAATGCCTTCTTTTGGCCCTGACTTATCATTTTTAGATTTTGATTCTTACACTTATTTTACAAGAAACAGCAAAGCTGTTGAGAAAGATTGGGATAAGGTTCCTGAAACAATTAAGAACACATTCCAAAAGCTTGGAATTCCTGAAGCAGAACAAAAATATTTAAGCGGTGTTACAACTCAATATGAATCAGAGGCCGTTTATCACAACATGCTTAAGGAAGTTGAAGACAAAGGCGTTATTTTTCTTTCAACAGATCAAGCTGTTCAAATGTGCCCAGAAATTGTTAAGAAGTATTTCAATACGGTTGTTCCTTATAAAGACAACAAATTCTCAGCATTAAATGGTGCTGTTTGGTCAGGTGGATCATTTATTTATGTTCCTCCTGGAGTTAAACTTGATAAACCACTTCAATCCTATTTTAGGATTAATAATGAAAAATCAGGTCAATTTGAGCGTACTTTAATCATTGTGGATGAAGGCGCAGATGTTCATTATGTTGAAGGATGTACCGCTCCAATTTATTCAAAAGATTCTTTACATGCCGCAGTTGTTGAAATTGTAGTTTTGAAAGATGCACATTGTAGATACTCAACAGTTCAAAACTGGTCTACTAACATAGTTAACCTTGTCACTAAACGTGCAAAAGTTATGGAAAATGGCCATATGGAATGGATTGATGGAAACGTTGGTTCACAAACAAATATGAAATATCCAGCCTGTATTTTAGCTGGTGAAGGCGCTAAAGGAACTTGCATTTCAATTGCTGTTGCAGGCAAAGGCCAATATCAAGATGCTGGTGCAAGAATGATTCACTTAGCCAGCAATACCTCATCAACAATTATATCAAAATCTATTGTTAAAAATGGCGGTGTTGCAAACTATCGTGGTTCTGTTAAGCACCTAAAAGGTGCTTTGAACTGCAAATCGCACGTAGAATGTGATACATTAATCTTAGATGATGTATCAAAATCTGATACAATTCCTACTAATGTAGTGCAAAATAATACTTCATTTATCGAACATGAAGCTACTGTTTCAAAAATAAATGAAGATCAACTTTTCTACCTTATGAGTAGAGGTATTTCAAAGAAAGATGCAATTCAAATGGTTATTATGGGATTCATTGAACCATTCTCAAAAGAACTTCCTATGGAATACGCTGTTGAACTTAATCAACTCATTAAAATGGATATGGAAGGAAGCGTTGGATAGAAATGAAATCATATGATGTGATTGTCGTTGGTGGTGGACACGCTGGTGTTGAAGCTTGTGCTGCAAGTGCGCACATGGGTTTAAGCACGCTTTTAATCACATTAAATAAAAAGATGATTTCAAATATGCCTTGCAATCCTTCTATTGGTGGAAGCGCCAAAGGTGTTGTCGTTCGTGAAATTGATGCTTTAGGCGGAATGATGGGCATTGCTGCGGACCATGAATATCTTCAAATGAAGATGTTAAACACAGGAAAAGGCCCAGGAGTTCAATGTTTAAGAGCACAAGAAGATAAATTCAATTATCCACATTATATGCAAGAACTTCTCGATAAAATCGAGAATTTAGATATTTTAGAGGCTGAAGTTAAGGCACTTTCTCATACAGAAGACACAGTAAATGGCGTTGTTTTAGAGGATGGCTCAACAATTTCTGCTAAAGCTGTCGTCATTTCAACTGGCACTTATATGGAAGGTGCAATTTTAAGAGGTCACAAAGCTGTTAGCGGTGGCCCGGATGGAGAAAAACCATCCATTGGCCTTAGTAAATCTCTTCAAGAAATGGGTCTTGAAGTCTTTAGACTTAAAACTGGCACCCCACCAAGAATTAAGAAGAGTTCAATCGACTTTTCTAAAGCAGTTCCTCAATATGGAATGGAAGGAAACTTCGGATTCTCATACTTAACAAATGAGTTCAGACCACTCAAAGAACAAGTTCTTTGTTGGTTAATTTATACAAATGAAAAAACACATAAACTTATTACTGATAATTTAGATAAAACAGCTACATACAATGGACTTCAAACTGGTGTAGGGCCTCGTTATTGTCCTTCGATTGAGTCAAAAGTTATGATATTTAGAGACAAAAAACGTCATCAACTTTTCCTTGAACCTGAATTTGAAAATGGAGAATCAATTTATTTACAAGGTTTCTCGACCGCTATGGAAGAGGAAATGCAAGTAAAAATGGTTCACTCCTTAGAGGGAATGGAAAATGCTGAGTTTTTAAAATACGCCTATGCGATTGAATATGATGCATTAGTTCCAACTCAATACGATTTAACTTTAAAAGTTAAGAAATATAAAGGACTTTATGGAGCAGGTCAAATCTGTGGAACTTCTGGTTATGAAGAGGCTGCTGGTTTAGGCCTTGTTGCTGGAATAAACGCTGCACTTTATGTACAAGGTAAAGAGCCGTTTATTTTGAAACGTAATGAATCTTATATTGGCGTTATGATTGATGATATTGTCACAAAAGGAGTCATGGATCCTTATCGTCTTCTTTCATCACGTGCTGAGTATCGTTTACTTCTTAGACACGACAATGCCGACGTGCGTTTAACACCTTATGGATACAAGCTTGGATTGATAAGTGAAGAGCGTTATAAAAAGTTTGTCGAGAAGAACGAAAACGTTAAGAAAGCTACTGAGATTTTATCAAGAGTTCACCTTGGATCTTCAAAGAGAGTTAACGATTATCTTTCAAGTAAAGGATTTGAAACTTTAAAGGCAGGAGTAAGCGGCTTAGAATTCTTCAAACGTCCAGAAATTCATTACGAAAATATTTGTGATTTAATCCCAGAAATTGCGGAAATTCCCCTAGATTTCATAGGAATTTCGCAACTTGAGATAACTGTAAAATATGAAGGTTATATCAAAAGAGAAATGTCTGAAGCAAACTCATTTGCAAAGTTTGAAAACTACATTATTCCAGATAATATTGATTTTTTAAATATGCATGGATTAGCTTTGGAAGCTCGTCAAAAACTTGATAAAATTAAACCGAGAACTGTTGGACAAGCAGGAAGAATTTCTGGTATTAATCCATCAGATATTTCGATTCTCATTATGAATTTGAAAAGAACAGAAAAATGAAACTACTTGAAGAATTTGGATTAACAAAAGAACAAATTAATAAATTCGAAAAATATTTGAATTTGCTTTTAGAGTGGAATGAGAAATTCAATTTAACTGCAATTACAAATAAAGATGAAATAGAAGAAAAACATTTTATTGATTCAATTGAGTTAGTTAAGTTTTTTGATTTAAAGAATAAAACATTAATTGATATCGGCTCTGGTGCAGGATTTCCAGGAATCCCTTTAGCAATAGTTGAACCAAATTTAAAAGTGACATTACTTGAAGCAACCGGAAAACGTGTTACTTTCCTTAAAGAAGTTGTAAAAGAATTAGATCTTAAAAATGTTGAGATTATTCAAGGTCGTGCAGAGGAACTTGGTACTCGTGAAAAGTACGATATTGTTACCGCTAGAGCAGTTAAAGAATTAAACATTTTACTTGAGATTTCTTTCTACTTAGTTAAGGTTGGCGGAAGCTTTATTGCATATAAGTCTTCTCTTATTGATGAAGAGATTAGTAACGCAAAACATGCATTCAAATGTCTAGAAATTGATGGATATAAAAAGTACGATTATTCCTTGCCAAAATCTAAAAATCCTAGGGTTTTCCTGGAGATTTTGAAGAAAAACAAGACTCTTAAAAAGTATCCAAGACGTTATGGAGAAATAAGTAAAACACCTTTATAAAAGTTGTGATATAATATTAATGTTTCAGGGCAGGGTGAAAATCCCGACCGGCGGTAAAACTCCGCGAACCGAAAGGTTGATCTAGTGTAATTCTAGAAGCGACAGTAAAGTCTGGATGAAAGAAACAATTTCATGTATAAGATTTGCCTTGGAACGCGAGGCATTTTTTTATGAATTACAAAGCATTTATTATTGGTATATTAGTTGTGATTTATATTTTCGCGTTCCTTAAAATTTACTTTCAGGAGAAACAACAAGCAAAATATAAATTTGGCACCAAACAAATGGTGAGAGTCGCAGTTTTTGGAGCTCTTTCCGGAATATTTTATATTTACATCAAATTCCCTGTACCATTTTTACCATCATTCCTAGAATTCCATTTTGATGAGATTCCAGCATTCATTGCATCTTTTGCGTATGGCCCAATCTCAGGATTATTAGTTTTACTAATAAAAACAGTAATTAAATTGCCTTTCACTAACACATTAGGTGTTGGCGAATTAGCAGATTTAATTTATTCTTTAGCCTTTATTTTACCAGCTTCTCTTATTTATAAGAGACATCGTAATTTTAAAGGTGTAATTGTTGGACTTTTATTTGGTACAATTCTTCAATTGGGCGTTTCACTTTTAGTGAATATTTACGTAATTATTCCATTCTACATGTCAGTGATGGGATTTAGTGAAGAATCAATTATGTATTTATGCAAACTTGCTAATCCAAAAATTACAGATATTGGTTGGTCTTATGGACTTATTGCTGTACTTCCATTTAATTTAATTAAGGATGCGGCGGTAATTTGTCTAACCTTATTAACGTATAAATCTACTCATAAGTTTATTGACAAATTACAGAATTAAAAAAAGACACCAAATGGTGTCTATTTTTATTTTTGAATTTAATTATTCAACGTCGATTGCGCCGAATGGGCATTCAAAGCCAAGATCTCCTTCACATTCAGCGACTGCTTTTGCATGTCCTTCTTCATCAAATTCGAAGACTTCTGGACGAGTACCAACACAGAGACCGCATGAACCGCAAAGTTCTGGATTAACTTTTACTTTTGGCATTAGTTTTTCCTCCGCGGCAATTATTATATATAAAATGAACAATTTTTACAATAACACATAAATAATACTACGTAATTAATGGCTTTATGTGATAACATATTAGCATTAAGGTTTAGTATGACAAGGGTTGAGAAGTATCGTCGTTATCGTGATGAAATTTCAAATATGAAGTTTGAAACTTTTTCGCAAAAGAAAGAGGCTGCAAAGCAGATCAACTTACTTCGCGAAAAAGATAGCGGAGATAAACTTAATTATGAAGATGTTATGGAAGTACATGAAGTCTTCGTTAGCGAGAAGAAAATTAAACATTTTAAATTATTTCCTCTTACTAAATATGAAATCATCTATACATTAATTGCAATTTTTATAATTTTAATTATACTATTAGCATTAATTTTTACAGGAAAGAAAATCTGGGGGTAATTTATGAAAAAAGTAGTAATCGCAGTAGATGGACCAGCAGCAGCTGGAAAATCAACAGTATCTAAAGCTGTTGCAAAGAAATTAGGTTTTACCTACATCGATACAGGAGCAATGTATCGTGCTTTCACTGAATACGTTTTAAGAAAAGGCGTTGATCCAGAAAATGAAGCAGAATGCGTTAAATTAATCCCAGAAGTTGATATTACGCTTTTCCCAGATGGCAAAGTTATGTGTTCTGGAAAAGATGTTACAAAAGAAATTCGTGAACCACACGTTTCTAGCAATGTTTCTTACATTGCATCATACAAAGACATACGTCTTGCGATGGTTGATCTTCAAAGAAAAATGGCTGATAAAGTTTCAGTTGTTATGGATGGAAGAGATATCGGAACTTATGTTCTTCCAAATGCTGATGTAAAAATTTTCCAAATTGCATCAGTTGAAGAAAGAGCAAAACGTAGATTTCTTGAAAATCAAGAAAAAGGCATTCCTTGCACACTAGAAGACATCATCGCAGATGTTGAGAAACGTGACAGAATTGACTCAAGCAGAGCTTTTGCTCCTTTAAAACCAGCAGAAGATTCCATTCAACTTGATACTTCAAAACTTACAATTGAAGAATCTGTACAAGCTGTTTTAGATATCATTGAAAAGAAAGTTGGAAAATAATGGGTTTAGGTGTTGTAGCAATAGTTGGAACTCCAAACGTAGGGAAATCTACGATTTTTAATCGTATCGTTGGAAGAAGACGTGCGATTGTTGATGACCAACCAGGTGTTACAAGAGATCGTTTATACGAAACTGCTGAATGGTTAGATAGATCATTTAGAGTTGTTGATACAGGCGGAATCGAAATCGAAAATAGACCATTTCAAGAACAAATTAGAGTTCAAACTCAGCTCGCTATTGATGAAGCTGATGTAATTATCTTTGTAGCGGATGGTAAAAAGGGCATTACAAACGATGATAGATTCATCGCTAAGATGCTTTACAAAACAAAAAAGCCAATTATATTGGCTGTTAATAAAATTGATAACCAAGACATGCTTTTAAATCTTGGCGATTTTTATTCATTAGGTCTTGGTGAACCAATTGCTACCTCAGGTGAACACGGCATCGGAATTGGTGATATTTTAGACAAAATAATTAAAGTCTTACCAAAGGTAGAGGATCAAAATTACGAAGATGCAATTACTTTCTCAATCATTGGTAGACCAAACGTTGGAAAGTCATCTTTAGTGAACGCTTTACTTAAGAAAGAAAGAGTTATTGTTTCAAATATTGTCGGAACGACAAGAGATGCAGTTGATACTAAAATTACAAGAGACGGCAAAGACTATGTTGTTATTGATACAGCAGGTTTAAAAAAACGTGGAAAAATCTACGAATCACTTGATAAATACTCTGCTTTAAGAGCTTTAGCAGCTGTTGACCGCAGTGAAATCGTACTTTTAGTTATTGATGCTAATGAGGGAATTATTGAGCAAGATAAGCACGTTGTTGGCTATGCCATAGAAAAGAAAAAGGCAGTTATTATTGTTGTGAATAAATGGGATTTAGTAAAAAAAGAGCAAAACACTCAAATAAAATTTGAGAGAGACATCAGAAAGCAATTCCCATTCTTAGAATATGCTCCAATTATCTTCGTTTCTGCAAAGACTACATCAAAGGTTGAAAACATCTTTGAGAAGATTGATATGGTGCATAAAGCATATGATACGCACATTACAACTTCTGTATTGAATCAAGTGGTCCAAGATGCCCAAATGATGAATGAAGCACCTGATTTTAATGGTGGAAGATTAAAAATTTATTTTGTTAACCAAGCTAACAGTTGTCCGCCTACCTTTGTTTTGTTCGTAAATAAGCCTAAATTCGCACATTTTTCTTATTTGAGGTACATTGAAAACCGTCTTAGAGACTCATTTAATTTGGACGGAACGCCTATCGAAATAGTCCTCAGAGAAAGAGTTTAGTTTACTAATTTAAAAATATTTGTTATATTAGACATACAGAGAAGGAGAAAATAATGAACAAAGCAGAATTAGTATTAGCAGTTTCAGAAAGAACAGATTATCCAAAACAAGATGTTGAATTAATAATTGATGAATTTCTTGGTTTAATCGAAGGTAGCATTCTTAAAGGTGACGAAGTTAAAATTTCTAACTTTGGCGTCTTCTGTAAGAAAGTAAGACTCGCAAGAAAGGGAACAAATCCTTCCACAGGAGCACCTATCACAATTCCTGCAAGTGCAACAGCAGGATTTAGACCTTCAAAGACCTTGAAAGCCAAACTTAATAAATAATAGATTAAAATAATATAAGGTGCTGAAAGGCACCTTTTATTTTTATGGATAATAAGCTTTTTAAATTTTTAAATGATAAATTCAAAGAGAATGGCTTCTCTATTTTTGAAGTTGGTGGAAGCGTAAGAGATGAACTCCTTGGTTTAGAATCTTATGATTTCGATTTCGCTACAGATGCAACTCCAAAAGAGATGATGAAATTTTTACCAGATGCAAATGATACTTTTGCAAAATATGGTTGTATTAAATACAAAGGCGAATTTGGAAGAGCAGAAATTACAACTTTTAGAGAAGAAAATGACTACGATGATTATAGGCATCCAAGTAAGATTAACTTTGTTAAATCTTTAGAAATAGATTATAAAAGAAGAGATTTCACTATAAATGCTATTTATAAAGACTATGAAGGAAATATTTATGATCCTTCTAATGGTGTTAAAGATTTAAAAAATAAACTTATTCGTTTCGTGGGAGAACCATCAAAAAGAATAAAAGAAGACCCACTTAGAATTATTAGAGCAAAAAGATTTCAAAAAAAATTAGGATTTTCTTTTGACAAAGAAACCGAAAAAGCTATCGATGAATACTCATATTTATTAGACAAGCTAAATCCACAAAAAGTATTAGAGGAAGAAAAAAAGAATAAATAGTTATTTAACTATTTGAGTTTTTAAGATAAAATATCTCACAATATGTCAAACACACAAATTGATGCAATCGATTATAACTACTTACTCTTAGAGTATTATAAGAAACTAAGAATAACAGAAACTGAACTTTCTGTACTTTTAGTGATTGATCATTTGATTCAACAAAAAAATACACTTATCACTCCAGATCTTTTAAGCATGAAAATGAATCTTGATGCAAAAGAATTGGATAAAATTTTTGTTACTTTAATTGAAAGAGGCTTCCTTTCTTTTGATACAGGAAAAAAGATTAAGGTTTCTTTGAAACCTCTAAGAAAGAAACTTTACGAATGTTTCCAAAAGGAAGTTGTTCAAGAACAACAAAACGCTAATGATAAAGCCAAAATCGAAAGAATTGAAACTGTAAAAAAAGCTTTTGAAGCTGAATTTAAAGGCGAATTATCTCCTCTTGAGAAAACACTCATTAATGAGTGGATTGAACATGGTTATGCAAGTGACCAAATTATTGATGCAATGCACGAATGTCTTTCCAAAGGAAAGAAAACATTTAAATCAATTGATAAGCTTCTTCTTCAATGGCAAACAAGAGATGATATGGAAAAAGCAGGCATTAGCGGCGCTTCCAATAATTGGGATAAAAATATTGAAGAAACTTTGAAGATTGCAAAGACAAAGTGGATCGATGATTAATACTGAATTAATTTTTTCGTATTTGGATGAAAAATATCCGGATGCACATTGTGAATTAAACTACACAAAAGATTACGAATTTTTAATAGCAGTCATGCTTTCTGCACAAACAACAGATAAATCTGTTAATGCAGCAACTGCTATTTTATTTTCTAAATATAAAACTGTAGAAGAACTCGCAAATGCAGATCTTTCCGACGTCGAATTCATAATTCGACATTTAGGAATGTATCAAGTAAAGGCAAGAAATGTTATCAAAATTGCTAAAATTCTTGTCGAAAAGTATTCCGGCAAAGTTCCACATGACCCAGAAGCTTTATTGTCGATGCCTGGAGTTGGAAACAAAACTAAGAATTGTGTTCTTGGCGAACTTTATAATGAACCGCTTCTCGCGTGCGATACGCATATGCAAAGATTCGCAAAGCGAATGGGCATAGCAAAAGAAGGCGATTCGGTTGAAACTATAGAACAAAAATATATGCGTCTAATTCCAAAAGAAAGGGTTGTTAAAACTAACCATCAAATCATTTGGTTCGGGCGTTATTTTTGCAAAGCCATTTCACCTCAATGCGCAAATTGTAAATTAAAGGCAATTTGCAAAAATAACTAGGAATTCAGGTATATTTTGTCGATTATTTCGATATAATCAAGACGTGGCGAAAAGCCACTTTTTATTTGGAAAGCTTTAGTTTTAAACTCATTGTAAGGTATTGATTTTCGGTCACCTTCTTCATAGAATTTTATTACGTAACTTGCATCTAAAAGATAGACTTCATTTAGCTTTGCAAACTCAATAATGAAGAATGCAATTCCTCCGTGTTTGAGAACATTTTTTAAATGCTCAATTTGATGAGGAGAAATGTTGTGCAAAGGAAATGATGTCACCTTTCGAGTGGACTTAGCTTCGAAGTCAATATACTTGCCTTTGTAAACACCGTTATAGTCAGTAGTCGATTGTTTTTCAAAGTATGCGTTTGTAATAATTGGACCATGAGAATAATCAACTTTTACTACATTAATTGGAGTTGGTCTTTTAGTGATTAAGCAGATGTTATTTAGTTTATAAAACTCGTTGCTTAAATTAATGTCGCTTTCCAAATTCATACCTCGATTTCCATACGAAAAAACAGGAGATTTCCTGTGATTTACTGGTGAATTTGGTGGTTTTTTCTGAAATGTTTGTCCGTTAGAATACTTAATCATTTGAGAGAATTTCTGACATATGATTCGAATTCTTCCGCTGAGACATTTTCTTTTTTAGATAATTTTTCAATCGCCAAATGAATAGGCTCAGGGAGATGTCGATACATGCCCAATGTTTTGCGGTATTCATTGACTACTATTTCTTTATTTTTTAAGAATGCATCATAGAGATAAACGGTGTTAAGAGTATCTGCTAGAGCGTTATGCTGGGTGCCTTGAAAATCAACGTTAAAGACTTTTAAGAAGTTTGCTAAAGATAAGTTGTTGTTATTTTCATCTTTAACATAACTACTTAAAAATTCTGCGATATCAAATTGATGTTTAATAATTATTTCAACGTCTTCTTTTTTAACATCAAGATTATGTGCAAGTGATTGTGCCATGATTCTAAAATCATGGTTGCCAAAGGCTACAAATAAACACTTTGAGAAGTAGTTACCCATATATTTTTTAAGTCCTTGAATGGCAACTCTAAAAGAGACTCCCTTAGTTTTAACGTCTTCTTCAGTAATTCCAGTCAAGTCTGTAACGACTTTACCAATTTTAGATTTTGGTTTAACAAGTGTGTAATAGCCATTATGAATCTTTTTGATCGAACCGTCTTTTCTCACATCTACTTTCACTGCCCCAATAGCAATCATTTCATGAGTAAATTGGGTGCCTTCTAAATCAATAAAGCAGAGTGATTTTCGACCTTTTAAAATTCTTTCAAGTGCTAACATAACGGTCATTATTATATCACTCGTCGGCGTTTTTTATAAAAACAATTTGAGTTTATATCGAATTTTAAATATAATTAAAAAGCATTTCTTATGGAAAAAAAGTTAAATTTCACGCCAGAGACTATCTTAAACATTAGGTTTAGTCCAAAAGAAAAAGGCTATGATCCTTTAGAAGTTGATAAGCTTTTTGATTCAATTATTGAGGACTATAAGTCTTTTCTTGAAAATGAAAAAGAACTTGAGAATGCAAACGCAAAGCAACTAGTTGAAATTAATAGCTTAAAAGAAGAACTTGCTAGAAAAGAATTTGATGTTGCAACACTTAAAAAACAACTTCAATCTCTTCCTTCAGCAAATGGAATCAATGAAGATAACTATAAGTTATTAAAGAAAATTAGTGCTTACGAAAGAATCCTTCATCGTAAAGGAATAAACCCAGAAAAAGCACTTTCCGACCCGGATAATTGCTAGCTTAGCTAGAGGAAAGTCCATGCTCGCACGGGCTGTGATGCTCGTAGTGATTGCGCTAGCGGAAAAAATAACGCTAGGCACGTAGGAGTACGTGACGGCGGAACTAGTCTAAAACTTCGGTCATGATGATGTTCCCCAAGGTGCCACAGAGACTATTAAGCGGAAACGCGGATGTGAAAAGTTGGTAAACCCCACAAGCGAGAAACCCAAATTTTGGTAGGGGAGGTTGAGCGAGAGAACCGAATCTCAATCGGCACGGGAAACCGTAGATAAATTATTATCCTAGACAAAACATGGCTTACAGGGTCGGACACTCAAAAAAGGAGATTTAAAAATGAATTTACCTAACAAGATTACAATCAGTAGAATCGTGTTCATTTTTGCGATGATTATTGCTATGTTTGTTTTAGCATTAATTCCTGATTTTTACGTGAAAACCATAGGAAATTCAGGGATAAATCCAATTTATTTAATCTTTGCATGTGTCTTTATTTTGGCAGCATTTACTGACATGATTGATGGCAAAATTGCACGTAAATGTAACCTCGTTACTGACCTCGGAAAATTCTTAGATCCAATTGCAGATAAACTCTTAAATGATGCAATGATGATCTTTATTTTAGTTCCACAAGCTTATGCCCTTGAACAACGCGCTGATAGAACAATGCTTACCGTTTTACTTATCTGTGTTGTTTTAATGATTGCACGAGATTTAATTGTTGATGCACTTAGACTTATCGCAGTTAAAAACAATGTTGTTATTGCTGCTAACATTTTCGGAAAAGCAAAAACTGTTTTACAAATGGTTGCTATCCCTATGATGTTACTTAATGACTGGCCGTTTAATTATTTTGATTCTTCTTGGCCACAAGCACTTCAAATTTCAAACTGGTTCTTCTATGCTGCAACAATTATGTCTGTAGTCAGTGGAGTCATTTATATTTATCAAAATCGCAAAGTATTTAAAGGCTTTACAAAATAATGAAAAAACTTCTTCAAGAATATAAAAACAAAGGGCTAACGTTAGGTTCTGTTGAATCGATGACTGGAGGCCTTTTTGCTGCAAAATTCACGGAAATTCCTGGATCTTCTGCAGTTTTTAAGGGAAGTATTGTTACTTATTCTAGTGAAGAAAAAATTAACATCGTTGGTGTTAAAAAAGAGACAATTGATAAGTATGGAGTTGTCTCAAAGGAGGCAGCAAAAGAGATGGCTGAGAAAGGCCGTAAACTCTTAAACGTTGATGTTTGTATCTCTGTTACTGGAAACGCTGGACCAACTTGTGAACCTGGTGGAAAACCTGCTGGATGTTTTTATATTGCTGCCGCCTCAAAAAATGGGGTCGTCGTTGAGGAGCATTTAAAAACTCAAAAAAGAAATAAAGTCAGAAATAGTGCAGTTCTCGCTATGCGAGATTTAGCACATTTAAAAATCATTTAAAAATAAATTAACATTTTTTGCATTTTTTACCCGATTTAGTTATTAGGAGGAAATGTTATGAACAAGAAAAATTCTAACTCATCTGAACTTGATTCTATCTTGGCCGAAATTGAAAAAAGTTTCGGTAAAGGTTCAATCATGAAGCTTGGAGAACGTCCTCAAGTCGATAAGGACGTGATTTCTTCAGGCAGCCTTCTAATTAACCAAGCTCTTGGAATAGGAGGCTACCCACGCGGACGTATAATTGAAATATACGGTCCTGAAAGTAGTGGTAAAACAACCTTAGCATTACATGCTATAGCAGAGGCTCAAAAAGCCGGTGGTAGAGCAGCTTTCGTTGATGCTGAACACTCAATTGATCCAGTTTATGCTAGAAATTTGGGTGTTGATATCGATGAACTTATTTTGTCTCAACCAGATTGTGGTGAGCAAGCTCTAGAAATCGTTGAAAAATTAGCATCTAGTGGAGCATTCGATATTATTGTCGTAGACTCTGTTGCTGCTTTAGTGCCTCAAGCTGAACTTGAAGGCGAAATGGTAGATTCTACTGTTGGCTTACAAGCTAGACTCATGTCTAAAGCAATGCGTAAACTTGCAGGCGTCTTAAATATGCACAACTGCACAGTTATTTTCATTAACCAATTACGTGATAAAGTCGGTGTTGTTTACGGAAATCCAGAAACGACTACTGGTGGTAAAGCACTTAAATTCTATGCAACTATTCGTATCGACATTAGAAGAGTTGAAGCAATTGGCAGCGGAAACTCTATAACCGGAAATGTTGCAAAGATTAAAATTGTTAAAAACAAAGTTGCCCCTCCATTTAGGACATGTCAAGTTGACATTATTTATGGAAAAGGCATTTCAAAAAGTAGCGAATTGCTTGATCTTGGAACTCAATTTGAAATTTTCAAAAAATCAGGAAGCTGGTTTGAATATGAGGGTAATAGATTTGCTAATGGCAAAGAAGCAGGAAAACTTTATCTTGAAAGCCATCCAGAAATGATGGAAGAAATTGAAAAGAAAGTAACTGCTGCTTTAAATGATGCTTCTAAAGAATAGCTTTTTCGAGACAAAATTAAGTTTTAGGTTTTATTTATAAACAAATTTTTATATAATGTAGTCGTGCCAGTTTGGTACGGCACTTATTACCATAAATTTAATTTTCGGTTCAAGAACCGTTTAAATAAAATATAAATCTACATTGTAGTTTTAAGGTAATAATCTCATTTATTGGTTGATTATATTTTTAAATATAAATTGACCTCATTATATAGTTAGGAGTTTAAAAATGAAAACATTCGCACTTGATGCAACAAGCTGGATTATTTTCATCGTAGTAGCTTTAGTTGCTGGTCTTGCAATTGGTTTTGTACTTTGCAAGTTTTTACCATCAATGAGAGCTAAAGGTGCTTCTATGAAGGCCGACAAAATCTTACACGATGCAGAAATCCGTGCTGAACAAATTAAGAAAAACGCTCAAATCGATGGAAAACAAATTGTCATCGAAATGAAACAAGAAGCAGAAAGAGATATTCGTGAAAGAAAGCAAGAATATGCAAATCTCGAAAACAAATTGAATCAACGTGAACAAAACATTGATCATAGAGATGCTAACTTAATGAATAAGGAAGCTGCTATTGAAGCTAAAAATGAACAACTTTCAAGACGTCTTAAAGAATGCGACAAAAAAGAAGTCGTCCTTCAAGAAAAAATTGACTCAATTATTGTTGAACTTGAAAAGGTTGGACAACTTTCAGTCAAAGAAGCTAGAGACCAAATTTTTGAAAGAGTCGAAAGCAAAATGGCAACAGAAATTGCTGCATATATGAAATCCAAAGAAGATGAAGCTAAGGCTGAATCTGAAGCTAAAGCCAAAGAATTACTTGGTATGGCAATTTCAAAATATGCTCAAGAAGAAGTTCAAGAAAGAACCGTTTCTGTTGTGCCACTTCCAAGTGATGAAATGAAAGGTCGTATTATTGGCCGTGAAGGTCGTAATATTCGTACCATGGAACAATTACTTGGTGTTGATTTAATCATTGATGATACACCAGAAGTTATCACTGTTTCGTGTTTCAATCCAATTAGAAGATACGTTGCTACTAAATCTTTAGATTTACTTATTAAAGATGGTCGTATTCAACCAGGTAGAATTGAAGAAATCGTTGCCAAAGTCCAAAGTGAAGTTGACGCCGATATTCAAAAAGCTGGTGAAGAAGCCGCATTTAAGCTTGGCCTACCAAAGATTAATAAAGAATTAATCAACTATGTTGGTAGACTTAAATACCGTACTTCTTATGGTCAAAATGCTTTAACACATTCTATTGAAACTGCTTATTTAGCAGGAATGATGGCAGCTGAACTTGGTTTAGATCAAAATTTAGCTAAACGTGCTGGTTTATTACACGATATTGGTAAAGCAGTTGACTTTGAACAAGATGGTAGCCACGTTGAACTTGGTGCTAGACTTGCAAAGAAATATGGCGAACCAGATGTCGTTATCAATTCTATTGAATCTCACCATGGTGATGTTGCACAAAACTGCATTATCGCTTACTTAGTTCAAGCTGCTGATACTTTATCAGCTGCAAGACCAGGTGCACGTAGTGAAACTCTTGAAAACTACATTAAACGTATTGAACAACTTGAAACCATTTGTAAAGAGTTCGATGGTGTTTATCAATGCTATGCAATGCAATCAGGTCGTGAAGTTCGTGTAATGGTTATTCCAGATAAAGTTGACGATCTACAAGCATTTAAGATGGCTAAAGATATTCGTGAGAAGATTGAAACTGAAATGACCTATCCAGGACAAATTAAAGTTTCTGTTATTCGTGAATATCGTGCTGTTGAAACAGCAAAATAATTTATTCACCGGGAAGACCCCGGATAGAAAGACATCCTATGAAAGTTTTATTTTTAGGAGATATTGTCGGCAAAGTCGGCCGACGCGTTGTTGCAAAAAACTTAAAAAAACTTGTTGATAAATATCAAGTTGATTTTGTTATTGCTAATGGCGAGAACACAACACACGGAAAAGGCTTAATTGAGAAGCATTATTACGAGCTTTTAGATGTAGGTATTGATTGCATTACTTTAGGTAATCACTATTTGTCGAAAGATAATCTTTTAGATTATATAGAAGATGCAGATGCATTAATTAGGCCTTTAAACATATCGCAAAGAATCGGTGGAGAAGGTTCTAGAGTATTTGAAGTAAATGGAGTTAAAATCCGTGTTACAAATCTTTTAGGAACGGCCTTTATGAAAGAGGAAGTTGCTTCTCCATACTACGCTTTAAAATCACTAGTTGATAATCTAACAGATGAAGATTCAATCCACATTGTGGATTATCATGCTGAAGCAACTGGAGAAAAGATGTGCTTTGGTTATGCATTTGATGGCCTTGTAAGCGCAGTTTTAGGCACACATACACATGTCCAAACAAATGACGCCAAAATATTAGAAGGTGGAACCGCATTTATTTCTGATATAGGAATGTGTGGTCAAGCCAATGGCGTCTTAGGATTTGAAAAAGAATCTGTTATGCGCGTTACAATGTTTGGTGAAAAAGGACGTTTTGGTTTTGATGATGAAGATCAAGGCCTTTTAAACGCAGTTGTTATTAATTTTGACGATTTAACACATAAAGCGTTAGAAATTATCCCAATCAAAATTTTAGAAGAAAAATAAGATGGCAAAGAAGTGTATTTATAGTTCGTTACCTGATTCAGAAATTGAAAGAAGAAGAAACCTTTCTTTTGATTTTAAGTACCCAAATTTTGATGTTCCAACAAGACTTAAAGAGTATGCAAAAGGCAGAAAATTTTATATTTACACTTATGGTTGCCAAGCTAATCACCGTGACCAAGAAGTCATGGCAGGTTTACTAAAAAAAGCCGGGTTTTCCCAGTGTTTTTCTGAAAAAGATAGTGATTTAATCATACTTAATACTTGTGCGGTTAGAGAAAACGCAGAGCAAAAAGTATACGGAAAAATTGGTGATTTAATACATCTCAAAAAACAGAAAGAAGATCTCCTCATTGCTGTTTGTGGATGCATGGTTCAACAAAAACACATCATTGAATTTTTGGTTGATAAATTTAAACATGTCGACCTAATTTTTGGAACTCATAATATTACTTCACTTTTAGACATGCTAAATGAAGTTATTACAAAGAGAATAAGATTAGTTGATGTCAAATCTGTCCCTGGAGATATTGTTGAAAATTTACCAAGCGTCAGAGAATCTAAATTTAAAGCTTTTGTTAACATATCTTATGGTTGTGATAAGTTCTGTACTTATTGCATTGTTCCTTATACAAGAGGTAAAGAACGTTCGAGAAAGATGGAAGACATTTTGAACGAAGTTCAAGAACTTAAAGATAATAACTATCAAGAAGTTACTTTACTTGGTCAAAACGTTAATGCCTATGGCAAAGATTTAAAAGATGGTTCCACATTCGCAAAACTTCTCGAAGAAGTTGCCAAAGTTGGAATTCCTCGCGTTAGATTTTTAACATCTCATCCTTGGGATTTTTCAAGCGATATGATTGATGTTATTGCAAAGTATGACAACATAATGAAATACATCCATTTACCAGTGCAATCTGGCTCAAATGAAATCCTTAGATTAATGGGGCGTCGTTACACTAGAGAAAATTACATAGCTTTAGCTAATGAAATTAAAACTAAGATTCCTGATGTTGCTTTAACAACAGATATTATCGTTGGTTTCCCTAATGAAACCTATGAGCAATTTAAAGAAACGGTTTCACTTTGTGAAGAAATTCACTATGACTCAGCATTTACATTTATTTATTCGCCAAGAAATAACACTCCTGCGGCGAAAATCGTTGATAATGTAACTCCGAAAGAGAAAAATGAACGTTTTAAAGAACTCGTTAAAGCTTTAGAAAAGGATATTGAGAAATATTCTATCGACATGGTAGGTAGAACCTATGATGTTCTAGTTGATGGTGTGTCAGAAAAGAATCCTGACATGCTTTCGGGCTACACAGAAAAAAATAAATTAGTTCACTTTAAGGGAGACATTTCTTTAGTGGGCAAAATTGTTAAAGTTAAGATCTTAGAATCTCATACTTATTCAATGCTTGGAGAACTGGTGAATGAATAAGTTTGAAGAAGCTTTAGAAACTGTAAAAAATGAACTCTTTAACGAAAAATGTGTTAAAGAGTATTTTTATTATAAAAATATAGTGGAGAATGATGCCACAATTATTGAGCTTGATAAACAGGCAAAATTTCATCAAAAAGAAATGTGCAAAAACAAAGATAATGAAGAAAAATATTTATCTGAAAAAGCACTTTATGAGAAGCACCAAAAAGAGCTCGATAACAATCCAATTTTGAATAATTACAAAATTGCAAAAGACGAAGTATTTTCACTTTTAGTAGATATTAAACATATCCTTGGGTAAAATAATCTTATGATTATTGTTATCACAGGACCCACATGTATGGGGAAATCAGAAACAGCTTTGGAAGTTGCCAAAGTTTTTAATGCTGAGATTATAAACGGTGATGCATTTCAATCTTTCAAAGAAATGGAAATTGGAGTAGCGAAACCTCCGAAAGAATATTTTGAAGAAGTTCCGCATCATTTATTTTCTTGTGTTAACGTAGATGAAGAATATTCAATCGCCGATTATCAAATAAAACTTAGAAACGCTATTAACGAAGTTCTTTCCAAAGGAAAAAACGTAGTTATTGTCGGTGGTTCTGGTCTATACATTAGAGCTGCTTTATATGATTATGTGTTCTCAGAACAAGCAAAAATCGATTTATCAAAGTATGAAAAATTATCAAATGAAGAACTTCATAAGGAACTAGAAAAAATTGATCCTGAACAAGCAAAAATTATTCACGAGAACAATAGAAAACGTGTTTTGCGCGCAATAGAAATTTATTTAACTCAAGGCAAAACCAAGTCTGAAATAATCAATTCCCAAGAACATAAACTAGTTTATGATGCAAAATTTTTTGTGCGCGATATGGATCGAGAAGAACTTTATAAGCTCATTGATCTAAGAGTTGATGAAATGGTTAAAAATGGTCTTGTAAAAGAAGTTGAAACTTTAGTTAAAAAATATGGTGAAAATTTAAAGTCTCTTCAAGCCATTGGATATAAAGAAATTATTCCTGCTTTGAAAGGTGAATATTCATTAGAAAAAGCGATCGAACTTGTTAAGCAAAATTCAAGGAATTATGCCAAACGCCAAGTTACATTTATTAAGCATCAGTTCCCTGTTACATATTACAAAAATACCAAGGATTTACTGGAGATTTTACGAAAATGACTGACTTTTTAGAAAGATCAAAACAACTTTTAGGTGAAGAAAAAATTAATTCTTTTGCCACAAAAACAATTCTTGTAATTGGCATTGGTGGAGTTGGTGGAACAGCCTTAGAATCTTTGGTTAGATCAGGCTTTAAAAAGTTTATCATTGTTGACTCTGATACCGTTGATATTTCGAACCTAAATAGGCAAATTTTATTTAGTTTATCTGACGTTGGAAAAGATAAAGTTTTATGTGCCAAAGAACACTTATTAAAAATCAATCCAGATCTAGAAATAAAAACAATTAAAACTATGATCGGAAATGAGCCAATCGAAAAACTTATCAAAGATAAAGTAGATTTTATTGTTGATGCAATTGACTATGTTCCAGGAAAACTTGAAATTTATGAATATGCATTAAAAAACAATATTGGTTTTATTTCTTCATTAGGAATGGGCAATAGAATTGATCCTGAAAAAGTATTTGTTACAAATTTAAATAAAACAGAAAATGATCCCCTCGCTAAGAAAATTAGATATGAAGCAAGACAAAGGGGAATTGATATAAAAAAGGTTCCTGTTGTCTTCTCAAAAGAAGAACCATTATTAAAAAGTCCTAAACCAACTTCAATGATTATGGTTCCTTCTACGGCAGGATTAATTATTACAAAATATGTTTTAAACACTATTAAATAGTGATACAATTATATTGTGAGGTTATTATTATGATGAAATTAATTACAGAAGTCGCAAAAACAGCTAAGATCGATGACAAGTACATTGACATGTATGGCAAATACAAAGCAAAGATTGATTTGTCCATTATGGATGAACTTAAAAACAAGAAAGACGGAAAACTTGTTTTAGTCACAGCTATTACTCCAACCAAAACCGGTGAAGGAAAGACAACTATGTCAATCGCATTAGCCGAAGGTTTTGCTAAGGTTGGTACTAATTGTATGCTCGCTTTAAGAGAGCCTTCTCTTGGGCCTGTTTTTGGCCTTAAAGGCGGTGCTACTGGTGGTGGACTTGCTTCAATTCAACCAAAAGACGATATTAATCTTCATTTTACTGGAGATATGCATGCTTTAACTTCTTCAATTAATTTAATTGCTGCCGTTATTGATAACCACATTTTCCAAGGAAATGAATTAAACATTGATCCTTCAAAGATTGTTTGGACCCGTGCTCTTGATATGAATGATAGAGCTCTTAGAAGCGTTACTGTCATGCAAGATGAAAAGAAGGGCCAACCAAGACATGAACAATTTGTTATTACAGTTGCTTCAGAAATGATGGCAATTATGTGTCTTGCAAAAGATCCTGAAGACTTTAGAAATAGAGTTAACAACATAGTTGTCGCTTATACATTTGATGGAAAACCTGTTTATTTAAAACAACTTCGTATTTCAAATGCAATTATGAAGTTGATGAGAGAGGCTTTAAAACCAAATCTTGTTCAAACTGAAGAAAATAATCCTACTTTAGTACATGGTGGACCATTTGCTAATATTGCTCATGGCTGTAACTCAGTTATCGCAATGAAAATGGCTCTTAAACTTGGCGACGTAGTCGTTACAGAGGCAGGCTTCGGCGCTGATCTTGGTGCTGAAAAATTCTTAGATATTTGCTGCCCAACTGGCGGATTTACTCCTAGTGGAGTTGTAATGGTCGCAACAATACGTGCTCTAAAAGAGCATGGTGGTGTTCCATTTGAAGATTTAAAGACTCCAAATGTTGAAGCCTTAAAGAAAGGCGTTGGAAACCTTAAATTACATTTAGAGAACATTCAAAAGTACGGTTTACCAGTCGTTGTTGCAATTAATCACTTTGCTGATGACTCACAAGAAGAAATTGAATGGCTTACTGCATGGTGCAAAGAAAATGGATATTTTGTTTCCTTTGTCGATGGTTTCGCCAAAGGTGGAGAAGGTTCTATTGATTTGGCAAATAAAGTTAACGAAATGCTTGCAACTAAACCTTCAAAATATCACAAACTTTATGACTATAATCTTTCCATTAAAGAAAAGATTGAAACAGTCTGTAAAGAAATCTATAGAGCAGGTGCTGTTGAATTTAGTGAAAAAGCACTTGAACAGATTGCTACATTTGAGAAATTTGGCTATGCCAAAACACCAGTTTGTATGGCAAAGACACCATTATCAATTACTGAAGATCCAAAAGTTTATGGTGCTCCAACCGGTCACACAGTTCACATTCGTGAAATTAGACTTTCTGCAGGTGCAAATTTCATCGTCGCACTTACTGGAGCAGTTATGACAATGCCAGGACTTCCAAAAGTTCCAGCTGCTGTCAAAATGGAAGACGAATAATGAAGGACTTAAATTATCAATTAGGTGATATTGTTGAATTAAAGAAGCCTCATCCATGTTCAACGCACTCTACAAAATTTAAAATTGTTAGAGTTGGCGCTGACCTTAAAATTGAGTGTCTTGGATGTGGTAATGTTTTGCTCATTAGTAGAGACAACTTTAATAAAAGGCTAAAAAGAGTTATCAAAGATAACTAAAAAATAAATTAACACAAAACTGACAAAAATACATATCTAGTATATGAGAGTATGTCAGTTTTTATTTTAGAAAAAGTCTCAAAATCATTTAAAGTCGACAAGGGAAATGTCGAGGTTTTAAAAGACATCAGTTTAAGTTTCCCAGACAAAGGTCTTGTTTCAATTGTCGGCAAATCTGGATCAGGAAAATCAACGCTCCTTAACCTCCTTATAGGTATTGAAAAACCTACAAAAGGAAAAATATTCTATAAAAAACACGACATAAGTAAGTTTAATGATAGGAAATTTTCATCATACCATCTGAATGAAGTCTCGTTAGTATTTCAACACTACAATTTGTTTGAAAATTTAAGTGCATATGAAAATGTAATTTTGCCTTTAAAAATGAAAAATGCAAAAAAGCGAAAATTCAAGAGTAAAATACATCAAATTTTTAAAGATTTAAATATCGAAAATTTATCAAAAAGAAAGGTTTCAAAATTATCGGGAGGAGAAAAACAAAGAGTCGCTATTGCAAGAGCTTTAGCTACAGAGCCAAGTGTCATTCTTTGTGATGAACCAACCGGTGCATTAGATTCTCAAAATGGTGAGGAAATAATGCGGATTTTAAAGGAAAAATCCCAGAAAATCCTTATTATTTTGGTTTCGCATAATTTAGAATTGGTTCAAAAATATTCTGACAAAATTGTTGAAATTAGAGATGGAAAAATAGTGAATGATAAATCAATTTTTGTATATGATTCATTAGCTAAAAAAGAAAGGCTTAAAAGAAGATATTCAAGTGCTTGGAACCTATCTTTTTTATTTAGGAATTTGAGGAAGAATTTTATTAAAAATTTCTTTAGCTTTTTATCGTGCCTTCTAGGATTTTCTTCAATGTTTTTATGCGTTGGTTTTTCTGTTGGTTCCGAAATCTCCCAAAACGAGGCACTAATGAAGAATCTTTCTATCACTTATTCAACAATTTCTGCAGTAGAAACAGTTGATCTACAAGACTCACCTTTAACGTATCAAAAAACAATACGGCCAGAGCTGTTCCAGGTAGATGAAGCTCTTAATGATGTTGAAGGATACAAAGTAGGAGAAAATCTTGCTTACCTTCTATCTAGTTCTCCATCATGCTCTTTTGAAGATGAAATTCAAAATGAATTTCAAATGATTCCACTTTATGATTTATCATTAAAAAATTTTGGAGTAGATTTACTTATTTCCGGAAAGACTGGAAAGAATAATTTTGATGAGGTCATTGTTAATCAAGAATTTTTAGATATGTTTTCTAACTTAAAAGTAAATGATGAGTTCATTCTTAAGAATTCAACAACTGTTATTTATAACACATATAACGAAAATGATCCTTTTATCAAAGACCAATTGATAATTGAAAAACCCATGAAGATTGTTGGTGTTGTTAAGGAATTCCCTTTCCTAAACAGCCCAAAAGTTTACTATTCATATCTTGGGGCAAGAGACTATTTAAAAGCTCAGATGATGGAGAATCTTTCTTTCTTTTTAGGAAGGAGAATTTCTTTTTATGAGTATTTAGAAAATGCGAAGAATGATAATGAGGTGACATCATATTCATTAGTGCTTTTTATGGATGATGTATCACAAAGTGATAAGTTCTTTCAAAGAATTGAAGAATTAAAAGGAACAAACATAGAAATTACTTCTAGCGCTTTGGAAGTTAAGAACACTTATAAGATGTTTGTATCATCATTTTCGAAAACGCTAATCATTTTTGTTGCGATAGCGTTTATTGGTATTAATTTAATTTTGGGAATGATTTCACTATCAACTTTTATTGAGAATAAGAAAAATACCGCGATACTCACCTGCTTAGGGAGCAGAAATTCTTCGATTTACAAGATTTATCTTATTGAGAATTATATTTTGATTGGAATCTCATTTATTTCTTCTTTATTTTTATCTAAATATCTTCAATCAATTTTAAACCCTCTTATTTCCACTAAATTTGCTTTATCAAATCTTATCCAAATTCCATTCGAAAACTTCTTAGGAATTAACTACGGGTTAATCATAATTTTATCTATTATTTCAGTTATTTTTTCAACTATATTTTCTTTGACACCGATGATGATTTATAGACATGGTTTTATTGCTGATGAATTGAGGGATGAATGATGTTAAAAATAAAAAAACTCACAAAAAAATACGGGAAAAGAGTACTATTTTCGGATTTTTCATATGACTTTCCAGATACAGGTCTTATAGCTTTAATAGGTGAATCAGGAAGCGGTAAATCAACTCTTCTCAATCTGATTTCAGGCATTGATTTGGATTATGGTGGAAGCATTGAAATTGATGAAGCGAATTTCAAGAAAATGTCTCTATCAAAAATCTTAGATTATCGTGTTCAAAATATTGGTTATGTTTTTCAAAATTTTAATTTACTAAATCTTGACAGTGTTGCCCATAATGTTTATTTCCCATTAGACACAATTTGCAATGATAAAGAAGCATTAAAAAAACAACGAACGACTGATGCTTTGAATCTTGTCGGAATGAATCATAAAGCTAAGGTTAGCATCAATAAATTATCAGGCGGTGAAAAACAGCGTGTTGCAATTGCTAGAGCGCTTGTAAATAACCCAAAAATAATCTTATGTGACGAGCCTACTGGAGCACTTGACGAAAAGAATAGCGAGATTGTTTTCAATCTATTAAAACGCGTTTCAAAAAATACACTTGTAATTGTTGCAACACATGATAAAGAATCTGCAGCAAAAATTGCAGATAAGTTTATTGTTTTGGAAAATGAAAAACTACGAATAATTGAGGGAAATTCCCAGGAAAACACCGATATTTCAGTCTTAGTGAAGAGTAATGAAATTAAAAAGAAGCCAAAAGTTACAACAAGATTTAAACTTCGATTTGCATATCAAAAAATGAAGGCTAAAAAATACAGAAGTTTGATTCTAAACTTGCTTCTTTCTTTGTCTTTGACTGGCGTTGGTTTATCACTTATTTTAACTAATTCTGTTTCTCAAAAAGTTGAGGAAGCATTTGGAGCAATGTTAAACGGAAATCAGATTGTTGTTTCAAGGCGAAATGAAAACGAAAACACGTTCACTAATACTTATTCAACTTCTTATAAAAACGTTTACAAAATTTATGAGAAATATCAGTACCTTTTAGATGGCATTGGTGTTAATTACATGGTGAATTTTGAAAATTTCTTCAAAGACAATAATGAATTCTATGCTGAAGGTAAGAATAAAAAAATCCCAATTGAGAGCTTATCCGCTAGAAGTATTAATGATTTTAAGTGGATTCCGCCAGATAGTCTTATGATGATGTATCCATTTTCGTATGACTATATTGATAATGATCAAATCGTTCTTGCATTGTCTTATGAAGACATGGTTAATTTATGTTTTTCATTACAAATTCAAAGAAATTATACATCATTAGGACATTTCATTTATGAACAAGGACTAATGCTTTCTTTAAATGTTAGAAATAATTTTTGGCAATATGACGATGAACAAATATTAAATGTTGTTGCTGTTTGCGAATCAAAAGAAACATTTATTATGCATACAAACTTACTTTGGAATGAATATATGTTTGAAGAAATGATGAGAATACCTTCTGATGATGACGAAGTTCACGAGTTGCCGTGGGAGATGTATAAAATCTATTATCTTCAATCCAAGGAAGATCCATCAGTATTTATTGATGCAACTATCATTGATAAAGATATGAGTACCTACGTTTTTGAACGAACGAACTATAAATACAACTCTTTACTTTGTAAAAGTTACGATGTTTGCGATGCTAAAAAGATTTATGTTTATTCTACAGATAAGAAAACAATTATGGATGAGAATCTTCAAAACTATTTAGATGCAAACAAAGGTTGTTTAGATTTTTATTACACCTCTGACTTTGGTTATGCTTCGTATTCTTCTAATTTATTTTCAGGATTTTCAAGAAATGTATTTCTTTCCACAAACAAAGATTCACTTGATATAGCAATTGATGCTGATAATAGAATGGAAAGTGAACAAAATTTTACCTTAAATTTACCTGAAGACGTGGTGCAGGGAAATTTCATGTTATCACTCGCTGGAGGGCTGAGATTTTCAAGTGATATGACTAAGCTTAAGTATGGAAGAAAACCAACAAATTTAAATGAAATTGTCATATCAAAAGGGCTAGCAGAAAAATACGATAAAGAGTCACTATTAATCGGAAAATATGTGGAAATTGCCGGGGAAATTGAAGAATATTACGATAGTGAAGACCACTTATGCAAAGTCTATAATTCAACAAAATTATTGGTTGTTGGAGTGGTGGAAGAAACAGGCAATTATTTATATCATTCTGGATATTGGACAATCTCATTTTTTAGGGACAAATTAGGTGTTTCAAATTTCTTACTTATCCCAAAATCTGTTGTCATTGAATATCCAACAAAAAGTGACGCCGAAAAAGGTTATCAAGAATTAAAAAATTTGATTACTGATTATAAAGTTATTTCACCAATTGACGATCTAAAGAAAAATATCGAGGTTACATTGGATTATGCAAACACGATTTTAGTTATTTTTTCGGCACTTTCTCTTATTATTTCTGTTTTATTTCTTGGAACAGTCATAATGCTTAATATCTTAGAAAGCAAAAATGATGTGAGTTTATTTACTGTTCTTGGAATAAGAAAACGCCAAATTGACTCAATGTTTGTTATTCAATCATTACTTCAAGGATTAATATCTTTTATAGTAAGTTCTATCGAACTTCTTTTTGTAGATATTTTTCTTTCTTTCGCAATAAATAAGTCTTTAGGAATTGCATTTAAGTTCTCATTTAATTCAAAACCATTTTTGGTAATTTTCATGTGTTCTGTGCTTGTTCCTTTTTTAGTGACAAAAATAATGCTTTTGATATTAAGTGGCAAAAAAAGTCCCAATAAATCGAAAATATTTTAAAAAATATTTGTTTTCATCTAAAGTGTGGTATCATATTTATGCTGGTTAGTTGTAAATTGAAGGAGTCTGTATGAAGGGTAAAGTAATTAGATTCAACAAAAATAAAGGATTCGGCTTTATCAAATCAGAAGACGGAAAAGATGTCTTTTTCCATTATTCAGCTTTAGTAATGGAAGGATTCAAAGACATTGCCGTTGAGTCTGACGTTGAATTCGATGTTGAAGAAACCGAAAAAGGTTTACGTGCTGCAAACGTTAAGAAAATTGACTAATCTGCATTGAAAATTAATTAAAGAAAAGCCTTTATTGGCTTTTTTCTTTACTTTGAAAAATAATTAATATATTATATTAACCTGTTCGAGGTTAGAAAATGTCACTAAAAGCTGGAATTGTCGGATTACCAAATGTTGGAAAATCAACACTATTTAATGCGATTACAAATTCGCATGTTGAAGCAGCAAATTATCCATTTGCTACTATTTCACCAAACACTGGTGTTGTTAATGTACCTGATGATAGATTAGATTTTTTAACAAATCTTTTTAATCCAAAAAGAAAAATTCAAGCAACCTTCGAATTCTATGATATTGCCGGTTTAGTCCGTGGTGCCTCCAAAGGAGAAGGCTTAGGAAATCAATTTCTAGGTCACATTCGTGAGTGCGATGCGATTGTTGAAGTAGTTCGTTGTTTTGACTCTAGTGAAATTATTCACGTTGAAGAATCTGTTGATCCAAAGCGTGATATTGAAACAATAAATCTTGAACTTGCGATGGCTGACCTTGCCACTGTTGAAAAAAGAATTGTAGCAGTTGAGAACAAAGCAAGAGTTCAAAAAGACAAAGAATCAGTTTATGAAATGTCTGTATTAAGTCCTCTTAGAGAAATGCTTTCACAAGGTGAACCTGCAAGAAAAGTTCATTTAAAACCAGAAGATTACGAATTTGCTTTTAAGCAATATCACCTTTTAACTTTAAAACCTATTATTTATGTCGCAAATGTTTCTGATGCTGATTATTCAAATTTAGAAAATTGCAAATATCTCAAGATTGTTCAAGAAATTGCAGCAGCAGAACATGCTCAAGTAATTCCTATTTCCTGTGAAATAGAATATGAATTATCATCCCTTCCTAAGGAAGAAAGAATGGAATTCCTTGCAACTTTAGGTGCAACTGAATCAGGATTAGATAAGGTTATTAAATCAGTTTATAAATTATTAAATTTATCAACATTCTTCACATGTGGAGAAGATGAATGTAGAGCATGGACATTCAAAAATGGAATGCTCGCACCTCAATGTGCTGGAATTATTCACACGGATTTTGAAAAAGGATTTATTAAAGCTGAGGTCTATTCATTTAAAGATATTTTTGAGCTTAAATCAGAACTTGCTGTTAAAGAAGCAGGCAAGTTAAGAATTGAAGGCAAGGAATACACAATGCAAGATGGCGATTGCGTATTCTTCAAGTTTAATGTTTAGGAGTTAACTATGTTAAGAATTGGTTTTTCTGAAGATATTCATCAAAAACAAGCTGGACGCAAACTCGTTTTAGCAGGAATTGAATTTCCTAATGAAACAGGTCTTTTAGGCCATAGTGATGCTGATGTAGTTACTCATGCAGTTGCTGAATCAATTTTAGGAGCTCTAGCTCTTGGTGATCTTGGCAAATTCTTTCCGGATAATGATCCAAAGCTTGAAGGCATTTGTTCATTAATCATTCTCGACAAGGTTGTAGCAATGATGGAAGAACGAGGATTTAGAATTGGGAATATTGATGTACAAGTAGCATGCAAATCACCAAAACTTGCAGAAAAAATCGATGAAATGAAAGCTATGCTTTCTAAACATCTTAAAACAGATGTTGAAAATGTTTCCGTGAAAGCTTGTTCATATAATGGGGTTGGCCCAATTGGAAAAGGGGAAGCAATCAAAGCATCTTCGTATGTTTTGCTTGAGAAATAAATTTCTCCTTGCTTAGAAAGGTTACCGTCTATATAATAGAGCGTTAAAAAATTATGAATATTGAAGAGACACTTAAAATTAAAATACAAGATTCACTTAAAAGTGAAGGAATTTCTTTAGATGTAAAAGACATCATTATTGAAAATTCAAAAACACCTGAACATGGCGACTATGCTTCAAACGTTGCTTTAAAGTTTGCAGGTCGTTTTGGGATGGCTCCAAGAGATTTGGCAGAGAAGATTGCAAAAAATATCGATAAAGAAGTTGTTGAAAAGGTAGAAATTGCAGGCCCGGGTTTTGTTAATTTCTTTGTGAAGAAAAACGCTATTAACTCCATAGTTTCACAAATTATCTCCTTGGGAGATGACTTTGGTCGTGGAGAAAATAAAAACAAGAAAATCAATGTTGAATTCGTTTCTGCAAACCCAACAGGTGATTTGCATTTAGGTCACGCTAGATGTGCTGCTGTTGGAGATTCAATTTGTAGATTATATGAATTTGCAGGTTACCAAGTAACAAGAGAATTCTATGTTAACAACGCTGGTAATCAGATTCATACATTAGGTTTATCTTTAGACATTCGTTTAAGACAACTTTTAGGCGAAAAGATTGAACTTCCAGAAGATAGTTATCATGCTCACGATATCATCGATATCGCTAAGTTATATAATGAAAAACATCCAAATGAATACAAAGTTGGTGATGAGGAATCATTCAAAAAACTTCAAAAATTTGGAATGGATGAAGAGCTCGAAAAGATCAAAAGAGATCTTGAACTCTTTAGAGTTAAATTTGATATTTATTCCTTTGAAACAGATGTTCGTGCAAATAATCACGTTCAAGATGTTTTAGAGAACAAATATGGTAAGTACACTTATCAACAAGATGGTGCAACTTTCCTTAAAACAACAGACTTCTTAGATGATAAGGACAGAGCAGTTGTTAAATCAGATGGTTCATACACCTATTTAATGCCTGATATTGCTTACCATCTTATCAAGTTATCAAGAGGCTATGATAATCTTATTGACGTCTTAGGTGCTGATCACCACGGTTATATTAACCGTATGAAGAGTGCTTTAATGATGCAAGGTTATTCAAAAAACACTCTTGAGGTTGAACTTGTTCAAGTCGTTAGACTTATCAAAGACGGCGAAGAAGTTAAAATGTCCAAACGTACTGGCGCGGGCGTAACACTTCGCGAGCTTTGTGAAGATGTTGGTGTTGATGCAGTTAGATATTTCTTTACTGCTCGTGCCGCTTCATCACACTTAGACTTTGATCTTAATCTTGCACTTGAACAAAGCTCATCAAACCCAGTCTACTATGCACAATATGCACATGCTAGATTGGCTTCAGTCCTTGAATCTGCAAGCGACATCAAAATTGATGAAAGCGCCGCAAATTTAAAAGAGGAATCCGAGACTGAATTACTTAAAAAACTTATGGAATTCCCACATATTATTGAGATTTCTGCCGAAAAACGCGCTCCTCATATGGTCGCAACTTACATCCAAGAATTAGCAGCAGATATTCATTCTTTCTACACAAATTGTAGACTTATCGACCGCGAAAATCTTGATGTAACAGAATCTCGATTAGCTTTAGCAAAAGCAGCAAAAATTGTTATGAAAAATGCATTAGGTGTTTTAGGAGTTTCTGCTCCTAGCAAAATGTAAGAAAGAAGGTATTTTTATGAACGAAAAATCATTAATTGACTTTGGATTTGATGTATTAAATGCATCTAAAGATCCAATTAAGTTCATTGATTTGTTCAATGAAGCAGTCAAGTTAAGTGGACTTGAACTTTCTGAGCAAGAAAAGAAAGTTAAAATGTCAAAATTCTACACTCAACTTTCACTTGATGGACGTTTTATTACTTTAACAGATAATTTCTGGGATTTACGTTCAAGACATGTCTTTGAACAAGTTCACCTTGATATGATTGATGCTTACTCAGATGAGGAAGATGAAGTCGACGAGGAAGAAGAAAAACTCTTACGTCAAGAACTTGGCGAACAAATCGAAGAACCAGAAGAAGAGTCAGATGAATTAGACTTTGACAAAGTCAAAGATGCTGACGAAGATGATGAGGACCCTGTCTTTTAATGAATAAAAACATTAAAGAGATTTTTAAACTCATCAAAAAATACGACACCATAACAATTTACGGTCACATAAATCCAGATGGTGATTGTTTTGGTTCAAGTTTAGCTTTAAGAGATATTCTTAGAGATACTTTTCCTAAGAAGAAAATTTACTCACTTGCAGGAAATCTTCCTCAATTTAAGGAAAGACTTGGAGAATGTGATGTAGTTGATGAAGAAACTATTAAAAATAGTTTAGCTATTATCATAGACTGTTCTGAGGTCGAAAGAGTTTCTGACCAAAGAATCACTCTTGCAAAGCAAATAATCAAAATTGACCACCACATTGAAAGCAAACCATTCTATGGAATTAAATGGGTTGATGAAGATAGCATTGCCTGTTGCCAAATGATTGCAGAATTTGCTTTCACACTAAAACTTAAGATTTCTAAGAAATCTGCAGAGTTTATGTACTTAGGAATTTGTACAGATTCAGGTAGATTTAGATATCATCCTACAAACTCAAAAACTCATAGAATTGTCGCAAAGCTTTTAGACTTAGGCGTTGAGACAAAATCACTTTTTAGTATTCTTTATCTTTCAGATGAAGCATACGTTAAATATCAAGCCTTAATTATTTCAAAATTCAAACGCACTGAGCATAACGTTATTTATGCCTTTGCAGACTTTCCTGATTATGATCAATTTGGTCTTAAATTTGACCAAATTTCTAAGAATGTAAATATTCTTGGAAATATTAAAGGATGTCCAATTTGGGTTTTATTTACACGTTCAAATGAAAACTTTATCAGAGTTGAGTTTAGATCGAACGGGATCAATGTCCAAAAAATTGCTAAGAAGTATGGCGGTGGTGGGCACCTTCATGCTGCAGGCGCAAGACTTGATAATCAATCTGACTTTGCTTTAGCAATGGAAGTTGTTAAAGATTTAGATAAGGCTGCAGCAGAAGCGGAGAAAGCATAATGTACGAACGTGAACTTGAAATAGCTTTAAATGCAGTAAATTCTGTTCGTGAATTAATTTTAGATATTTATTATTCCGGTGATTTGGGAGTAGAAATTAAAGATGATAATTCTCCTGTCACCAAAGCTGATAAAGCTTCAGATAAAAAAATAAGAGAAATTTTAGGAAAGGAATTTCCTTCCTATGCTTTTTTAACTGAAGAATCTATTGATGATAAAAAACGCCTAAAAAACGATTATGTTTGGATTGTAGATCCTGTTGATGGGACTAAAGAATTTGTTGATCATGATGACGAATTCACCGTGAATATTGGCTTATCTTACAAACATAAAGCAGTTTTAGGCGTTATTTTAATTCCAGTTACAGGTGAAATTTATTATGGTGTTGAGGGACTTGGTTCTTTCTATAAGAAAGACAAGAACTCAAAACCTGTAAAAATTCATTGTAATAACAAAACTAAAGACATCACTATTTTGGTTTCGAAATATCATACGAATGATCTTGAGAAAGCAATGATTGAAAGACACAAAGATGTTATTAAGAACATTGTTTCTTTGGGCGCAACAATTAAGGGATGTAAAATCGCCCAAGGTGAAGCCGAAATGTCTTGTAGATATACCTCAAATACAAAAGAATGGGACACTTGTGCTATGCAAGCAATTGTGGAGCAAGCCGGTGGTTTTGTTTTGAAGTTTGATGGTACTCCAATCTGTTATAACCGCGAAGATGTTTATAACAGAGATGGATATATTATTTGCAACACGAAAGAAAATTTTTTAATATAAAAAAGGAGAACAAATTATGAAAAAGAAATTATTTATCCTTCCTCTTATCTCTTTACTTACATTAAGTGGATGTAAAGACAAAAAGAAAGAACCATTAGTAATTCCTAATGTTGATGTTGAAAACATCACTTTAAATCTTCCTGAATTACCAACTTATAATACAGGTGATATTAGAAGTGATGGAACTTATGATTACATTGATCTTTATGAATTTTCTGACTTCCATGGTGCAGTTAACTATGAAGATCACTCAAGTGGAACTTATTTAGGTCTTAAAAAGCTTGCAACTTATCTTGATGAAAAACGTTCACAAAATGAAGGCGGAACTTTAGTTCTTTCTTCTGGCGATATGTTCCAAGGTTCTGCAGACTCTAACCTAACACGTGGTTACTTAGTAAATTACTGTATGAATTACATGGGATTTGATGCTATGGCAGTCGGAAACCATGAGTTTGACTGGACTGAAGAATGGCTTAAAAAGAATGCTGAACTTAAGTACAACACTAGCTCAGTTCCATTCCTTGGCGCTAACATTAAAAAAGGTGATGCAATGCCAGAATACTTGAAAAAATCCGTGGTTATTGAACGCGGAGAATACAAAATTGGTGTGATTGGAGTCATTGGTTCATCACTTGAAAGTTCAATTTTAAAGAGTGCTATCGCTGGCTTTGAATTTGTTCCTTATGGCGACATTGTTACTGAAGAAGCAGCACGTCTAAGAGCAGAAGAAGATTGTAATGCCGTTGTTTTGCTTGCACATGATCAAGCAGATGCGATTGAATTATTCACTGGTGTTGATGCCATCTTTGGTGGACACGCACACCAAAACTTCCCAGGCAGTATTCAAAATGGTGCGCCTTCACTTGCAACTAAAAACTATGGACAATCTGTTGCTCATATCGAATTAAAGTTTGATAAGGTTACAAAAGAATGTAATGTTGATACATATGGACTTGAATCATTTGGACAATCAGATTCTTCAATTGCAGATAATGCTGGGATTTCCAACATTATTGGTCAATATGAACCAGAAATTAATAAAATTAAAAACATTAAATTAGGTAGTGCAGATGAAGAACTTGCTTACGATAAAGCATTAAAGAATATCTGCACTGAAACAATGTTTGAATCTGCTAAAAACTCTGCAGCATCACTTGAGGTTGATGCAAGTAAGATTGTTTGTGCAGTTACAAACTACGAAGGTGGAATTAGAGATAACATCAAAGCAGGTGAAATCACCTATGGTGATGTTTATAAATGTTTCCCATTTGATAATGAAGTTGTTTTAATTAAAGTTAAAGGTTCATACATTAAGTCTAATTTAACAAAGATTAATCAACTCGCTATTTACCGTGTCTTTGATAAGAAGTCCTACTTTGTAGATAGCGAAGACTATTACATGGTTACAACCGATTATCTTGCAACCGCAGACCAATTCGCTCCATTTGGAGTATTTACAGAAGCAGATTTAATCTTCTCTGGAAAAATTGTCCGTGATGAAGTTGCACAAAAAATCTATGATATTGGAAGTATTGTTAATAGTAGTTACGATACAGTTCAATTACCGTTTAAACCACTTCCAATGATTTGGTATTAAAAAAATAAGCATCCATCTGGATGCTTTTTTCTTATTTCTTTTCAGGCATTTGGCTTGCGAGTTTAACAGCGATTACGCCTGGAACTTCTTCTTGAAGAATTATTTCAATTCCATCAGAGATTGTATTATCAATCATGATACAATCCTCGCACGCGCCTTTCATATTTATATAAACAATTCCATCAATAAAGTCGACAAATTCAACGTCTCCTCCATCTCTTTGGATAAAAGGACGAACTTTGTCTAATGTTTCCTTAATTAACTTAATTGTGTCTTCCATAAGCAAGCAATATTATATTCCTTTCATTTATTAAATCAATAAATGTGTTATTATTTAAATATGCAAAAAAGACGTAGTAATGAATTTAAATTAACAGTGTCTCATTATAAGATTCTTCAAACTGTTAATGAACTTAATAAAGTTAAGAAATATCCAACTGCTAAAGGAATCAATAATATTTTACAAGGTAAACTCGATCCAGAAACTCGTAAATATATTGATTTAAAAACATTTGGAACACTTCTTTCTTATCCAGGAAGAAGACTTTGTTCTTACATTCTTAACATGGTAAGAAGAGGTTATTTATCTTATATCTATGATAAGGTGAGCGATGATATGTATTTAAGAGTTACCGAGAAAGGTGAACTTGAAGTGTTTAATTTTGAAAGAAAACACAAGAATGAATACACTCACAAAGAGCCTCACAGAAAAGCTCAGATTGTAGAGATAAAATAAAAAGTCATCAGTACGATGACTTTTTATTTAATTAATTCATTAATTACTTGTGTAAGTAATTGTATGTTGGTCCTTTATTTACTGGAGCTGGATGTTTGACTTCGTCTTTCATTCTCTTAACAGCTTCATAAATAAGAAGAAGAGCTGATGCAACGATTAATCCACCAAGTAAATATGGAACAAAGGTATAAGCATAATCACCCTTTAAATATTGTGGATAGATCTTTGCCCCTGCGACTGAGATTGTAAAGAATAAGATGGAAACAGTGAGCATTACAAGTCCTGTAACAATTTCAATGAATGATGACTTCTTAACGAAGATGCATCCGATAAATGAAACAATCAACATAACAAATATTGCAATGCCTTGTCCACAAACAACTTGTGGTAATTGAGCATGATCTTTTACACCAAAGATGAACTCATATCCGCTTAATGCGAATTCGAAGTCTTTACCTTTAATAAGGCTGAACTTAACAAATTGACCTGGAATTGCAAATAATCCGAATGATAATGCAATTACAATAAAAGCTAAAACAACGATTTTGTTTTCTTTAAGAAATTTGAATAATTTGCTCATTGTTTCTCTCCTTTTCTAATTAGTGGTTGGGGCGACTGGGATCGAACCAGTGAATGGCGAGTTCAGAGCCCGCTGCCTTACCGCTTGGCTACGCCCCAATTTCTTATTTGTAATATAAAAGGCGGCGTAAGTTGGTGCCCGGGACCGGACTTGAACCGGTATGGATTATTCATCCGAGGGATTTTAAGTCCCTTGCGTCTACCAATTTCGCCACCTGGGCATTCAATGGTCTCCCGTAGACGATTTGAACGTCCGACCCCTTGATTAAAAGTCGAGTGCTCTAGCCAACTGAGCTAACGGGAGATCGATGCATTTTTTTCAAAATGCTTTAATATTATACACACGTGAAACATATATTCCAACACTTTTTTATTAAAAAAGAAATTTTGATATAAAAAAATCACCTCACTGGTGACTTCTAAGATGGTTGGGGTGACAGGGATCGGACCTGTGAATGCAAGAGTCAAAGTCTTGTGCCTTACCACTTGGCTACACCCCAATAAAGTGGTGGGCGAGGACAGATTTGAACTGCCGAACCCGAAGGAATTGATTTACAGTCAACCGCGTTTGGCCACTTCGCTACTCGCCCACAATGGTTTCACGTTAGATGGTGGATGTTAAGAGGCTCGAACTCCTGACCCCCGCCGTGTAAAGGCGATGCTCTCCCAACTGAGCTAAACATCCACATTACACACTAAACGTGCTGAATAAATATATCATTTAGATATAAGATAGTCAATCAATAATTAATAACCTTTCTTACCAAGAAGGTGGAACATGTTCTTTTTATATACTTCAACACCAGGTTGATTGAAAGGATTTACTTTTAGTAAATATGCGCTCATTGCTGCAGATTTTTCAAAGAAATAGAATAATTCACCAATGGTTTCTGCATCAAATTTGTCTACTTCAATAATTGCATTAGGAACTTTGGCAGTTTCGAAGTGAGCTTGTAAAACACCTCTGAAAGCTTTTTCTCCAACATCATTTAAAGTTTTGCCTGCTAAATAGTTGAGGTTATCTTCATCACCTTTAATTTTTGAAATTTTGACATCATTAATTGGTTCTTTGCTATGCAAAATAGTTTCAAAAAACATTTGTGAACCATCTTGAATAAATTGACCAATTGAGTGTAAGTCGGTTGAGAAAGTTAAGCTGCATGGGAGAAGAGCTTTATGCTCTTTACCTTCTGATTCTGCGAATAATTGTTTATACCATTCTCCAAATTGAACAAGACGAGGTTCATAAGAAATTAACATTTCAACTTTCTTGCCTTGTTTGTATTCGAAGTAACGAATTGCTGCATATTTATATGCATTATTTTTAAAGATGTCTGGTGAATTAAATTCTTTTTCAGCCTTCTTTGCACCAGAAATAACTTTATCAATATCAATTCCAGCGCAAGCCATTGGGAATAAACCAACTGCTGTTAAAACTGAATAACGTCCGCCGATATTTGAAGGTAAACCAAAGGTTACGTAACCATTTTTCTTTGCAATTTCAAGAAGAAGTCCTTTATTTGGATCAGTTGTAACAAAGATTGCTTTTTTAGCTTCTTTTTCTCCAACAGTCTTAACTAATTCTTCTTTTAATAAACGGAAGGCAATTGCAGTCTCGGTGGTGGAGCCACTTTTTGAAATTACGTTAACTGCAAATTTCTTACCGTGAATTTCTTCTAAAACGTCGTGAATATAGTCTGCTGAGAAGGTTTGTCCAAGGAAAAGAATCTTTGGATTTTTGTTATCATTTAAACCTTTAATTGCTTCAATTGCAGCACGTGCTCCAAGATAGGATCCGCCGATACCACAAACAACCAAAATCTCATAGTTTTTACGGATATTTTCCGCATTTTCCTTGATTTTTTTGATTTCTTCTTTGCTAATAAAATCAGATAATTTTTCCCAACCTAAGAAGTCAGAACCTGCTGAAGTTCTGTCTTTAATTTGTTGGTCTATTTTTGCAATTCTTTTTGCATATGATTTATAAGGTGCTTTTTTGCCTAAAAATTCATCAATTACTTTAATCATTTTTCTTCCTCTTTTGCATTTTTAATCCATTCAGGAAGTTTTTCCTTAAGGATTGTGTAATCAATAAAATCAGGATCTATTTTTTCTTTATGGATTCCGTTATTGTGATACATTTCTTTTTCTTCTTCGGTTATTTTGGACATTGAAAGTTTTAAAAAACCATCTTCTTCAATACCAATAATTTTGACTTGATATGTTTTTCCGATATGAAGATATTTGCGAATGTTGCGAATGTAAACATTAGCGACTTCTGAAATGTGAAGAAGTCCTTTTTTATCATCATCAAAAATCATTATCGCCCCAAAATCGCGGATATTTATGATTGTTCCTTCAATGATTTCACCAATTTTATACTCTTTCATTAGTCGATATATCCTTCGAGATATTTGATATCTTCTTTGGTTGTAATTTTATGAAGTTTGTTACTTCCAGGGACAAGTTTAACTTTGCCTTTTGCACTTAAGATTAATGAGCAATCATCTGTCGCTAAATTACCTTTTGCTTTTGCGTGTGCTTTTATAAGTTCGCTAAATCTAAAAGCTTGAGGAGTTTGAATTAAAGCGACACTGGAACGTTCTACAAACGATTCAACTTCATTTTTCTTATTCATCTTTGCAACAGTGTCTACTGATTCAATATAAGTTGTTGCAGCGCCACATTCTTTTGCGGCTTTTGCAACACTTATAATAATTTTTTCATCAACAAGTGGACGAGCTCCATCATGAATAATGACTATGTCATTTGAAGCAAGTTTAGTTGCAGCGAGTCCCTTTTCTACTGATTCTTGTCGAGTTTCACCACCTAAAACAATTAAAGCCTTAATGTTTTTAGATTTAACATAATCTGAAATTTCAGATTCATTTGTTTTATTAACGACAAGAATAAGTTCGTCTATGGATTTTGCATTAGCAAAAGCCTCTATTGAGTAAGAAAAAACACTTTTGCCTTTAAGTAAGCAAAGTTGTTTATTCTTTGGCCCGCCGAATCTAGTAGAGAGGCCGGCCATTAACACAATAGCGACTAGTTTTTCCATTCGATGCCTAATTTATGTGCTAATTTTGCGGATTTTTCTTTTAGAAGTGATTCATTTGCAATTGATTGAATAATTGCTTGAATAACTCTTTCAAGTTCACTGCCCTCGGAGTAGTCTGCTTTGATGTAGACATTTGTTCTCTTCTCTTTGAGAAGTTTCTTAAGTGCAGCTTCATCTTTATCACTGTAAAGTGAGATTGAATGTCCGTGGTTATTTTGGACAAGTTGCATACATGGAATATCAGTCATTCCGTCACCAAGATAAATCATGTTTGTGTATGGAATTCTAATATCATCAGTCTTAGTGTTGATTGTTGTATCATCAAGTAAGTCTGTAGCACCTTTACGAATACGATAAATGTATTGTGTCTTTTGGGTGTAGTTAATTGAAAGCTTTGGCCAAACAGGTTCTTTGGTAACTGGATCAAAGTAGAACTCACATCCAAAGATCTCTTTGAAGTGTTTTGCAATTGAACTTCCTTCAAGAATTTCTTTTGTTCCTGAGGAAATGATGTAGTGTTCAACTTCAACACCTACTGATTTACCAAATTCATTAATACGTTTGAACCATGTATCAACGCCTTTGAAATATTCAATGTTTTTACCCATGTCATTAAGGGTTTTTCTGGTTAATTTAATGCCTTTTTCTTTGCTTAAAGCAACCATTGTGTACATGTAAGATAAAATTCTTTCAACTCCACTTTTGTTTTGGAACTCTCCAGTGGCACCCCAGAATTCATTTGGTTTCATGCCAAGTGCAGGGATAAATCCATAATCTTGCATGTCACTTTTTGACAACGTTTTATCGAAGTCATACATAATAGCAACAATTGGTTTCATAGTAATTACCTCGATAAAACCTTAACAAATGTTAAGTTAAATGTCAAATTATAACAATTGGCATAATTTATTTGCCAATTACATTTGCGTACGAAGTAACAAAAAAGAGAGGCAAAGCCTCTCTATATTATCAATGGTGCAGTAAGTGAGACTTGAACTCACACGGGTTGCCCCATACGCCCCTCAAACGTACGCGTCTACCAGTTCCGCCACTACTGCAGCGATAAATAATATACACTCAAGTTACATTTCTAACAAGTAGAAATTACAAGATTTCAGTAAATAACAAAGCTGCTAATCCAAAATAGATAAGCAAACTTGAAACGTCAACAATTGTTGTTAAAAGTGGTTGAGAAACAATTGCTGGGTCTTTTTTAATAGCGGCAGCGCCCATTGGAAGAAGTACTGCAACCATCTTTGAAAGGAAGACTGCAATTCCTAAAGTTCCAGCGACTAAACCAGAAACTTTGAATGCATTTAACGCAAAATCTAAGGTCCAGCAAGATCCATCCCAAATAACACCTGGATTTGCAGAACTTTTTACAATGCCAGTGTATTGTTCAATTGTGAACCAAACAAAACCAAATGCAGCAATTGTAACAGCAATTATTAAGGCAGTTAACGCCTCTTTTTTAAGAACTTTTAAGAACTCTTTTGGTGAGAATTCTTGCAAAGCAAGACCTCTAATCATAAGTGCAATTGTTTGTCCTCCAGCGTTTCCACCTGTATCCATGATTACAGGAATGAATGCTGCGAGAATTGCAAGACTTGATAAGCTTGTTTCAAATGAGGATAAAACAAGTGATGAGAATGTTCCTAAAATGAGCAAAATAATGATCCAAGGAACACATTTTTTAACCATTTTTCTAACTGGTGTTTCTAAGTATGAATCTTCAAGTGGTGTGACCATTTGTAACTTAGAAATATCTTCGGTTTGTTCTTCAACGATAACATCGATAACGTCGTCGACTGTGACAATACCAACAAGTCTTCCATCATTATTTAAAACAGCAATGGCGTTTAAGTCATAACGTTTAACTATGTTAGCAACTTGTTCTTGGTCATCATTAACATTAACTGTGTTGAAGTCTTTGTTCATGATTTTTGTAATCTTGTCATCACCATCTGCAAAGATTAAGTCATCTAAGTCGACAGTTCCAACAAGTTTACGTTTTCTGTCCATTACGAAAATAGTGTAAATTGTTTCTTTATTTTTGCCGGTTTTACGAATTTGTTTAATTGCTTCATCACAAGTGATGTCATCAAGTAAAATGACAAACTCTGTGGTCATAATAGAACCAGCAGTATCTTCTTTGAAGTTTAAGAGTTTGTTAATATTTGCACGTTTTTCTTTTGGAACGTTTTTCAAAACTCTGGTAACAACGTTAGCAGGAAGTTCCTCAAGATCATCGACGATATCATCGGTGAATTGAGATTCTAGAATCTCTGCTAATTGGTCATCAGAAAGATATTTGACTAATTCTTCTTTAATTTCAGAAGGAAGTTCAGTGAAGAAATCCGCAGTAAATTCAGATTTGACAGTCTTCAAAATAAAGACAATCTTTTTCACGTCTTCTAAATCTGCACAAGCTTCTGCAATATCGATTTCTGGGACAACCTCAAAAATATGTCTTAATTCTTTGACATTTTTAGAATCGATTAATTTTTCAATTTTTTGGGTTGAAATTAATTCATTTTCCATTTTTGAAGCTCCCTTCCGCGTTTAGTTTACATTCTTTATATAAAGAAATAAAGCAAAATGATTTATTTAGTGATACAATACTTTCGCAAAGGATATATTTATATATGAAAAAAATTATTGTTGAAACAAGTGCTCGTCACATTCACGTAACTCAAGAAGCTTTAGAGATTTTATGTGGAAAGGGCGCTAAATTAGAAGTTAAAGCTATGCTTTCTCAACCAGGACAATTCGTTTCTACTACAAGATTAAATCTTGTTGGCCCAAAGAAATCAATTGAAGGAGTCTCAATCCTTGGTCCAGTTAGAAAAGCAAATCAAGTAGAAGTTTCCGCTACAGACGCAAGAACTCTTGGCGTTGCAGCACCAGTAAAAGAATCTGGTGATGTCGCAGGTACTCCTGGAATCAAAATTGTTGGTCCAGCAGGAGAACTTGAAATTAATGAAGGTGTTATTGTTGCAAAACGTCACATCCACATGACACCAGCAGATGCAAAAGAATTTGGTGTTACAAATGGTCAAATCGTTAAAATAGCAACTGGAACGGAAGGACGTAAGGTCATCTTTGATGACGTTGTCATTCGTGTTCGTGAAGACTTCGCTCTTGCAATGCACATTGATACAGATGAATCAAATGCAGCAATGTGTGGTATGAAATGCGAAGGCGAAATTATTAAATAATTATTGTATTTACTAACTTGTTAGTATAGAATACAAACATAGATCTTATCAAGAACCGTGTATAAGGGAATGAAAAATCACGGTAGCAACTCTCAAATGAGTAAGTGCTCTTCCTTAGCAGTGGCCCACCCACTGAGCGATAAGATGGAAATCACATAAATACAAAAGTGACTTTCCTTGAGTGGGAAGTCATTTTTATTTATAAATAAGGATACGCGTATGGAAAAGAAAAATTTATTTACTTCTGAATCCGTTTCAGAAGGACATCCTGACAAAGTCTGCGATCAAATCGCTGACGCTATTCTCGATGCATGTATTAAAGTTGATCCAACTTCAAGAGTTGCATGCGAGGTTTTTGTCACCACAAACTATTGTTTGATTGGTGGCGAAATCACTTCAAAAGCACATCCAAATTACAAGAAAATTGCTCGTGAAGTTATTGAAGATATTGGTTATACCAAGAAAGAATATGGATTTTCTGCAGATAAAGTAAAAATTGATGTTAAAGTCAAAGAGCAATCTAAAGATATCGCAATGGGAGTTGATGCTTCAAAACCTGAAGAAATTGGTGCAGGTGACCAAGGAATTATGTTTGGTTACGCAACAAACGAAAATGAAGGTTATATGCCACTTCCAATTGCTATCGCACACAAGCTTGTTCGTGTTGCAACTTCAAAAAGAAAATCAGGTGAATTTAAGGGTGCAAGACCTGACATGAAATCACAAGTTACAGTTGATTACTCTAACCCTAAAAAACCAAGAGTTGTCACTGTGCTTATGTCAATTCAACATGACCCAGATATTGATATGAACAAATTCATAGAATTTGTGAAAAATAATATTATGATTAATGTTGTTAAATCATTTGGCTTAAATACTGACTTTGAAACACTTATTAATCCAACCGGAAATTTCGTCATTGGCGGACCTGCTGGAGACACTGGTGTCACAGGACGAAAAATCATTGTTGATACTTATGGTGGCGCTGGTCATCATGGCGGTGGAGCATTCTCTGGAAAAGATCCTACAAAAGTTGATAGATCTGCATCATACATGGCCCGTTATATTGCTAAAAACTTAGTTGCAGCAGGAGTTATGGACAAATGTGAAATTCAATTAGGCTATGCAATTGGTAAAAATGAACCAGTTTCGTTATTCTGTGAATCATTTGGCACAAGCAAAATTAAAGAAGAAAAACTTCTCGAAATTATTCAAAAAGTCTTTGACTTAAGACCTGGAATGATTATTAAAAACTTCTCACTTACAAAGCCAAGTTTTGAATACCACAAACTTACAAACTATGGTCACTTTGGAAGACCTGATCTAGATTTGCCTTGGGAAAAGCTTGATAAGGTTGAAGAAATTAAGTCTTTACTTAAGTAATTTGATATAAATTTTTTAAAAAAAGAAGTGGATTTCCGCTTCTTTTTTCATTAAAGTATGTATTCCTCTTTTAATCTTTTAGATTATTTGCGATAATATAATTGTAATTAGCTACTTACTAATTTGGAAAGGAGATTAATTATGAAGAACCAAATTATTGGCAAGAACATCGAAGTAACAGAATCAATTAAGGCAGCAGTTGAAAAGAAACTCGCTAGACTTGAAAAGTATTTTGTTATCAATGAAGACGTCTCATGTCGCGTTGTCGTTAGAAGCTATCCAGTTGGAGCAAAGGTTGAAATTACTATTTTCACACCAATGATGGATCTCAGAGCCGAGGTTTCTGATAACGATTTATATGCAGCAGTAGATCTTGCAATCGACAAACTCGAAGGACAAATGAGAAAACTCAAAACCAGAATGGATCGTTCCAATGGTAAGATGTCCTTAGGAAAGGCTTTAGCCTTAGATTACTTTAAAGACCTCGAAGAAGTTTCTGATGAAGAAGACGAGGTTGTTCGTATCAAGACAAAATATCTTGATCCAATGACAGTAGAAGAAGCTGTCGCAAGAATGGAAGCAATTGACCACCCATTCTTCCTTTATCTCGATGAAGAAGATGACAAGATTTCAGTCGTCTATAAACGTGATGATGGAGGCTATGGAATCTTCCAAGCAGAAAACGAATTAAAATAACAAAATAGTTCGAAAAATCTAAAGAGGGGATTTATCCTCTCTTTTCTTTTTTCTTGTAAATATCGGTCATTTATCATAAGATAATGACGTGCGACAAAAGAGTCGTAACATGTATTCGATACTAAATTAGAAAGGATATAATTATGAATAATTATACAGCCGCAATTGCAAGCTTTGTAAGATTCGATGTTGTTGTTTTCAATACTCTTGAATACGCAATGAAGAAAGACAAATACGACATTCAAGCATACAAGGCACGTAAAGAAGTTATTACAACTGAAATTACACAAAACACACCACTTAAGAATTGTTTAGACAACTCTGGTGATGCTGGTAAAAATTTACTCGAAAAAATCAATGCACTTTTAGAACTTATCTACTCTGAAAAATCAACCATCGTTAAACTTTCACAAGATGGAAATGAACTCAGAGTTGACTACTCTCAAGCTATTGCTATTTTCGAAGCAGTTCTTCCAATTCACGAAGAACTCCGCAAAATCATCTTCGCACACGTAAGCGCAGCCGAAAAAGCACAAATGGACGATGAAGCAACCTTCCCAGATGTATTGAACAAGGAAGAATACTTCTACCGTGGACTTGTTAACATGTTAATGTTAGAAGAACTTGATCATCAATTTGCAGAATATAATAAAGCAAGACAAGAAGCAAAAGGCGGAATTACTCCACAATCTAACTTCATTCAAAATGATATTAATCGTTTAGTTAAACTCTTCCATCTTGTAAGAGATGCTGCTTCAGCACGTAGTGAAGAATACTATGAAGTCATTGATCCATTATTTGCTCTTATTGAAATGACTGGTGGACGTAGAGATCTTCCTAAAGGAAAGAACTTCGCAGATATGTTCGTTTCTGTTAAGAAGATTGCAAGAGAAAAGACCACAAAATGGGAACTCGAATGGAAGCCAGCTTATGAAGCTTTCATGAAACACTTCACAGAAGAAATCGTTAAGATGCAAAACAAAGAAAAGGAAGGAGTTAAGGCATAATCGCCAAATTGAATATGAAAAAAGTCACTGTTAAAGAATTTATTTGGTACGCAGGTTGTGCGTTAGTTGCTGTCCTTGGTCTTATTGCAATTACCTTTGGTATTGTTGGCTACTATATGCCATCAACTGCAGAAACAGGCAACTTTGTTGAAGTCTTTGAAAATAAGATTCACTTTGAATTAAGATGGGCTGGATTAATCGCAGTTGCGGCAGCAGTTGTTGTCTTCATTATTTGCTTACTTGTTAATGCAAAGAAAGCAGACAGAGACGTTGAAAAGAAACTTCGTCGTGAACAAAGAATTGCAGCAAGTGCTAATAGCACAATTGAAGTTAAGAAGGCTGTTGAGGTTATTGAAGAAGCTCCAGCTGAAGAGCAAAAAGCTCAATAATTACTTCGAAAAATTAAAAATCAAAAAGTGTCAATTTGGCACTTTTTCTTTTACTTGCGAATTACCTTTGGTATAATTCAGTTATGACCTTAAAAGAAGTTCGCAAGTTAAAACATATAACTCAAGAAGAAGCCGCTTCTATTTTAGAGGTTCCTTTAAGAACATATAAAAGATACGAGAATGATCCAAAATATTTTGAATCATATAAATATGAGGCTGCAGTTTTAAAACTTAAAAATTATAAAGGTAAAACAAAGAAAACAAGAATTAAAATAAATAAAGATAATCTACTTATTGTAGGCGCGGGATTTGTAGGTTCTGCGTGCGGAGAAGTTTATTCAAAAAGATTTGATATTACTTTTGTGGATATTGATGAAAATAAGCTTCAATCTCTTAAGGGCAAATATAAAGTCTCAAATAGTATTGAAAAGATAAAAGAAATCTCAAATGTTTTACTTTGCCTTCCTACTGATTATGATGAGGAAACAAAAACATATAAGACAGATGCTATTGAAAGCTCAATTGAGTCAGTTTTAAAAGTTAATCCAAACGCATTAATTATTGTTAAATCTACAGTTGCTGTTGGATACACAAATTACCTTTCAGAAAAGTTCAATCATCCAATTTATTTTATGCCAGAATTTTTAAGAGAAAAATATGCGGTGGAAGATGCAAAAAGACCGATTAGGTTACTTGTTGGCGCAGACAAAATAACCGGGAATTTACGAAAATTTTCAGAAAATATCGAGAAATCTCTTGATATTCCAATGAGGACAAGTTTTGTTTCAAATAAAGAAGCTGAAGCAATTAAATTATTTTCAAATTCGTATCTTGCAATGCGTGTTTCTTTCTTTAATGAATTAGATCAATTTGCAATGGAAGAAGGCATGAATTCTAAGGCTATTATTTCCTCACTAGGCTTAGATGATAGAATTGGTGATTCTTACAATAATCCAAGCTACTGTTATAGTGGTTATTGTCTTCCAAAAGATGTCAAAGTTCTAGGTGGCCAAACTGTTGGCACTCTTCTTAAAGCTATTGATAAATCAAATGCTGATAGGAAGAGGTCAATTGTAAACAGCATCATTTTTAAAGCTTATGAATTATCAAAAGATCCTGTTATTGGAGTTTATAAAACAGATTTTTCTAAAGAAAGACACATTGATAGCCTTTCTGAAATTCATGAACTTTTAAAGAAACATAGAATTAAGACATTACTTTATACTGGCAAAGATGAATCTTTAGAGGAGTTCGCTAATAAATCAACTCTCATTATTTGTGAGAAAATGTCAAAAGAACTTCTTGAGTATAAAAATAAAGTATACACACGTAACATAAAATAAATTAATAGTTCGACAAAATGTGCAATTCTTGCAGTTTTTCTTTACTTTTTTCTTTAATACTATACTATGTATAACAAAGAGAGGTGCAATTATGACATTAAAAGAAACTCGCAAAAATTGCAAATTAACACAAGAAGAAGCCGCAAAAGTAGTCGGAACTTCCTTAAGAACTTATGTTGCTTATGAAAAAGATGAAGCAAAAGCTGATCATTTAAAACTCACAAGAATGATTGAAATCTTAAATGAATATGCAGCAAAAGATACATCAATCTTAAAAGACAAGGTCTTATTAATTACTGGTGGTACCGGTTCATTTGGCCACGCTGTAGTTGATAGATTCTTAAATACTGAGATTAAAGAAATCAGAATTCTTTCACGTGATGAAAAGAAACAAGATGATATGAGAAAGGCATACAACAATGAAAAACTTAAATTCTACATTGGTGATGTCCGTAACTTATCAAGCATTGTAGATGCATTCAAGGGTGTTGACTACGTTTTCTCTGCAGCAGCACTTAAACAAGTTCCATCATGTGAATTCTATCCAATGGAAGCTGTCAGAACTAATGTTATTGGTTCAGATAACGTTATTACTGCATGTGTTCAAAACCATGTTAAGAAAGCAATCTTCTTATCAACGGATAAGGCAGCATATCCAATTAACGCTATGGGTATTTCAAAAGCTTTAATGGAAAAGAATGTTGTCGCAAGATCAAGACAACTTCTCAAAGATGATACTGTTTTATGTTTAACACGTTATGGAAACGTTATGGCCTCACGTGGTTCAGTTATTCCTCTATTCCTTCAACAAATTCATGATGGAAAACCAATCACAATCACAAATCCAGAAATGACAAGATTTATGATGACACTCGATGATGCTGTCGATTTAGTCCTTTACGCCTTTGAACACGGTGAACAAGGTGACTTATTCGTCCAAAAGGCTCCTGCTGCCACAATTGAAACACTTGCTAAAGCAGTTATTAATTTAACAGGATCAAAAACTGGTATTTCATATATTGGAACACGTCATGGTGAAAAGTTATATGAAACTTTAGTCACTCAAGAAGAAATGTTACGTGCAGAAGACATGGGTAACTTCTTTAGAGTGTGCGCAGATAATAGAAACCTTAACTACGATAAATACTTTACCAAAGGTAATAAGAAGTTAAATATTGGTGATTCATACACATCACATAACACTGGTAGACTTGATGTTAAAGGAATGGAAAAACTCCTTAAGAAACTTGAACTTTTTGGTGGACCAGTTAAACAACACGAATAAAATTCGAAAATCAAAATACGAAAAATTTGCGTATTAAAAAATGAAAAAGCGCAAAATAAGATTATGAAAGTTTTAGTTACAGGATCAAATGGTTTTATTGGAAAACACATGACCAAAGCCTTATTAAAGGCTGGTTATGAGGTTTTCCCATACGATATTGATAAAACAGAAGAAGACTTAGTTAATTATATTAATGAGACTGATTTTGTTGTTCATTTAGCAGGTATTAATCGACCACTTACTACTGAAGAATTTTATAATGGGAACACTAACTTCACTAAAAAGGTAGTGGATTTAATAAAAGAAAGTGGTCGAAATACTCCTATAATCATGTCTAGCTCTATTCAAGCAGCATTAGATAATGATTATGGAAAATCTAAAAAGATGGGAGAAGACTTCTTATTTAAGTCTGGACTTCCTGTCTTTGTATTTAGACTTGCTAATGTATTCGGAAAGTGGTGTAGACCAAACTACAATAGCGCGGCTGCTACATTTATGTATAACATAGCGCACAATCTTCCTATTGAGATTAGAGATAGAAATTACGTTGTCCATTATAACTATGTCATTGACATTGTTAATACATTCTTAGAATGCATAAAAGGAAACATTAAGCCTTCAAAAGAAGTGTTATCTGTTTCTCCAGTTCACGATTGTTCACTTGGCACTTTAGCGGACACTCTTACCTACTTTAAAAACACTGTGGAATCAGATGAACACTTACCTCTTATTAAAAATGAGTTTGAGTTTAAGTTATTTGTCTCTTTCATGGATTATCTTTCTGAGGAAGGCTATTCCTTTAACTTCGCGGAAGATGCACGTGGATCATTTGAAGAAATATATAAATCAAAAAAATATGGTCAAATTTCACTAAATACATCTTTCCCTGGAATCACTAAAGGTGGTCATTATCACACTTACAAAAATGAAATATTCATGACCGTTAAAGGTGATTGTGTTACAAGACTTAGAAAGATTGGAACCTCCGAAATACTTGAATATCCTCAACATGGAAAAGATTCAACAAGGGTTAAAATCATTCCAGAATACACTCACGATATTAAAAATGTTGGAAGTGAAGAATCAGTTACTATAATGTGGATTTCTGAAGTTTACTCTGATAAGACTCCAGACACATTTAGAGAAGACGTCGATATTAAATAATAAATATAGGAAAAAGATAAAAGCACTGGGAATTCCCGGTGTTTTTCATAATCTTTTGCCTATATTTACATAATTTTCTCGTATTACAAAATGTGTTGACTCTTCTAAATAATATAGTTGTCCCTAGTAGATAGAGCTCATCTATTAGGAACACTTAATATTAAGAAAGGAAAATCAAATTATGTTTGTATTACTTAAACTTATGGGATGCGTAGTATGGATCACTGCAATTATTCTTGCATTTGTCTTTATTGGAAAATCTGTTAGCGCATTTCGTAATGAAGATACTACTGGTTCAAAAGTAGGATGGATCTTGGCAACAATTGCTAACTTAATAATTGGTGCTGGTATTGGATTACTTTTCTACCAAGTAGCAGCACTTATTAAGTAGTTATAAAACTTTTGGAGGTAAGAAAATATGAAAACAGCCAGAAGATTTTATAAAGCGATTGCTTGCATTGTGGCTATGTTATTTATCGCAACACTAGTGTTATACATAATCTTAATGATTAGGTCATTCACAAGAGGTGTTGATGGACTAACTGCAGGCTTTCTAGTAGTTGGTATTATCGCATTACTTATCGTTGTGCCTACACTTGCTAACTTTTTTATGGGAAGAGGCTGCAAGTGCGATAAATACCATCTAAATCAAAAAGAATAACTCACCCTCCCGAGTTTATCTTATGGACACATCCGTGTGTCCTTTTCTTTTGTTTTTGTCGCATTTGTCGCAACAATTTGAAGTATTACTAATACGAAAATTTAATCATGTCGTATAAATTGCGACACAAAACAACAGAAAATATTGCAAAATTATGACAAATGCCATAAACTTTAGGCATGGAAAAATTAATATCACAAAGAAAAGACCTTGGACTTACTCAAGGCGAAGCCGCAAAGGCACTTGGAGTTTCACTTCGTACATATCAAAGATATGAGAGTGAAGGAACTCTTGATGAAACAAAATTAAATAAGATCTGTGCGGATCTAAAAATGAAATGTGGCAAAGTCACATATAAAGGATTTTTAGACAATGGAAAACTCAAACTTTTAATTATTGTTGGAACAAGACCAGAAATCATTCGTCTTGCTGCAGTAATAAATAAATGTAGAGATTACTTTGATGTCATTTTAGCGCATACAGGTCAAAACTATGATTACAATCTTAATGGTGTTTTCTTTAAAGACCTTGGAATCAAAGATCCAGATGTTTACTTAAACGCAGTTGGAAAAGATCTTGGGGAAACCATGGGAAATATCATTGCAAGATCATATGAGCTTATGGTGGAGATTAAACCAGACGCAGTTTTGGTTCTTGGAGACACAAATTCATGTCTTTCAGTAATTGGAGCAAAACGTCTTCATATTCCAATCTTCCATATGGAAGCTGGAAATAGATGCAAAGATGAATGTCTTCCAGAAGAAACAAACAGAAGAATTGTTGATATTATCTCTGATGTTAACCTCGCATATTCTGAGCATGCACGCAGATATCTCGCGGATACAGGACTTCCAAAAGAAAGAACTTATGTTACAGGTTCACCAATGGCGGAAGTTCTCACCAATAACATTAAACAAATTGAATCAAGTGATATTTTGACTCGCTTGAATCTAAAAAAAGGAAAATACATTCTTCTTTCCGCACATCGTGAGGAAAATATTGATACAGAGAAAAACTTCTTGTCCTTGTTTAACGCTATTAACAAGATGGCAGAGATTTACGATATGCCAATCTTGTATTCATGCCATCCAAGAAGTAAGAAAAGACTTGAATCATCAAAGTTTAAACTTGATGAAAGAGTCATCATGCATGAACCACTTGGATTCCATGATTACAATAACTTACAAATGAATGCTTTCTGTGTTGTATCTGATTCAGGTACTCTTCCAGAAGAATCAAGCTTCTACGCAAGTATTGGTAAGCCAATTGCGGCAGTTTGTATTAGAACATCCACTGAAAGACCAGAAGCTTTAGATGATGCTTGCTTCGTTTTAGCGGGTATTGATGAAAAGAATCTTCTTCAAGCAGTGGAAGTAGCAATCAAAAACAAAGCTGGATGTCATCCAGTAGATAATTACGTAGACACGAACGTATCAGACAAAGTTGTTAAGTTAATACAATCTTATGTTGGTGTTGTTAATAAAATGGTGTGGAGAAAATAATCCACACCTTTTTTATAATGTTGAAATAGTTTTTTGCCAATAGACCGAATAGGTTGTATTGGTGAATTTTAATAAAACTCTTTCATATTATGAATACATATGCTATCATATGTTTGCAAAAGGAATCAGTTATGGCATTTAATCAAAGAGAATACACAAACGATTACAACAAAAATACATATAAAATGTATCCTTTTAGGGTGAAGCAAAACTCTACCTCAGTTATTGAGAAGCTTAAATCTGTGCCAAGTATGAACGCATATGTTCTCTCACTAATTGAAAATGACATTAATCCAGGTGTATTAACTCTTAAGATGATAAAAGATCGTATTTTGCCTGTGTTAAATAAGCATAACATTAACGAGGTTTATTTGTTTGGGAGCTATGCTCGTGGAGAAGCAAATAGGGATAGCGATTTAGATATATATTGTGAAAAAGGTGATATAAAGTCATTCATTGATCAAGAAATGCTTGAAGATGAGCTTAAAAACGCATTAGGGAAGGATGTTGATATTGTTTTTATTGGATCCAAGATGGATGATTTCTTTAAATCACAATTAGAAGGAGATAAAATTAGAATATGTTAACAATTAAAGAACAAGGCTTATTGCTCGGAATAATAAAACACTGTGATAAAATTCTTGAAAAGATTAATAGAATTACAAGAGTTCAATTTGATGAAGACGAGGATGTTATTCAGATTGTCTGCTTTAATATTTTGCAAATTGGAGAACTTGTAAAACATTTTGATGTTTCTTTCACAAGCAAATTTAATGAAGTCCCATGGAGTTTAATTGCACGCATGAGAGATAAAGTCGCTCATGGATATGGAACAATTGATATTGATATAGTGTGGGGAACCGCAACAAAAGATATATCTTCTTTAAAAGCCTATTGTGAAAAGATTCTTAAGGAAAATATATAATACTTAATAAAAGATAACACCTCTAATCTAAAGCATCGAACGTAATTTATAAGTGAAATACTAGTGTTTTCTTTTATCTCTTTTGCATATTCTATATGCGAGCGTACTTAAGTAGTGAACTTCATTTGCAAAAGAGCTGCTAGAGGATGATAACACAGTAAAATTGAATTGCATAATAAGTATGATGTGTTAAAATAGCACTAGAAAATTTGAATAACTAAGTTAAATAAATTTGCAAAATTAAAATGATATATTATTGCAATTAGAGAAAATGAATAGAAAAACATTCGAAGGATCAATTACTATTGAACATGAAGGCATAACTTATTATGTTTCAGATCTTTCCTATACAATTTGGGAAGATGATTCTTTTGAATTCGTGTTTACTCCTAATTATTTTGTTATTGATTTACTTCCAACAAGCGTTTTTCAAGGAATTCCTGGATTAAATCTTGATGAAAGAAAAGAAAAGTATGTTCGCAAAAACATAATGCCGACATTTATTTCTGAAAGAGTTCCTCAAAAAAATAGGGAAGATTTCTTTGAACTTCTAGAAGAAGCTGGTATGGACTATTTAAATCCAATTGAATATTTGCTAAAAACAAAAAAACAATATAGCGGTGATCCTCTCAAACTTAAAGAAAAGAACGTTAAAACATTAGTGAACATAAACGAATTAGCAGTTAAAAACAACACATTTGGATTAACAAAAATAATTTTGGATAATCTCGCTAAAGGAAATGATGTTTTCTATGAGGGATCAATTATTGATAACACTAATAGAAAAGCATTCTTTAATGTTCTTCATGCTTTATATGTAAAAACTTTAAAGGGAAGAGAAGCTACTAGAAATGCAGGAATAGAAAAAGCAAGACAATCTGGTAAATATAAAGGAAGAAAACCAGTTCAAGTTGATATGGTTTTATTTAATGAATCACTCAAAGATATTTCTAATGGAGTAATTAGTGTTTCAGAAGCATGTAAAAGACTTAATATCTCCGTGGATAAATTCTATCGTGTTAGAAAAATAGTTAATAAAGAATCTAAGTAAAGATAACACCTCTTAAGCATTGAACGTAATTTATAAGTGAAATGCTAGGTGTTTTCTTTTATTCTTTTCTCATTAGAGAAGCGTATCAAGTTCTTGCAGGTCAAGAAAAACGCAAAATAATAACCATTTGCTAATCAAAGCAAAGCAAAATGTTAGTTTAAGAAGGTAGATGTTGACAATGTACCTTCCGAAACTTACAATATAGTCATGATTTACACAACGAAACAACTTCTTAAAAAACACAAAAACAACACAAGTATTAACAGAATGGAGAAATCCGGAAAACTTTTTAGGGTTGCTCAGGGTGTTTATTCTGACGAACAAACTAATGTTGCGGATTTAGAAAGCATATTTCTTGTGTATAAAAATGCTATTTTAACTAACGAAAGTGCATTTGCCTTTTATGAATTAACCGACAACATTCCTGAAAAGTACTCAATAGTAACTCCACTTAAGTCACATAGAATTAGCTTTAAAGGTGTTGAGCAAAGCTATATGCAAGATTCAATTTTAAAAATTGGATTAACTAAAGCAAAAACAGAGTATGGATATATTAATATATATGACAAAGAAAGATTACTTGTTGAATTGTTTAGACTCCGCAACAAGTTTTCTTATGAGCTTTACAAAGAAGTAGTGGCAAATTATAGAAAACTTGCTATAGAAAATAAAATAGATTTTCTTAAGGTTTTTAAATATTGCGATAAGTTCGCATATGGCAAGACGATAAGAAAGATTATTGAGGAGGTAATCATATGAAAACAATCAGTGAACTTGTAAAAGATAAAATAAATCTTTTTAATATGAATAGAGTTGAGGCAGAGAGCTATGTTTGCCAAGAAATTATAATCAATAAAATTGCCAAATCTGAGCTTGTTGATAGAACATTCCTAAAGGGTGGTGTTGTGTTGTTTAACATGTCAAAGAATGAACGCCGCACAACAAGAGATATTGATTTTGATTTAGCACACTACGATATATCCACAGAAGAATCTATGAAAAACTTGGTTTACATGTTAAATAAAAGAGACTCTGAATACGTTGTTACCTACATTAAAAGTGATCAGCTACATCAAGACGATTATAAAGGCAGAAGACTTTATCTCAAAGTGTCTGATAAAAGTGCTACATTAAAAATTACGATTGATGTGGGTGTTCACACTTTATTTGCAATTAATCAACTTGATTCAATTTTTACATTTAATAATGACAATAACAAAGTAGTGGTTAAAGTGAACCCACCTGAGCAAATGATAGCAGAGAAACTTTATTCTTTAGCAAAACACACTATAGTGTCACAAAGATATCGTGATCTTTATGATGTATATTACCTTCTAAAGAACACTAAAGTTGAAAAGAAGGTAGTTCGTCAATGTTTTGAATTGCTTTTAATTAATAATATGCATGGTTTTAATGATTTGAGTGATGTTATCTCTAGAATTGATGAAACCCTCTCAAATGAAGTGTTTAAAGAAAGAACTGAAAATGCTTCTAAGAAATGGATTGATATTGACTATCTTACTTTAAAAGAAACAATTCTCAATTTGTTATATAACATCTAATAACTTTAAAGATAACACCTCTTAAGCATTGAACGTAAGTTATAAGTGAAATGCTAAGGTGTTTTCTTTTATCTCTTTTCTTGATAGAGAAGCGTAGCAATTTCTCGTATGACAAGAAAAGCCTCAATTTAATATATAGAAATTTATTTACTTAATGAAGACGTTTGTTAATGTAAGTATAGAGTTCACCCATGATAGTTAATGACTTCGCCTAGTGGGAACTTTTTTATTTACTATTTAGTTTTTTCAAATATAATGTAAATAGCAGGACATGAGCGAATTAAGTTTCGAGGGGCCTGCTTTTAATTTACTTTATTTCCGATATTTTCCGTTTTTTGTCTGTTTTTGAAAGAGAAACATTAGCAAATTCTCGTATAACAAAAAAGATGTTAAATTTTGATTCCTGAAATGTCTAAGAAATTATCGATTGAGAATCCTGGCATGTAATTACATGTGGATATGTCCGTTCCAAGTTTGTTAAACGACTCCCCAAAATGATATGCCTTATCATCAACAAACAAATATCTATCGTGAAACTTATCAACCTTTATTACCTTATATTTGTCTGATTCAAATGATTCGTTCTTTGGATGAGTAATTACCACAACCTTTGCTGGGCTGTGTAATAAAATTTCATCAAATGTGTGATCAAAATAGTTATCAATGATTACTATTAATTTTTTAGCACTTTTCAATATTTCTTCTAACATAAACAAGGCATCAATACGATTGGCTTCTTTTAGTGTTAAGGATTTGTTTTGGAAATCTTTAATTTCGTAAATTTGATTTTGAAGATCAATAATTTTTTCTTTGCATTCTAAGCAAGAAAAGTTGGGTTTTGCAAAAATGTATTGTTTTAAAACATAATTTGCCCATTGTCTAAATAACGTTCCTCTCTTTCCGTTCACTCTATAGCCCACAGATAAGATAACATCCAGGTTATAAAGGTCAATTTCTCTAGAGACGTTTCTTTCACCTTCTAATTGAACAGTTGCATTTTTTGCAACAGTTGAAATTCTTAATAGTTCGTTGCTGTTATAAATATTATTTATGTGTCTAGAAATTGTTGATTTATTCTTTTCGAAAAGAGCAGCAATATCATTCAATGAAAGCCATACAGTATCTTCCGTTGGAGAAACATTAACTGGCAATGAAAAGTCTCCATCTTTGAATGTTAAGATTTCAAATTTTTTGTCCATTTTAGGTTCCTCCTTATATTAAAAATAACAATCTTTTAATCGAACAAGATTGATGCGGTTTTTGCATCTGTGTAAATTATAATATGCACGCATTGAAAAGACAAGCATAAATTGAAAATATTTTATTTATTTTTTGCATAATGTTAAAATGATGCAGTAAGGGGAAAATAGGTATGGATAAATTAGAGGAAGAAATTTCAGAACGTATTAAAGAAATGATGGAAAAGCGTAAGGTCACTCAAAGTGATCTTGCTAGTGAGCTTGGAGTGCACCAATATGACATTTCACGCATGTTAAACGGCAAGCCTTTTCCATCTATTTCTCAATTAAAATTGATAGCGAACTATCTTGATTGTTCTTTGTATTATCTAATTGGAATACAAGAAGAATCATATCGTGAGCTATCACCTGAAACTAGAAAGATAGCTAATGCATATCAATGCGCTAATGAAACCATTAAAGCAGTAGTAGATCTGGTACTCACAAATAAAAAGATAAGTAAATAAAAAAGATAACACCTGATTAAGCATTGAACGTAATTTATAAGTGAAATGCTAAGGTGTTTTCTTTTGCTATATATGATAAAAGTTATAATATATTTATAATTTAGTAAAGGCACTTTATTAATATGGTTAATTTAATTAGAAGAATATTTATTAAGAATTACAAAGACATTAATGATCCTATTGTACGTGAGAAGCACGGCACAGTAGCATCAATATTTGGAATGGTAATGAATGTTATCTTATTTGCGATTAAATTTGTTATTGGTTTAATTGCTTCATCAATGTCAATTATTTCTGATGCTTTAAATAACTTAACAGACCTTTTTAGCAACATCGCTAGTCTGGTTGGTTTTAAAATTGCAAATAAACCTGCAGATAAAAAACATCCTTATGGTCATGAAAGAGTGGAATACATTACTGGAATGATAATTTCATTCATCATCATTGCTGTTGGTATTGTGCTTGGATACACTGCAGTGAACAAATTAATCACCAAAGATGTCGTAACTACATTCTCTATTTGGTCATTTGTCATTCTTGGCGTATCAATATTTGGCAAGATCTTGCTTGGATTATTTAACAAAGGAATGGGAAAAGCAATTAACTCAGTTTCTTTAAAAGCAAGTATGCAAGATTCATTTAATGACGCAATATCGACATCACTTGTTTTAATTGCCGCTATTATTTCCTACTTTGTAGGTGAATCAGTGTGGTGGCTTGATCCTGTTATATCAATAGCAATTGGTGGTTTTATTGTTTATTCGGGAATTAAGCTCGTTTTTGAAACAGCTTCTCCATTAATTGGACTTTCTCCAGACACTGACTTTGTTAAAGCGGTGGTGAATGATGTACTTTCATTTAAAGGAGCACTTGGAATTCATGATATCGTGTGTCACTCATATGGCCCTACTAAGAAGTTCATAACACTTCATGTCGAGGTTGATGGATATGAAGATGTTATGAAACTTCACGATATGATTGATAACATTGAAGAATGCATCGCTAAAAAATATAACTGTGAAATCACAATTCACATGGATCCAATAGACACTAAAAATAAAGAAATCCCTGTTTTAAAAGAAAAAATAGAAGATATTCTTAAACATATCTCACAGGAGATAACATTCCATGACTTACGCCTTGTGAATGGCCCAAGTCACACGAATGTGTTATTTGATATCGTTATACCTCCGGTTAAAGACATTAATAAAGATGAAGTCATTAATGCTTTAATTAAAGGCGTTAAAGAAATAAACCCTAAATATAACTTAGTGATTAAAGTAGATAACTCATACACCCATGGATAACAAGAAAACACCTCTAAAGCATTAAACAAAATTCATAAGTGAAATGCTAGGTGTTTTCTTTTATCTTTTTTCTTGATAGAGAAGCGTAGCAAGTTCTCGTAGATCGAGAAAAGCCGACATTTAGTAGCCTTATATAGGGAATATTTCAAAATAACTTGTTGTTATAGGTTTTTTCCTATATTCAACATCATGTTTTGTTATTTTATTTTTTTCTTATTGGAACGAACAATATAGGTGAGGAAGGGAAGTAAAATGTTGTTAGACTTCTCGTGAAGAATTGCTTCTCTCTCCTCACTTAAAAAAGAAAGGAAAATAACAATAAATGAAATTCTTAAGATGTAAGAAATGTGGTCAGATCGTCGGTGTTGTAAAAGACACGGGGGTCCCAGTTATTTGCTGTGGTGAGACAATGGAAGAACTCATCCCTCATGTTGATGAAAAGGGATTAAGTGAGAAACACATTCCAGTGTACGCAGTAAAGAAAGGCAAATGCATCGCCAAAATAGGTATGATCCCTCACCCAATGACAGATGATCACTATATTGAATGGGTCGCACTCGTCACAAACAAGGGGAACCAAAGAAAAGAACTTGAACCTGGTAAATCCCCTCGCGCAGAATTTTCTCTCGATGAAGACGAGGTTGTAGAGGAAATCTACGCGTATTGCAATCTCCATCAGCTTTGGAAACTTGATTTAAAGAAAAACAAAGACTGTGGATGCAATATCAAAACAAAATAGTTCAAGTTTTATATACATAGATTTTCTCTCCTTAAGTGAACCGTTCCTCTTATCTATTACCCTCGTAGGAGGACGGTTCACCTAGGAGATAAGTGGTGAAAACTAACCAGAGTGAACGTACATCGTAGTGAACTCACATACTTCACCACCTGACAAAAAGGAAAGGAAGATAACTCATGAAAAGAAACGTAATTAAAGCATTAGTATATGACTCCAAAGGATTCGTTGAAGAATTTTTCGAGATTGCTAACAAAGGAAGAATTAAGTTTAGTTACACTAGTGATAAGCTCAATGCTAACACTGTTAAAACAGCAGAAAGCTACGACACGATTGTGGCATTTGTTAACGACACTATAGACAAAAGCGTAATAGACGCACTAGTAAAACAAGGAAAGAAAGCAATCTTCTTGAGAAGCAGCGGATTTAATAATGTTGATCTTAATTACATTGATGGGAAATTTAAAGTATTTAGAGTTCCTGCCTATTCACCAGAAGCAGTAGCGGAACACGCCTTTGCGCTAATACAAACTTCAAATAGAAGGATACATAAAGCTTATATTAGAACTAGAGAGTTCAATTTCTCCTTAGACGGGTTGATAGGGAATAATCTAAATAATAAAACCATCGGAATTATTGGAACTGGGAAAATAGGGCGAGTCATGATTGATATCGCTAATGGATATAAAATGAATGTAATTGCCTATGATCCATACCCAGTTCCTGATCCAACTAACCTTAGTTACGTTTCTCTTCCTGAGTTACTTTCTAGAAGTGACATTATTTCACTACATTGTCCTTTAATTAGTGACACCAAGTACTTGTTAAATAAGGAAACCTTAGCGCTCACTAAGAAAGGCGTAATGATTGTGAACACTTCTAGAGGAGGCCTTATTGATTCTAGAGCGCTCCTAGATGCGATCAAATCTCGTCATGTTTCGAGTGCATGTTTAGATGTCTACGAAGAAGAAACAAATATCTTTTTTGAAGATAAGTCAAATCACATTCTAGATGATGAAGTACTGAGAGATTTAATTTCCATGCCAAATGTGATTGTAACTTCTCATCAAGGCTTCCTAACTCATGAAGCTTTAGAAAATATTGCTAACACTGTTATTAGTAACATCATCAGTTTCTTTGATGGTACCCCTAGAACTGAAAATGAAGTTATTTTAAGTGGTAGTAGCAAACAAAATGAAAGGAAATCAAAATGAGTAAAAGACAAAGAGCAAGGTATTTTAGATTTATGGGGTTTGTAACATGCATTGTATCAATCGCTATGATTGTTGGTCTTGTGATCACCATTGTTGGTCAATTCAAAGATGCTGTAAAAGCATGGCCAATCATCGCTAACTTCTTAAATATCTTAGCAGTACTTGGAGTAGGCTTAGGACTTACTAACTTATTCTATTCTCATGCTTGTGTATTAGATGATGAATACTGTGCTAGATAATTACCTATGTGATCCAGATGAAGATTCACATGAATTAGATTATTAATAAAGAGAACACCTCTTCAGCATTGAACGTAATTTATAAGTGAAATGCTAGGTGTTTTCTTTTATCTCCTTTCTTGATAGAGAAGTGTTGCAAGTTCTCGTATAGCAAGAAAAGTGCCGCTGGAATAGGGTATATATGAGACTATTGATATACGTCTCAATGTGAAGTCTATTTAGTCATACGACTTCACTTGTATATTGTTGAGAATTATAGAATAAAAGGTAGAATATAGGTAGAAAAGAGGCTGCTTATGATAATATCGAATGAACTTATTAAATCTTATATAGAAATTATTAACAATCACAAAAGTAAAGTTGAGAGCATTGCAAACATGTTTGCTTCAAGTTCGTCTGAATTTAAGACTTTATTGCAAGAATATAACGATATTTGCAAACCCGATCCAAATTTTATTAATTTTAATTTTGAAAGATATCTTATTTTTTCTGAAAAAGTAAAAGATTTCAGTAAATATGTTTTAAACTTAAGTACATTTAATGAGATTATTGGTAGACTTGCTGAAACTGATCTTAGTAATGCTTATTACAAATTGATTAAGCATTTCATTGAAACTTTAAAATCTAATGATTTTGATTACTGTTATGAGAATTCACTTAATTATAAAGCAGCTTCTGACACTGTCACAAAATTAAATTGCATACTTAATTCTTTTAACAATAATATGACCGATTTTATTACCAATAATCAGAAAAATTTAGAACCAATATTTCTTTTTTACGATTTAAAAGAAATCAAAAACAATATAACTTTAATTGGAACTAATGGTTCTGGAAAAAGTAGGTTTTCTAGACAATTGTTAACGTTTAGTGACAATCCAAATTTCGTTGTTATTGCCGCCCAACATTTTTTGGGTTTTGAATTAGATGGAAAAGTAGATTTGAATGCTGGTGGAATTAATTTAGATGGTTATCAGAAAAGTGACAAGCTTAGCGTTAGTGCAAGCGATCAATTCTATCAAAAAGAATTTGGCGTTTTAATGAACAAACTGAGAAGCGAACATATTAGAGAAAGGTATACAAAAGGGGTCGTATCAACAATTTTTAACAAAGTTAAAGAATTGTTTCATGAGTTAATACCAGCAAGAGAAATAGAATATGATTTTGACACTTCGAAGTTTTATGCTGTCCCACCCAATGGTATTAAATATGATGTTAATAATATGAGTGATGGTGAAAAAAGCATTCTATTTTATATTCTTCATATTATATTTTCTGATGAGCATTCCTTTATAATTGTTGATGAACCTGAAAATCATCTTCATTCAGATATTTGCACAAGATTGTGGGATAAACTTGAAGAAATCAGACCAGACTCTATTTTTATTTACCTGTCTCATAATATAGATTTTATTGCATCGCGCAAAAATTCAACGATTATTTGGAACAAAAAGTTCGATTATCCACAAAAATGGGATTTCGAATTACTAAAAGACAATGAATTGCCAAAACAACTTTATTTAGAAATACTTGGAACAACGCCGCCTGTTTTGCTTTGCGAAGGCTGCAAGAATTCTAAAGACATTAAAGTATATGAGGAGTTATTTAGTGACTATAAAATTAGACCATGTTCAAGTTGCAACGATGTTAAAGAATATGTAAAAACAATAAAAAGATTAGATGTTTTTAAAAATAAAACAGTGAATGGAATTATTGACTTAGATACACGAAACGAAAAAGAAGTTGAACATTGCGTTAGGGATGGAGTTTTTGTTTTGAATGTAGTTGAAATTGAAAATCTTCTTTTTGTGCCAGAATTATTAGACAAAATATTTGATAAGTATTCTAGTGATGAACAGAAAAATAATTTTTTTGATTCCTTTTATAGTAAAGCAAGTGAAGAATTGCCAAGGATGGTAAATAGAACTTTAAAAGATTATTTCGTTAAGGATGTTCAAAGCAATGATAGGGACTCTTTTGCTGAACAGGTTAACACCAAATATAAAGCAATAAGTTTTGCTGACCAGGTAAGCGCGAAGAAAACTGAGCTTGAAAACGAATTTAGAGAGATTATTGAAACTAGAAATTATGATTGCGCGTTAAAGAAATTCGATTTCAAAAATCAACTCTATTATATAGGCGAATCAATTATAAGAGATTATTTAGAGAAAGCGGTCGATATTCTTCACTCTGATAAGGCTTTAGCTGATTTAATAAAAGCAAAGTATATCAGAACAAATATTTAATTATTAGATATTATTTCCTTTAGTGGTTAATTATATTTGATATAAATATTGGTAGAGCCTGTTATTTAAATACTTAGAGATTAAGCACCATTTACATATGGTGCTTTATTTTCTCTTTTGCAAAAGAGTCGGTAATTAATGCTATTTCATTACGTATTTATGAAGTGGCTATCTAGGTGAGATACGCCACATTGGTGAAGTCTATTTATTGCTCGTGTATCCACTAGCGAGCAACAATACGAATTCACCCCACTGGGTAGGGTAATATATGGTGTTTAATGAAATGAATTATGGTGTATAATAAAGAAATGACTAATTCAATTTTAATAATTGGAAACGGCTTCGACCTAGCTTGTAACTTAAAGTCAAAATTTTCAAATTTTTTAACTGATGAAAAACTTGAACAATTACGTGCTAATCCATACTCTTGTGAAAATTTCTGGTATTTATTATCTGCATTAAAATTCAATAAAAATGCTGACAACGAAGAAAATCATATATTCCCCATTCTTGCAAAAGACGATTATCTTTGGATGGATATTGAATCTTTGATTAAAGAAGTTTCAACTTCTAAATTACCAAGGTATTACGCACAATTTTTCAAAGAAAATAATTATTTAGCGCTTTTCACTTCCGCTTTTGTGAATAGAAATAATAATATGTTTTTGGCTAAAGATAATGAATTTTCTTACTTACGAATGTTTTTTATAAAAAGATTTCCCAATATTTTTGAGCAAACAATCAATATAATTGATTTCTTGAAATTAGAATTAGAAAAATTTGAAAGAACATTTGCTGCATATTTAATTGAGTCAATTAGAACAACTGATAATTATTACGAAAAAGCATATGAACTTTTTGGTTTTTTGGGTTGCACTGGAGTGAATCCTGATTTTTTGATTGATTTTAATTACACACACGATGACGAAAAATTTAATGAATTATTTGGAAACGATAATAGAATTTTTATTCATGGTTCGGTTAAAAATAAGCCTATTATCGGATTCGATTCTTCTAATATTTCTAGTGATGCACCCGTGTTATTGAGTAAAGCATGGCAGAAAATGTCATCAAATATTAGTGGTGTAAAGCTGCCACAATTTGACGAAGAATTTGAGATTAAATTTTTCGGTCATTCACTTGGTGAACAAGATTACTCATATTTTCATGCATTATTTGATCGCTATGATATTTATAATAAAAAGGTTTCTCTCTGTTTTATCTATAGCCGATATAAGGATGATGAAAAAGAGAATGATGAAATAACAAAAACATATTGTAATGATGTTTATAAATTATTAAATGATTATGCATTGAGAAGTGGAAAAGAAAGTAATTACAGAACATTAATTAGTAGATTACAAATAGAAAACAGGTTACACATTTATGAATTAAAAGAGTATGTAAAAAGTCATTCTTTTTCCGAACAATTCAAAGAAATAAAAGCAAAAGGAAATGAATAAAGACACTATGAATCGCCTAATAGATTTAATTGATTTAGATAAATATAATGATGAACCTGAGTATAAGGCTACTTTAGAGGAATTCTTTTCTTCTTTAGATGATTAATACTTTTTGAAATATTAAATATAATTAACTTCTAATTTATATCTATTATATTAGGAACCTTATGGTTCCTTTTATTTTAATTATTAGATATTATTTCCTTTAGTGTTCAATTATATTTAATATAAATATAAGATAAGGTAAATAAGAATTAATAGGTAGCAATTATTGCTACATTTTTAATCTTTTTTGCAATTAATAAATGTGAGCGTAGTTTACTAGTGAACAGATTTGCAAAAGAGCCGGCGGTGGTAGCCTTATATATCGTTTTCAATATATTGAAATGAGGTACACGATAAAAATATGCCGAAATTAATTTATAAGTTTTTCTCTTAGAGAATATAAGAAGAGTCATATCGTGAACTAGCACCCGAGACTAGAAAGATAGCTAATACATATCAATCTACTAATGATGCAGTCAAACGAGTTATTAACTTAGTACTATTGAATAAAGACTCAATCAATTGATAATGATAACAGCCGATTAAGCACTAATAAAATTTGAAAATGGATGCAAGTGTTGTTTGAACAAACGAAATTTATTAACATAAAGTGATAATTACAGGGAATTTCCTTTATAAGGAGGAGTGTTTCAAATTTTAGTCCTTTTTCAATTTTGTGAAAAAAACTTGCACAAAAATGAATAATCGTGTAATCTTTAGATAATATCGAGGTAAACACATGATTGGTTCGTTAACATTTAATAACTTTCGTTTCTTTGAACAGTTTCAAACAATGTCGTTTTTTGCTGATTTAAGAACTAGAAAGTTGGTCTCCAATTCTCTTAAAATTTCAAATAAGAATGTTTTAAAAACAACAGCAATTTACGGTTCTAATAATTCTGGCAAATCTAATGTTGTTGATCTTTTTTATAGATTAAAAATGGTGTTAGAAGGAAAAGATGTTGATTTTAACACAAAAGCGTTAGGCGATAGTGAAACCGTTGAATTAAGCATTACTTTCAATAATAATGACGGGGATGGTTGGTTTTGTTATTCGTTTAGTTTTAATCATGAAAAAAGATCCTTTCTTAAAGAAAAATTCTCATCTATTTCTTATTATGATGAAGGCGCCCCCTTTGAAAAAGTAATTTTTGAGAAGGATGTTGAATCTTTAAGATTAATGATTCTTGGTGAGGAAAAATCTGAATTATTAAATGTTATTACATCAAATAAACCTTTGCTGTATACTTTAAATTTAGAAAAAGGAAATTTTTCTGAATTATCAATTTTTTTAGAAAAAATTAAAAAATTATCTGACTCCATCATTGTTTTAAGGATGTTTAATATTCCTATTCAAAATACAATCAATGCTCTAAAAGGTTCTGACAATAACAAAAAGAACTTTATTAAAGAATTCGTTAAAAATGCTGATTTAACAATCGATGATTTTGATTATACTCAAAAACAACTTGTAAATTTTGAAAAACCAAAAACGGTAAACGAAGACGCTTTAAAAGAAATTGCACAACTTGAGGAAGCGTTACATTTAGGAACAAAGTATAAAAATAAATTTGTTCCTTCTATTTTGTTCGATTCTTCGGGAACAAAGAAGATTCAAGCAATTGCGTCTTTTATCTATGATTCTATTTTTGAAGGAAAAACTCTTATTATTGATGAATTAGATAATGGTCTTCATTATAAACTTAGCAGAGCAGTTGTAAGTGCATTTAACAATTTAGCAAATAAATCTGGACAATTGATTTTTACAGCACATGATTTACTTTTAATCAGCAATAATAATTTGATGAGAAAAGACCAAATTTATTTTGTTTCTAGAGAAAATTTGAATTCTAGATTGGTTTGGCTTAGAGATTTAACCGTGGCATCCGGCGGGCCAAGAGATATGGAAGTATTAGTTAAACGTTATAACCATGGTGATTTTGTTCGTACTCCTTCCCCGTCTTTTATTGATAATATTTTCGATATTAAAGCTAGGTAATTAAAATGGAAGAAAAGTACTGTGTTCATTTAATAGTTGAAGGATTTGAAGAAGAAAAGTTTTTCGAAGTTGTTCGAGCTTTTGGAGTAAATGAAAATATTAAATTAACAGTACAAAATGCCGATGGAGCACATAAGATTGGCGGAAAATATCAGGACGCAATTTCTAATGATGAGTATGATATTGTGCTTTGTGTTTATGATGTCGATTATAAATATAGTATAAAAGATTCAGCATTTAATTACGTAATGAATGAACTTGTTGAGATTACTGGTTGTAGCTTAGATGCTATGAAGATTAGTTATTGTAATAACCCAAATATTTTAATTTGGTTTTTAGTAGGGACTGAAAAGGTTTCCGACATGGAATTTGTATACGCTTCAAAACCAAAAAACACAAAAGCATTGCATAACCATTGGGAAGAAATTGGAAAAGGCATAGAAAAGGACACAACTTATAAGACCTATGAAGCTCGTGATTATCAATTAAATATTATGAGAGATTCATATTTATATGGTCATTATAGTTATGACAAAATTTTAAGTAATGGAGTAGAATTTGATACCGATTTAAAAAGTAGCTCTATGTCTTCAACAATGTATAAATTATTAGAAGCACTAAAAATTGGTGATAAGAAATATTTTGAAAGTTTAAAGGAGAAAAATAATGACAAACCTAACACTTCAAGAAAAAGAAAAAATTAAAAGTATCTTAAATTATGGTTTAAATTTAAATCCCAATCTTAATTTCGCTTACTTTCTTAATGCGATTAAACAAACAAACGACACCGTTTCAGGATTGGATTCAAAATTAAACACGATTATTTATAATCAAAAGATTATTGATCAAAAATTAGATAGAATTATTAATTCAATTAAGTAATGAATTTATTGTAGAGTGTGTGAACGGGCGGCTAAGCTCATTGTTTCTTTTTAACCAATTGAAAATAAAGATAGAAATGGTTAGTTTATGAATTTTTTTAATTTGTTTCCAGTCGGTTAAGACTTGTTTTATGCCGGTTTATTAAGCAACAGCAATTATTCATTTGTTTATGATTGCGGATTATAAAATCAAATTTAATTAACACGCAAGTATATCTTTTTATTAGGAACCTTAGGTTCCTTTTATTTTAATTTTTAGATATTATTTCCTTTAATGGTTAATTATATTTGATATAAATATTGGTAGAGCCTGCCACTTAAATACGCAGGACTCAAGCACCTTCTTTGTATGTTGCTTTTTTTCTCTTTCGCAATCCATATAAGCGAACGTACTGAAGTAGTGAACTTCATTTGCAAAAGAGTTGGTAATTAATGCTATTTCATTACGCATTTATGAAGTGGCTATCTAGGCGAGATACACCATATTGGTGAAGTCTATTTTCTCGCATACATAGTGTGCCAAACAAAGATTCCATTGATTTTTGTTGGATTAAAAATTAACTATTAAAAAAGGCGCAATACAATGCGCCATTGATTTCAAAACATAATTAACCTAATAATATAGCTTCGAAACCCTTCTAATTGTCTATATTATATACAACAATCATAAAAAGAGTCAAATTTTTTATTAAACATTTTTATATTTATTAAATATTTTAGTAGTAAAAGGGGTGGGTTATTCATTTTCGTTTGAATTTGAAAAGTAGTGTTTTTTATCTTTTTTTACAAAAACCGATTTGATTCCAAGTAATTTTACTAAATTAGCATTTTTAAATCTTGTTGAAGGCGTTCTTAACCAATAATATAGCATTACTAATAATACATTTATTAAAACAATCGAACCAACAAACCAGAATTTTGGAGTAGTAATTGCATCGAACATTAAGCCGCCAATAGACATAGGCGGTTTATTAAAGTAAGTGATATCGTTAACTTTATAGCCATCAATAAATATTTTAGATATCATTCCAAACCCAAACATTGTTACTGCTAAACTAGCAACTGTGAAAGATATGTTTACCCAATGGTAAAATCTATCGTTTGATATGTTTGTTTCACGCCACGAAAATTTGTTTTGATTTTCTAAATCTTCAACAATAGTATCAATGTTTAATTTTTTGAAGACGGTTTTAGAGAGATCAAAATTATTTTTGAAACCATAATAGATTATAGAATACTTTCTTTCAATTTCGGAAAATAAATACGAAATTATTTTATTCTTTTTTCTAATGCCGCCATATTTTCTATTATATTCAGAAGACAATATTTTAATGTAGGCTAGTAAAGAAGCATAACTACAGCATTGACAAATGTATTCATAATCCCACAAAACATAGTAGCGAAATTTGTGTGATGCCGGTTCAATAAGCTTCATTCGCGTGTTAACATCAGTTTGAATATTAAGAGCCTGTTCAGCTAGATTGATTACAGTGTATGTGAATTGACCATCTTCATAAAATAGATGTTGTGTGTTTTGGTTAATCAAATCAAAATTTTTGATATTAGCCTTTCTTCCTTTAAATAAAGTATATGGGTCATAGTTATGATGATTACCTACGAGTAAACTTAAATAGTTAAAGAAAGTAGTTCCTAATTTTTTCTTTTTGTGAGCTTCTAAAATATAGAAATTTAAATATAAACATTTCCATACTTTAATTTGTTTATTATAATTTTCAATTAAGTTTAGAATTTGAGTGTCTTTTGCATCAAGCTTTGGGCATAATTCAAATGAATTAAAAGGCTCATGATTGTTTTTGTTGTCAGATTTTTTATCAAAAATATTTTTATAAATGATTACCTTTCCATTAAAATTTAAGAATGAATTTAAATCAATAACAGAGAATATTTTTGGCAATTTGTTCATATAAGAATTAATGTTATCGGCAGTTTTAACCGCTAAAGGAACATAGTTTAAAATGTTCTTTTTTATATCCAACTTAAATAAGCATGAATCATTTTGTTGGTTATTATTTTGTTTCCCAGATTGGATTTTTTTGCTCGACACAACAGAAAAATTTAAAAGACCATCGCAAGAAACAAGAATTAATGCTTTTGCATCATTCGCCAAACAATCGCTCAAATCGCAAACCGAATCCATACTCTTTGCTTCTTTTATAATTTTTTCCAATTGCAACGCTAGTTTATTGTTTGTTTTTTCATTATTATCATTTCTGATTCTTTGCCAATACTTAATCCTATTTCTAATGTTCTTATTAAACTTTTTTATTTTATTAACATTAGAACAATTTGCATTATAAATCTTTTTTAGCTTATCAATACCATCAACAACCCTTAAATACTTCTTATTACATTCAGAATATGTAAAATCTGATTTAAAATAGTCGAAATATTCGAAAATCAATTTATATTTTTCTTTTAAGAAATCGTCCCTTTTCTTTTTGTCAGATTCCTTTTTGCACATATTATCAATACTGTATTCAAACAATACAAAATCATTTTTAGCCAATTCTTTAATGCTATAGTTATCGCCTTTACTATATCTGAGAACTTGTTTTCCGGAAGCTATTTCGTCATCAAAATATTTGGTAATAAACTCATTAATAAGCAAGTTATTTTTAGACCCTAATGGACCAGCATTTTCCATACACTTAGCTAAAATTTCCTCATACTTACAAGTATAAATAAATGTTTTAGTGCAAAAATATATTGGTTCTATTTTTAATTTTACATACGCCATAAATATAACACCCTTATAAAATTTCTATTTTAATATTATCATTACCAATTTCACTAGTAAGATCGTAATGGTTAATAGTGTCATAAAATAAACCAAATTTCAAACTTTTACTATTAGATAACAATGTGTAATCATCTTTATTTATTTTTACTTTGCGATTTACATTATTTTCATCGTCCAAAAAATTGAAATAGTAATCAGTCCCATCTGTTGAAAAATAATTTAAATTTTTTAAATTATTACATTCGAACTCAATATAATGCGTCTTTCTAAAAGGATTAATGAATTTAATTGAATCAAATATACATAAAATGGAACTCTTTAGTTTTTCTTCAATAACATGATAGTCAGTAATTTCCATTGTTACATTGAATTGCATATCATGAATCATGCTTTCTGTGTAAAAAGATAACTTATCTGAATCCTTTTCTCCGCAGGAATCTGGAATATTAATTTTAAGATTTTTTGAATTCTTTTCATTTGGGTTTGGAGCATAAAAATAATTATCACCGTATTTAAAAAGTATATCTGAATAACTAAAATTAAAATGTTCTTTAATGTGTGTTTTTGTGTTATCGTGACAGTTGTTAACTAAAGTAGATGTAAAGATTATGAACCAAGTTTTAAATTTCATACATTCTAATATACTTATTAACAATTACTTTGTAAACAATATTTCTTTTATTAATTAAAAAAATTCTAATTTCCAAGAATCTTTCCGTTGATCCTATTTATGCGTGTTAATTTTTGTGAATGAAGTACACTTACGTTTGTTAAGTTGCTTATGACGGGCAAATCTAAACCTACATTCGAGATATCGCACAAGAATTCAAACATCGCTTTTGCAATAGACACTACATATTATTAAACCGTTATTAATAAATAATATTACTTATAATAATATTTATGTATAGAATAGAGACACTATAAAGAAATATAAGATTAGTTACACAACTGGAGTATATGACTTATTATATTAGGAACCTTAAGGTTCCTTTTATTTTAATTATTGGATATTATTTCCTTTAGTGGTTAATTATATTTGATATAAATATTGGTTGAGCCTGCTATTAAAATACACAGAACTCAAGTGGCTAATTGATACGCCACTATGTGAAGTCGATTAGTTTATACGACTTCACTTTTTATTCTCTTTTGCATGTTTATAAGTGAACGTACTTAGTAGTGAACTTCATTTGCAGAAGAGCCGATGCTGATAGTTATTTTGAGATTATTTTTGCAGGAGAAACTTATGGTGATTTATGGTAAAATTTTTAGTATAATTTAAATATAATATTTAATTTAATAGGAGAAATGTATGGACAAAAGACTCGAAAATGTAAACCTTATCAAAATAATACTAATGGTACTAATCGTAATTTCCCATTCTATTATTTTTCTAAATGGTTCTTGGTATCCATATGGAACTATTGAAAAAGTAAATGTTATTTCTTATGTTGTTGATTGGCTAGGATCATTTCATATCTTTGCTTTTACTTTAGTTTCAGGCTATATTTTTTACTACCAAAAATATGAGATTTCTGCATATCCAAAATACTCATCATTCATTCTGAAAAAAGTTAAAAGACTAATTGTACCGTTTTTATTCTTATCACTATTTTGGGTAATTCCAGTTAACTGGATAATTGGCGGTTTCAATTTAGAAAGATTTGCTAAAATTTTAATTGGAGTTAGATCCGAACAGCTTTGGTTTTTACTAATGCTTTTCTTTGTTTTTGCATTATGTTACCCATTATCTAATTTTTTTAAGAAAAGAGGGTTATTAGGAGCTTTTGTTTCATTAGCATGTTATGGTGTTGGATTTATTGGAGCATATTTTTTACCGGACGTTCTACAAATTTTTACTGCTTTAAAATTTATACCATTTTTCTTTCTTGGCTTTAAAATGAGACAAGGTTGGGATAAATATATTTCTAAAATCCCCTTTTACATTTACATAATTATTGATGTTCTTATTTTTGGAGCATTGATATTTATACAAGCAAGAGACGGAATGGTTTTTAAACTATTGTCTGTAGCTGTTGGTTTTATCTTAAATGTTATTGGCTCTATTATGGTTTGGACAACGTTGCAAACAATTGGCAACCGTTACGAATGGAAAAATTCAAAATTGCTCTCATTTCTTAGCGACAAAACTTTTATTTTATATTTGCTACATCATCAAATTATTTATCTTGTAATATATTTATTCTTAGGAAAAATTAATATTTATTTAATTTTGATTTTGAATCTTGTGATATCTTTTGGATTATCCACATTATTGTCAATATTAATTTTAAAATTTAATTGGCTCAGATTTTTATTTGGAGAAAAATCAAAAAAACGCTTGTTTAAAAATGTTCATAATTAGGAATCAAATTTAGGAATTTATGAATCAAAATGAAATAGGCAAGTTAATAGCTAAAAAACGTATAGAAAGAGGATTAACCCAGAAACAATTAGCAGAGTGCCTTTTTGTCACAGATAAAGCAGTTTCTAAATGGGAAAGAGGCATTTCAATGCCTGATCTAAATTCGATAGCAAAATTAGCCTCTCTTATTGATATTGATGCTGAAGCTTTTATACCCGTATCATTAAAACCTGAAGAATGGGTTGGAATTATTTGTGTTAACGAAAAAGACGACATTTTTAAAAGAAACCTTTGTGGGCAAACAGTATTTGAGTATTTGGTTAGTTATTTTTTGCTTTTTGGTATTAAGCACGTCTTTATTAAATGTTCCGATGAAGAATTTATAGAAAACTTGAATTTGACTAAATATGGTTTTGTAATTCATTTAAATGAATCCATTTTAAATAAAAAGAGTATTTGCATAAGCGATAATCTTTTATTGATTGGCGCAAATCTAACAAGAAAATTTCAAAACTTTATGGCGTTAGAGACAAACGTTGATATCATTTTTAATGATAGAAAAATTCCAATTTCACTAGAGGGTTTTGATAAGAAAAGTCAAAAATTTCTTGGCAACGGTTATATTTGTAGGGTCATAAATTCCAAAAATTTTGATGAAATTTCTAATTTTGTCGAATTTTTTAACAAAGACAGCAACTTTAAATTAAACAATTTATTACAAATTAAGATAAATAGAGAAAAGTAAACTTTTAGTAGATTTTTATAGTAAATCTATGTTTATATAATATAATCATGGATATTTTTAAAAATAAAAAATTATTAATACTTGGTGGGGCAGAGATTCACTCAAAAGTCGTTAGAGCAGCAAAGGAAATGGGCATCTATACGATTGTTATTGATAACCTCGATGTTAGTAAATCACCAGCAAAACAAATAGCAGATGAGCATCATTTAATTGATATTTTTGATGTTGAAGAAATTATTAAATTTTGCAAGGAGAATTTAATTGATGGAGTAATTAACACATCATTAGATCCATGTCAAATTACGCAATCGAAAGTTTGTGATGCTTTAAATCTACCTTGTTATGGAACTAAAGATCAGTATTTAACAATGACCAACAAAACATTGTTTAAACAATTTTGTGTTAAAAATCACATTGATGTTATTAAAGGATATTCAAAAAACGAAGTTTTAACTGGCAATGCGAATTTTCCTATTTTTATAAAACCTGTTGATAGCAGAGGATCAAGAGGACAATCAATCTGTAATAATATCGAGGAAGCAAAGGAAGGAATTAGAATTGCTGAATCTATTTCAACTAATGGCGATGTTTTAATTGAACAATATCTGGAAAACAAGCAAGATTTTATGCTCTGCTATATCGTTATTAATTCTGAGCCACATCTTGTTAGGGTTTGCGATAGATTTGAAGGCAAACCATCAGATGGGCTCGACAAGGTTGGAGCCCTTGCATTAAATCCTTCCAGATTTACAACGATGTATGTTAATAAAATTAATGAAAAAGTTATAAAAATGATTAAAAATTTGGGTATAAAATATGGACCAATTTTTCTTCAAGGATTTGTTGATGGTGAGACAGTCAGAATGTATGATCCCGGATTAAGACTTCCTGGCGGAAATTATGAGAATTTATTCAAACATATCTTTGGTGTTGATATCATTAAAATGTTAATCGAATTCTCGTTATCGGGAAGAATAAGCGATTCTTACGGAATCCTCGAGAACAATTGTTATCTTTTGAATGGGAAATACGTTGCAAATTTATTTCCTATGATGAAACCTGGAAAAATACACAAAATCGAAGGTTTTGATTTAATCAAAAAGCAACCGTTCATTATTAGTGCGGCGCTCAGGCATGGCGTTAATGATGTGGTTGAAGAAACGCATACTGTTTCGCAACGTATTGGCGAATTTAATATTGCTACAGACTCGTTTAATGATATGAAAAAGGCAATTAGTTTTGTTTATGAGAATTTAAAGATATATGATGAACAAGGAAAATTATTAAATTGTTCATACTTAAATTTAGAAAATATTTAATAGAGGTCGAAACTCAGATGAAAATTAATGTAACAAGATCATCAATGCCTTCTTATGAAGAGTATTGCAAAGAAATTAAAGATATTTGGGAAACTCATTGGCTAACAAATAGAGGACCAAAGCACAATTTATTAGAAGAAAAGCTTTCCGATTATTTAGAGGTTAAAAAAACAACTTTATTTGCTAATGGGCATTTAGCTTTAGAAACTGCTATTGCAAGCTTCGGCTTTGAAAAAGGAAGCGAGGTTATTACAACCCCATTTACTTTTGTTTCTACCACAAACTCAATTGTTAGAAACGGCTTAATCCCAATTTTTTGTGATATTAACAAAGAAGATTACACAATTGATGTAAACAAAATTGAAGAACTAATTACTGATAAAACAGTTGCTATTTGTGCAGTTCATGTGTACGGCAACATTTGCGATGTTGAAGCCATTGAAAAAATTGCTAAAAAGCACAATTTAAAAGTCATTTATGATGCCGCTCACGCATTTGGCGTTGAATATAAAGGCAAAGGAATTTGTAATTGGGGCGATGCTTCAATGCTTTCTTTCCATGCAACAAAAGTTTTTAACACAATTGAAGGCGGTGCTATTGCTTATAATAATGATTTGCTTGAAGACAAATATAATATAATGAAAAATTTTGGGCTTTCATCCGAAGAAGAATGTGCTTATTGTGGCGGAAATGCCAAGATGAATGAATTTCAAGCATCGATGGGTCTTTGCAATTTAAGGCATATTGATGAATATATTTCTCAAAGAGAAAAAGCTTATAAACAATATGTAAAACGTTTAAGTGGTGTTAAGGGAATTAAACTTTGCGTTCCTCAAAAGGATGTTATGATGAATTATGCTTATTTCCCGGTTTTATTCGATGGATTCAAACTTTCTCGCGATGAAGTAAAAGCCAAATTAGCTGAACACGATATTGCTGCACGAAAGTACTTTTATCCATGCACTAATGATTTTGAATGTTACAAAAATAGGCAAAATAACCCAACTCCAATAGCTAAAGAAATTTCTAAAAAGATACTTTGTCTTCCAATGTATCATGAATTAACTGAAAGTGATATTGATAAGATTTGTGATATTATTTTAGGAGAGTAATTTATGGAAAAGAAAATTTTAATTACCGGATCTTGCGGATTTATTGGGTCCCAAATGGTTAGACTTCTTTTAGAAGAAAGACCAGAATGGAAAATTATTGGGGTTGATGCTTTAACATATGCTGCAAATCCATCAACCATGAAAGAGGATTTGGAAAATCCTAATTTTAAATTTTACAAAGAAGATATCAGAAATAGAGATGGTATTTTTAAAATTTTTGAGGAAGAAAAACCTGATATTGTAATAAATTTTGCAGCTGAATCACATGTTGATAGAAGTATTGAAAATCCAGGCATTTTCCTTGAGACAAATATTCTTGGAACTCAAGTTATGATGGATGCTTGTAGAAAATATGGAGTTGAAAGATATCATCAAGTTGGAACTGACGAAGTTTATGGTGATTTACCACTTGATAGACCAGATTTATTTTTTCACGAGGACACTCCAATACATACATCTAGTCCATATTCGACTTCAAAGGCTTCAGCTGATTTATTAGCTCTAGCTTATCACAGAACTTATGGACTTCCTGTTACCGTTTCGAGATGTTCGAATAACTATGGTCCATATCAATTCCCAGAAAAGCTCATTCCTTTAATGATAAATAACGCTTCTCATGACGTTCCTCTTCCTGTTTATGGAGAAGGTTTAAACGTACGCGATTGGTTATATGTTAAAGATCATTGTTATGGAATCCTTGCAGTCATCGAAAAAGGAAAAATTGGTGAAGTCTATAATTTGGGTGGTCACAACGAAAAAACTAACATAGATATTGTCAAAATAATTCTTAAAGAATTAGGTAAACCAGAATCACTAATAACTCACGTTGCAGATCGCAAAGGTCATGATAGAAGATATGCTATTGATCCTGCTAAAGCAATGAGAGATCTTGGATGGAAACCAACTACAATGTTTAAAGATGGTATTAAGCTTACAATTGATTGGTATAAAAAGAATCAATGGTGGCTTGATGAATGCACGTCTGGTGAGTATTTGAAATATTACGAAAAAATGTATAAGGATAGATAGAGTATGAATTTAACTTTTACAAACGAAGAAAAAGAAATGATTAATCAAGCTAAATGCATAATCAATGAGAAGAAACAGATTTATAATTCAAAAATTGTTGATGAAATTAAACAAAGTTTAGCCCACCATTTTAATAATGCATCAAAATCTGAATTAGAAGATCATTTTTACAAAAGTATATATAACTATTGGGCATATGGTTGTTCGGTGGATGAATATTTTTACTTAAACTTTTATAAACTATTGCATTCAGAAAAAGTAAAGTATATTACACACAAGAAAAGACTAAATTTAATCTATCAAGTTAACGACTTTAATAAAAGATATATTTGTGATGACAAGTATGAAACATACAAAATTTATGAACCATTTTATCTGAGGGAAATGATTTCTATTTCAGGGAAGGAAGATTTTGAAAAATTTCAATCTTTTGCACAAAAACACAAAGAATTTGTTGTAAAACAGAATAATTCTTGTTGCGCAATTGGTGTTTTTAAAGTCTCCGTTAAAGATGATAAAGATATTGAAAAAGTTTTTAAAGAACTAATAACCGATAAAGATTTATTGAACAAGGGTAATATCATTATTGAAGAACTGATTATTCAGGATAATTCCATTGGCGTATTTCATCCGACATCAATCAATGGAATTAGAGTTACCACAATGCGAAAAAAACACAAAGTACGCATTATTCATCCATGGATAAAAATAGGCGCTAATGGTACATTTGTTGCCTCTGCTGTAATGGGCGGTGTTGATGTTGGCATAAATGCTCGAAATGGCAAGATAATCACAAATGGCTTTGGAGAATTGGGAGAAGAATATACTGAACATCCAAATTCAAAAGTAAAATTTTTAGGTTATAAAATACCTCATTGGAGCGAATTGAGGAAGCTTTCTAGAAAATTAGCTTTAATTATGCCAACTGGCATTAATTATATCGGATGGGATTTTGTGTTAACGCCAAAAGGATGGTGTGTAATGGAAGCTAACTTTTCGGGAGATTCGATGTGGCAACTTTTTCTTAAAAAGCCATGTTTGAACGAATTTGAGCGTCAATTAGGATGTAAAGTTAATAAACAATTTTGGTGGGAATAATGAAGAAAAAACTTAATTTTTTTGATTTACTTGTTGTAGCATTTGGAGCCATGATAGGTTGGGGCTGGGTTGTTTCATCCGGATCATGGATTCAAAGTGGTGGAGTTTTAGGAACCGTAATAGGCTTTTTGATTGCAGGTTTTATGATTTTTCTTGTTGGTTTAGTTTATTCTGAACTAACAACAGCGATTCCGGTGACTGGCGGAGAACGTGTCTTTTCATTAAGGGCTTTTGGCCCAACAGGTTCATTTATTTGTACATGGGCATTAATTTTGTCTTATATTGGAGTAGTTTGTTACGAAGCCGTTTCTTTGCCAACGATTCTTCAGTATATTTTTCCATCTATTGGCAATAATGTCATATATACTATTGCAGGATTTGACATTTCTTTGCCGTGGCTTTCAATTTCTATTTCATTTTCAATTTTAGTTGGGCTTGTTAATATTTTCGGAATTAAAAAAGCTGCCTTTTTGCAAAAAATTTTAACAATACTAATAGCATTAATTGGTCTAATTCTAATTATTTCTTCATTTTTTACTGGAAGTTTCTCAAACATTTCTAGCCAGTTATTTGTGGGCGAAAAGACTGGAGAAAATATATCTGGTATATTGAAAATAACTGTAGTTGCCCCTTTCTTTCTTTTTGGCTTTGATGTTATTCCTCAAACAAGTGGTGAAATGAACGTTCCACTTAGAAAAATTGGAATCGTTATGTTATCTTCAATTATTTTGGCAGTGTTGTTTTATTCTGGCGTAACTCTTGCAATTGGTAGAATTTTCAATTCTGGAGAAATAGCTTCAAGTCTTTCTGGATCTGGGCTAGTAACTGCTGATGCTATGGCTAAATCATTAAATAGTCAAAAGGCTTCAATAATCTTAATTTTTGGAGGTCTTTGTGGAATATTAACATCATGGAATTCATTTTTGATTGGCGGTAGCAGAGCTATTTATTCTATGAGTGATGCAAATCTTATACCAGGTCGTTTTTCTGCAGTTCATAAAAAATATGATTCACCTTATCTTTCAATAATTTTTGTTACTGTAATTTCAATTGTTTCTGCATTTTTTGGTAAAACAATGTTAACTTGGATAGTAAATTCTGCAACCTTTTCGTGTTCCATTGCTTACCTAATTGTTGTTATTTCATTCATGATTTTAAGAAAAAAAGAACCGAATTTAGAGCGACCTTTTAAAATTAAACACCCATTATTGGTTGGAATTTTAGCTGCGATTATGTGTTTGCTAATTATTTCGCTCTATATTATTCCTAATACTGGAGCATCATTATGTTGGCAGGAATGGATTATAGTGGGAATTTGGGGCTTACTTGGTCTTTTATTCTACTTTATTTCTCGTTTTAAGAAAAAAGAAAAGTTCGGATATTCACCAACAGATATCATAAAATAGTTTTATTTAAAATAAACGTTACTACATTATAATTGCAAAGTGGTAGCGTTTTTTATATTATATAAAAGTAACAAGGGAGGGGATAATTATGAAAGGAATAATATTGGCTGGTGGTAAAGGAACAAGACTTTATCCAATGACAAAAGCAGTTTCAAAACAATTACTTCCTATTTATGATAAACCGTTAATTTATTATCCTTTATCTATTTTGATGCTTGCATCAATTAGAGAAGTTTTAATTATTTCCACTCCTTATGATATTGAAGACTATAAGACCCTTTTAGGAGATGGTTCTAAAATTGGCATGCACTTTGAGTACGCAATACAAGAACAGCCAAAAGGTTTAGCAGAAGCGTTCATTATTGGCGAAAAATTTATCGGAAAAGATTCAGTATGTTTGATTCTTGGAGATAATGTTTTCTATGGGCCAAATATGACCAGATTATTAAGGAATGCTATTGAAGAAAACGAAGGAGCAACAATTTTCGGTTATCCAGTAAAAGACGCAAGATCATTCGGTGTTGTTGAATTTGATAAAGATCACAATGTTGTTTCGCTAGAAGAAAAGCCAGAACATCCAAAATCAAATTATGCAATTCCTGGTTTATATTTTTACAATAATGATGTTGTTGAAATTGCTAAAAACGTTAAGCCATCTGCTCGTGGAGAAATTGAAATTACTTCTATTAACAATGAGTATTTAAGAAGAAAACAACTAAAAGTTAAGACTTTTGAACGTGGTTTTGCATGGCTTGATACTGGCACGCCTGAAGGAATGCTTAAAGCTTCAAGTTTTGTTCAAACTGTTCAAGATAGACAAGGAATGTATGTTTCTTGTATTGAAGAAATTGCATGGAGACGAGGATTTATTTTAATTGATCAATTACAAAGGTTAGGCAACGAATTAAAAACAACTGAATACGGTCAGTATTTATTATCACTTAAGTAAACTATGGAAGAGAACGAAAAGAAGAAAGAAGACAATCAACCAGCGAATATAACTGGTAAAAAAGTTGTTTCCAATATGATTTGGAGATTTTTAGAGCGTTTTGGTGCTTATATTGTTTCTTTCATTGTTTCTTTAGTCTTAGCAAGGATTTTTGCCGATAATCGCGGAGTGTATGGTTCTATAGCTGTTGTAACTGCTATCACTGCAATTCTACAAGTTTTTGTTGATTCTGGTTTAGGCAATGCGTTAATACAAAAAAAGGAAACCGATAACATTGATTTTTCAAGCGTGTTTTGGTTCAACATTGTTGCATGTTTAGTGTTATATACAGCACTTTTCTTTTTTGCACCGCTTATTTCTAAGGGATATAAAGGCGAAGATTTGACCTGGGTAATTAGAATCTTGGGCTTAACAGTTGTTGTTTCTGGTATTAAAAATGTTCTACAAGCTTACGTGTCACGTAACTTAATGTTTAAAAAATTCTTTTTTGCAACTTTAGGTGGGACTATTGCCGCCGCAGTTGTTGGAATTGTCATGGCCTTAAAAGGTTTTGGGGTTTGGGCATTAGTAGCTCAGCACTTAGTAAACCTAACAATAGATACATTAATTATTTGGTTAACTGTAAGATGGAAACCTCAGTTTGTTTTTTCTTTTGAAAGGTTCAAAATTCTTTTCAAATATGGATATAAACTTTTACTATCGGCATTGCTTGATACCGGTTATAAAGAACTACGCACATTTATTATTGGTTTCAGATATTCCGATCTTGATTTAGCAGATTACAATCGTGGAAAACAGTTCCCTGAGGTTGTTGTTAACAATGTTAATACAGCTATTGATTCAGTTTTACTTCCAACAATGTCTAAGGTACAAAATAACAAGGAAAAAGTTAGAGAAATGACAAGAAAATCGATAAAAGTTTCCACTTACATAATGATGCCAATGATGGTTGGATTAGCAGTTTGCGCAAAACCTATAGTTTCATTGATATTAACTGATGCCTGGTTAGATTGCGTCCCATATCTGCAAATTTTCTGTGTTACATTTGCTTTTTATCCAATTCATACTGCAAATCTTAATGCAATCAAAGCAATGGGGAGAAGCGACTTATTCTTACTTTTGGAAGTGATTAAGAAAGCTTTGGGGATTGGAGCAATTGTAGCTGCTATGTTTTTTGGGCCTTTATGGCTTGCAATTGTTGGAATACCTCTTTCTATTTGCTCTCAAATTATTAATTCTTTCCCAAACAGAAAGTTATTAAATTATAAATATGAAAGACAAATTTTAGATATGCTTCCGCAGATGCTTTTAGCAATATTTATGGGCGGTTGTGTCTTTGCTTTTGGGTTAATTCCAATGAATAGAATTTTTTCATTAGTGTGTCAAATTCTGTTAGGGGTTGGTATTTATTTAGCGGGATCAGTGATTTTTAAATTTGATTCTTTTAAATATTTATCTAGCGTATTAAAAACATTATTTTCAAAGAAAGCTGAGTAAATATGAAGAGTAAAGTTGTTAATAAACATTCAGACACTAAAATCAATGTATATCCTGTTGCTCAGGCTTTCAAAAAGAAAAATCCAGTGACAGTATCAATAATTTGTACAGCGTATAATCATGAAAAAACTATTACGAAATGCATTGAAAGTTTTTTAATGCAAGAAGTAAATTTTAATGTTGAGATTGTGATTCACGACGATGCTTCAACAGATAGGACCGCATCTATAATTCATGATTTTGAAAGAAAATATCCTAATGTAATTAAAGCTTTCTATGAAACAGAAAATCAATATCAAAAGCATGACGGAACAATAACTAGAATTCAACGTTCAATGGCATTAGGAAAATATATTGCTTTTTGCGAAGGTGATGACTATTGGACAGATAAAAGCAAATTATTTAAACAAGTATCGTTTTTAGAAAACAATTCAGAATATAGCTGTTGTACACATAATTCATATTTGGTTTTGAATGATACGCGAAGCCTATATTGCGATATTGAAAATGAGTGTGATATTGATCTAAAAGATATTATTGAATGGAAATTAGGAAAAATTCCACACTATAATTCAATTCTTTGTAAAAGAGAAGTTTTTATTGAAAATGCAAAAATTTCAAGAGGATTTGCAAAATTAACTGGTGATAGGGCAAGACTTTTAGATTCAATGGCTAATGGTAAGGTTCACTATTTTCCAGAAGTCATGTCGGTTTATGTGATGAATAGTTCACCTGATTCTTTTACAAATAGGCGTGAAAAAGACATCACTTATCAAGCTAATATTATGAAAAATACAAGCGAAATTTTATCTGGTGCTAAGCAATTTTTTGGAATAGAGTTTCATCCAGTTTTTGACAACGAAATTAGAAAAGCGAATACTTTGTATTATTTTTATAGTGGCGATTATAGGGGAATTTTACTAGACCGTAAACAAACAAATTTTAAAGCTCTTAATCTTAAGCAAAAAATTATTTCATTGCTTGGATTTATTTTCCCAAAAATTATGTTCAATGGCATCAGAAGTGCCAAACTAAATAAATCGAATTTATCGAAAAAGAATAAAATTTTAAGCCTTATATTGGTGTCTTTTGCTATCTTATTTTGTGTACCAATCTCTGTTTTTTCTGTTAAAGCAAACGGCGTGAAAAATAATTCTAATATCTACTCTTTTTTACGCTGTATCGAAGATAATAATCCATCGAATTATGTTATCAGAGCTTCTTTTAGTAACGAAGAAGAATTTAATGATGTGATGAAAAAAATTAAATCAACCATTATCGGTGAAATTGATCCTGATTTTTTATGGATGGGAAATGCAACTGCTTGTGTTACAATTGACCCTTCAGAATTTTCTATAGAATCTATTTCATTGGTGGATAAGGAAATGATTACAGGAGTTAATATAAATCATTTTTCTTCAGCCCAAACATATTACAATACAACAAACGGAGAAATTTTAGGGCCAAAGCTCAAAGTAAAATACGACATTAGTAAAGGCGGGTGGCTTCAAGCTGGTTATGTGTACATTCCTGAAACCATTGCCGATTTATTAACTGAAAAATACGATATTGATGAATATAGTCTTTTGGGAAAAGAATTAACTATTAATGGTCACAATGAGACATATACTTATAAAATAAAAAATATTTATAGAAACAAATCACTAACTGATCCTATTCCTTTGTTTTATTCAACATATTTTGAAAATGGTATCATTTTTTCCGATACAACTACCGAATCAGATTTATATAGAAAACACAAACCTGTTTTATGTTTTAACTCAAAAGCCGATCAAAGAAATCTTGATGATATGATTTATTACTTAAAAAATAAAGAAGTGTCCAATATCTCTATTGAATACTATGATTCTGAAAATGGGTGGACTTATTCTAACTATACTGATTTTTTTAATTCATCTGAAAACAATGCAAATATTTATGATAGATTAGTTTTGATTTTTACAATTGGTGGAATAATATGTTTTGTGGTCTTTGTCGAAATACTATTTAAACACAAGTATTTTTATAATCGTGCAGCGGTTTTGTACTTATTTGTGGGATTTATTTTTCTATTATTTATATCAATACTTTATACTTTCTTGTTTAACTTAATAAATTTACTCAATATTTTCAGTGTGTATTTGTCAGCTTATTTATCGTTGACATTTTTCTACTTGTTCTTTAGGTGTATTATTGGCGGAAGAAACAAATAAATATGAAAAGATTTCTCAATTTTTTTAAACTGGATGAACGTAAACTCGACATTTTATTGTTCATTCTTTATGGAGCTTATATATTTACTAATAATTATTTTTATCGTTCTGGATTTTCAAAAATTCCTAATGGGTTGTTAGTTATAGTTTTGCTTGTTGCTATATTTAAAACATTTTATTGCAAAATACATTATATTAATGTATGCAGTGTATTTTTTGGTATTCTTGCAATTTTTGTTTTGATATCAAATCTAATTCAAGGAATATTTTCATATGATTTTATTCTTTTGTTTGCTGTCTGTTATACAGCTTTTATACTATTTTGTAAGAAAAAGACTGACTATATTATTCCGTTTATGGCGTTAAATATAATCCCTAAATTTTTAGCCATGAGCCTTATATGTTTGCATTATTTCCGTACTGGGATGTTGTTCACATCCAAATTTGGCGCTGATAACTTTTTTATGAACAGAGATGCCCTTGGCTATTTAGGTGGATCTACAATTGGCTATTGCTTATGCTATTTTTTCTGTGTTAAAAAGGAAAATTTTAAAAATAAACCAATTTTATATATTCTTCTCACTTCTATTGCAATTGTCACAATTCCACTTGGTGCATTTGTGGCGTTAAGAACGGAGAGACTTGGTTCAATTATTTCTGTCTTTATTTTCTTATTTGTACTTGTTATTTATACCTTAATTAAAAAAAGAAAATTTGTGTTATTGAGTATATTTGCAGTTGCTACTTTAGCAATTTTTGGATTTATAATTTTTGGTCCAATTGAAAATATTTCTGTTTTAAATAGGATTCGTCTTTCAATAATGCAAATTGTTTACCCTCATCATTATTATGACAATTCGGTAAAAGAACGCTTTTACTTGCTAATTAGAGATTTTAAATATATGTTCCAAGGCCCTATTTTTGGTTTGGGATATAACTCATATTATAACTTTAATGTAATGACCGGACACAACGGGTTTGGTTCCGCGTCAAATCATTATGGTATGTTTTATATTGTTTTATTGATTTTGATGTATTGTTTTATCGTTAAGAAAATTCATGAAAGTACAGAAAAAAGAAAAGTGGTGGCCTTATTTTTAATTTTTAGTATTTTGTTTTCAATGTTTTATGCAATGCCATTTACATCAAGAGGCACCTTCTTTAGCTTAGGTTATCTAATGGGCTGCTATTTAGATGAATATTCAACTGCACGAATTGTTTTTAAGAAAAGAATTAGGCGAAGAAGAAAATTCGCGTTTGAAATCTCTCAACCAGAGATGAAGATTAAAAAATATAGTGAAGTTAATATTTAGAGGATTGTTTTATGAAAATTGTTCAAATTATTAATACTTTAAGATATAGAGGTGGAGCAGAAGTATTTACTGTTTCACTTTGTGAAGAATTATCCAAAAGAAACGATGTTGATTTGACTTTAGTTTGCCTTCATTCAAACATTCATCCTTCTTTTCAAAAAGTCATTGATGAAGCAAAAATTAAATTGATAACTATTGATAGAAAGAATAAATTTGATTTTAAGAGCATTAGAAGGTTTAAAAACATACTAACAAGTTTAAAACCTGATGTTGTAAATTCGCATTTAGCAATTCCATTAACATATTATTTTGCATTCAAATGTAAAAAACAGAACTGGAAGTATTTTCATACAATGCACAATATTGCTAAGTTTGAGTCTAATAAACTTGGAATTTTCGCCTTGAAAAGGCTTAATAAAAAGCAACGCGTACATTTTATTGGCATATCTGATGATATCTCGAAATCAATCAATGATTTATATGGTAAATGTGAATTGGTCACCATAAATAATGGTGTTAAATTTTTGCAGGTAAATTCTCAAACGGCGAAACAATATGATCTAATTTGTGTTGCTGGATTTAGACCTCAAAAAAATCACAAACTTCTTTTTGATGCTTTTGAAGAATTATATAAAGAAAATAATTCACTACGCTTACTTTGTTTGGGAGACGGAGAACTTTTCAATTATTATCAAAACTACATTAATTCCTTAGCGTGCAAAAACAATATTGAAATGCCTGGCGCAGTTGATAGCGTAGGTGAATACTTAGCAAAATCAAAAATTTTCACGTTGACTAGTTATTTCGAAGGAAATCCAATATCAATATTAGAAGCCTTAAATTTAGGTTTACCAGTGGTTGCTCCTAATGTAGGGGGTATACCTAATATCATTAAAAATGGTAGAAATGGTTTTTTATTTGAAGTTGATAACAAACGTGAGCTTGTTTCATGCTTTAAAAAATTATTAGATAATTATTCTTTAGTTAAAGAAATTCAATTAAATAATTTGAAAGATTGCAAAATGTATTCGATTGAAGAATGCTGCAATCATTATTTAAAATCATATAAGTAAGGCGCAAAAATGAAAATATTACTTTTGTCTTTAATATTTGAACCAGATGTATGTTCCGGATCATACATATTTTCTGACTTAGCTACAGAATTTGTCAAAATGGGACACGAGGTTAAGGTCATTACCACGACACCTCATTATGATGAAAAAAACGCGTTTGAAAAAAGAAAATTATTAACAAAAACAAAATATAAATGGCTATACAAATCAAATTATAATGGTGCCGAGGTTTTTCATATCAATGTTAAGCCAAAAAAAGGAAATATAATTGACAGATTTGTAACTTTTTATAAGTTACAAACAAAGGCTTTGAAAATAGCTAAGAAATTAAAACTTGATGCTGATGTTATATATTCTCAAACTCCTCCGATGACTATTGGGATGTATGCAAACAAAATTGCTAGATTAATTGGTTGCAAGAGTGTTAATATTTTGCAAGATTTATGGGTGGATGCTGTTTATCGTAAGAAGAAAATTTCTAAGTTTTTATATAGAATTTTGTTAAAAATTGAAAAGAAAATACTATTGAAATCTAGTGTTATTACAACTCTTTCTGATGAAATGAAACAAGTTGTAGATAGTAAAACAAGCCATAAAAAGGCGGCATTTGTCATTCCTAATTTTGTTAATACAAGTATCTATAAGCCATTAACAAAAAATTATAGAAGAGAATTTGGCTTTACAGACGAAGATTTTATAATAAGCTACGTCGGAAATATTGGGAAAGCCCAAGACTTAACACCTTTATTAGATATTGCTAAAATTGATCAGAAAATAAAAATAGTAATTGCTGGCAACGGCGCTTTAGAAAATTATTATAAAGAAATTTGCAAAAACGAATCAATAAAGAATGTTAAATTTTTAGGTTATGTTTCTAGAGATGAATCTGTAAAGATTAATTCAATTAGCGATATGTGTTCGATAATGCTTGCCAATCACGTAACTTCAACAAGTTTTCCATCTAAAGTTTATACAATTATGGCATGTGGCAAGCCTATTTTGCTTTCCTGTAATCAAGAATCATCAATTGCTAATTTTGTCAAAAACAATCAAATTGGAATGTTATTTGACAAAGAGGAATTATTGAAAATTTTTAAAAGCAGGGACTATAGCAAACTTTATAAATATGGACAAAATGGCCTAAAACTTTCTGCTGAGAAATATACATGTAGTGTTGTCGCAAAACAATATTTGGATGTGGTCAGATTATGAAAAAAAACATTTTAGAAACAAAAGGCTGCAAATTCATTTCTAAAAGGCTAAAACCTTTATGTTTTAATAAATCTTTCTCTTATTTTTATAAAAAAGGAAAGATTTTTACTTTTGACAAAGATAATAAATTTCAATTCTTAACAAAAATTCCGTTAACTTTAAAAGAAAGAGTTTTTAGTAAATTCAGAATCACAGAACGTTTTTTTAGATTAGAACCACAGAGCGCAGTAGTTGCATTCGATTGTTTGTTTATTGCTCTTCATAAAGGCATATTTTGTTACGATAAAAAAACCAGTACAACAAAATTATTTAAATTTAGAAAGAAATATATTCATACAAGCGAGCTAACAGTAATTAAAAACATTAAAGGCTTTGATGATTGTGTTGTTTTCGGTGAATACTATTATAATGAAAACCGCGAAAACGTTTGCATTTTTGCTCTTAAAGATATGGAAAAAGGTTTTGAAAAAGTTTATGAATTTCCTGCGGGAACCATTAGACATATACATTGCGTTAAAGCAAATAAAGAAAATAATTGTCTCTATGCTTTAACTGGCGATGAATCGGCAGAATCTGGTATTTTTGAAATCTCGAATAATTTTAAAATTATTAATCCGCTTGCAGTTGGCAGTCAAAAATATAGAGCGGTAATTATGTTTTTTGACAAAACATTCGCCTATTATGCTACTGACTTTCCTTCATCAATCAACCAATTGTGTGTGTTAAATTTATTGACTGGATCTATGACTGAACTTGAACCTCTTTGTGGTCCGTGTACGGTTGGCGCGCAATTGACCAGAGGGTTCCTTTTTTCCTCTAGTGTAGAAACTGTTGAACCTAAAAACCACACAAAAATAGAAAAAATTAAGTATTTGTTTTCACACAAAATTGCTCCTGGTATTTTCGATAATAAATCGAGGTTATACTACTTTAATGGTTCATTAAAAGTCATATCTGAATTTAAAAAAGATATTTTTTCTGCTGGAGCATTTAGGTTTGGAAGAATAATTCCGTATTTTGATAATTACCGCAAAATAATATATCTTTATTGTTGTTGTTTAAAAAGAATAGATGGCAAACTTTATGCTATTAAAGAAGAGGATTTATTAAAAAATGAGTAATGTGTTGTTTGTAACTCCTGTTCCATCTGATAGAGGTGGTATTGGTGTTTGGATTAAACAGATCGTGAATAATAAAACTCTTTTTGGCAATTTTAACATTTTTAATGTTTATACTTTTGAATATAAAAATATTGGTACGAAACATTCTTTTTTTGACAGGTTTGTTCGTAATTTTTTTGACATAAAAAGGGTCAAAAAAGAAATTATCAACCAGATAAGAAAAAATAAAATTGATATCATTCATATTTCTGTTACAGGAGATTTTAGTTTAATTAGAGATTTTGAAATTTTAAAACTTGCTAAAAAACAGAATATAAAAACTATAATGCATCTTCATTTCGGAAAACTTCCTATTATGAAGGAAAAAAATAATTTAAAATTTAAACTTTTTAAAAAATGTTATAAATTAGCAAGTTCAGTTTGGTGTTTAGATAAAAATAGTTATGAAACTTGCAATTCAATTTCTTTAAAAAGAAATTTTGTTGTTCCAAATTTTATTAATACTAAAGAATTTTTAGTCGAAAAAAATAAAAGAGATTCAATTTGTTTTATTGGGTGGGTTGTTAAAACAAAGGGTGTTGAAGAACTGTTGCGAGCATGGTCTAAATTAAACAAAGAATTTGTCAATTTGAAATTAGAATTAATTGGCCCATATGAAGAATCATACAAAGAATATCTTAAGAATAATTTCGATACTAAAAATGTCATTTTTTCTGGAAGACTTGAACATGATAAGGTTCTTGAAAAACTTAAAAGAAACAAAATATTTGTTCTACCTTCTTATAGTGAAGGATTTCCTAACGTAATACTTGAAGCAATGTCTTTTGGTATTCCAACAATTTCAACTAAGGTTGGTTGTATTCCTGAAATGTTATCAAATGAATGCGGCTTGATTGGAGAACCAAAAGATTCAGATTTTATTTATTCTTCTATTAAAGATTTATTGTCAAATCCAAATACTTATTTAAAAATATCTGAGAATTGTTATAAAAAAGTTAGAAGAGAGTATGATTTATATAAAGTTATAGAATTATACTGCAATTTATGGAGGAAACTGATCAATGAAAAACAATAAATTCTTTGTAAGTGTTGATTTTGAAGATTGGTATCATCTTCCTTACTTAGACAAATATGGATTTAAAAAAGATGATTTTGATTCATATTGCAATCAAACATTATTTTTCTTTGAATTCTTAAAAGAGCAAAACATTAAAGCGACAGTATTTGTTGTTGGCGATATAGCTAAAAAACATGCAAATTTATTGAAGAAAATTGATGCGATGGGTCACGAAATTGCTTGCCACAGTCTTCATCACAAGGGTGTAAATTTGCAAAGCGACGCTGAATTCGAAAATGAAACAAAAACTGCAAAAATGAATATCGAAAACATTATAGGACATAAAATCTATGGTTTTAGAGCCCCTTCGTTCTCGATGACAATTGAAAAATTAAAAATATTAAAGAAACTCGGTTTTAAATATGATGCAAGTTTTATTAATTCAACTGCGAATGAATATTATAGTTTGATGGATATAACGAAATTTGAACATGTTGAAGGTATTGTTTATAAAATAAATGATTTATTAGAATTTGAGACACCAACATTTAATTTTTTGGGGAAAAGAATGCCTTTTGCTGGTGGTGGTTTTTTTAGACTTTATCCATTTTGTATTTACAGATTGATTGCGAAGAAGTTTATGAAAAAATCAAAAACTTTTATGTTTTTCATTCACCCTTACGAAATTGTCGGAACTAAGTTTCCTGGGACAGAGTCACTTTCATTAAAGGATTCATTCAGGATAAATGTCAGGAGAAAGTCTGTATTTAAACGTTTTAAAAAGGCTATTAGTTTAGTTAATGAAGATACAATGTTTATCTCATATTTAGATTATGTTAAGGAGCACGATAAAAATGAATTTTAAAGGAATTAGGATTTTGGTTTTGGATGGTTTTGTAAGACAAGTTAATGGAATTCTTGAATCTATGCATGATTTAGGTTGCGAAATAACGACTTTTAATCTTTCAAGACTTGATATCGGATTTGCCTCAAGATATCCAAAACATAAAATTTTATTTAAGAAAGGCAAAGAAAATAAAAAAGAATTATATAAAGCAATATTAGAAGAGATTATGTCCGGAAAATACGATGCCGTTTTTCCTATAAGTGATGAAACAACCTCGTTTGTTATGGATAATTACGATAAGATTTCTAAAAAAGTTAAGATTTGCGCAGCAAAACCTGAACCATTTAGAAAAGCATATAATAAACAAATTACGATGGAAATGTGCCAATTAAATGGAATACCTTGCCCAATTACTAGAATGACAGACGAACCAATTGAAGATTTTTTAAAAAGATGTTCGTTTCCATTAGCAATTAAACCGAGAGAAGGCACTGGTAGTGTTGGATATCACAAAATTGATACAAAAGAGCAATTAATGAAATATATTGATTCAGGTGAAGTCGTTCCAAACGATTACATCATACAAGAGTTTATTTCCCACGATGGAAAACACTTTGATACTTATATATTCATGGATGAAAAACATGAATGCACAACCAAATTAGCAGGGAATAAGATTCGTTGGTTCCCGGTTGATGCTGGATCTGCGTGTTTGATTGGAACAGTCGATAATGAAGAAATCCTAGATTATTCAGTGAGATTACTTAAGGCAATTAACTGGAGTTGTTTTGCTCAAATTTATTGGATTGTTGATCCAAAAGATAATCTCCCTAAGGTTATAGAAATCAATGGAAGAATTCCTGCCAGTATCAAAATATGTCCTTTATGCGGATATAACATAGTTCAACAAGAACTAGAATTAGCTTTTGGTGAAGAAGTTACTAAATTTAATCCTACATTTAAAGAACAATATTTAAGATATTTCCAAACCGACTTCTTATGGTTTTTGAAGTCTAAAAATAGATTTAAAGCAAAACCAAGATGGTTCTTCCCTTCAAAAACAAAAGATTATATCTTTTCTTGGAGAGACCCTTGGCCTTTCTTTGCATATTCTCTTCAATGTATTTTCAGATATAAAAAAGATATAAAAAAGAGAAGGCATTAATTATTTTTTATAAGCAATCAAAAATGGTTGCTTTTTTAATTTTTGTCTGTATAATGTTTTTGCTATATCAAATAAGAAAATTGTTATGGAATTCACGAAAAGATATCTGTATTTTTGCAAAATTGTAGACTCGGGGTCTATCTCAGCAGCAGCCAAGGACCTTGGATTAGCCCAGCCTTTTTTAAGTGCATTTATTAAAGACTTAGAGGGCAAACTAAATTGTTCTTTATTCGATAGAACAACTAAACCGTATCACTTAACAAGCGAAGGGGAGGCTTTTTATAGAGCCGCAAAAGCAATTATAAATCAAGAGAAAATACTTTCTCACACAATAAACGGTTTAAAAAAGAACAATGTAGTTCTTAATGTTGGTGTCGGCTCAACTAGAGTTAAAAATTTAATTGGAGATTCAATTGTTGAATATTTGAGTAAGTTTTCAAATGTTAAGCTCAATATTATCGAAATTATAAATACTGATGCTCTTGAGATCTTAGAAAATGGATCTGCTGATATTATTATTCATTTCAATGATTTATCTGATAAAAATATTATTTCTGAAATAATTTGCAAAGAAAAACTTGTTCTTGTAAGACATAAAAGTTTATCTGGAGAAGACGTTTATTCTCTTCCAAGAATTGTTTTACCAGAAGGACAATTGGTTAGAACAATATCAGATGAAATTTGTCATGAAGGAAAAATTATACTTGAATGTGATAAACTCGATACCGCCTTATATTATGCTAACAAGGGTATTGGCACAACCATCGTGCCTTCATATTTATTAAAGGATTTTGAAAATCTTAAAACACAAGAAATAGTTGATGAAAGATGTAGCCGAAACATATATGTTTCGTACAAAAAGAACAATAATACTAAAGTAGCATTAATTAATTTTATTAATGTTCTATTAAATAATTTTACACATAGATAGGAGTTTTTATGAATATTGCTGTAGTATCTTTAATTATCTTTGCCGCCATTATTATCTTATTTGTAATTGATAAGCTTCCAATGGCAACAACCGCAATTCTTGGTTGCGTTCTAATGGTTATTTTTGGAGTTTGTGATTTTAAAACTGCATTTGGCCAGTTTGCTTCGAGCACAGTAATCTTAACAATAGGAGTTATGATTATAGGCGCCGCAATATCCGAGACTGGGTTAGCGAAAGCAATTGGCAATTGGATTGTAAAAGTATCCAAAGGAAATGAAATTATTTTAATAATCGGAACTTATTTGGTTTCTTCAGTTATGTCCATGTTTTTAACCAATTCGGCTGTTCTTGCAGTATTTATTCCAATCATAATGGGACTTGCCAAATCAAATAGTAATATCAAATCCAAAAATTTAATCATGCCTATTGCAATAGGCTGTGTCATTGGTGGAGTATCTACTTTAGTAGGTTCAACACAACAAATGACTGCACAAGGTTTGTTAGAAGAAGCCGGCTTAAGGACTTTTAAAACTTTTGATTTCACATTAGTTGGCGGAATTTTAATTTTTGTAGGTCTTATTTATTGTTTGACAATAGGTAGAATCTTAGCAAAGAAAATTTGGGGAAATAGACCAGAAGAAGAATATGAAACTGCAAAAGATGAGAATAATTACCCAAAATGGAAAATGATTGTTATGGCAGCGATTTTTGTTGTTACAGTTGTTTTCTATATCACTGAATGGATTCCACTAGCAATTACATCATCAGCAGCTGCATTACTATGTATTATTCTTGGTTTAATTAAACAGAAGAAGGCGATTGCTAGTGTAAACTGGGATATTGTTGGAAGACTTGCCGGTTGTTTAGGAATTGGCAAGGCTTTAGAGGTAAGTGGTGGAACAACTTTGATTGCAAAAGGTTTTACAAAAATAGTTGGTACAAACATTAATCCTTTCTTATTATTTTGTTTACTTGTTTTATTGGTGCAAGTTGCAAGTATGTTTATTTCAAATTCAACTGCAATTCTGATTGTTCTTCCAATTTTAATTGCTATTGCGCCTGGAATGGGGCTTAACACATATGCTTATGCATTAGGCATTACTCTAGCCTCTGGTGTTGCTTTATCGTGCCCTCTAGCAAGTTCTACACTAGGCATGTCGATGGTAGCAGGATACAAGTTTAATGACTATATTAAACACAATATTTTCTTGGATATTATTGCTTATGGACTTATTATTTTATTAGTTCCATTAATTTACGGATTGGTTTTATAATGGTAATATTTATGACAGTTTATGATTTAAATTTAAAGATTAAAAAAATATTCGCCATATTTCCTGCTTTCTTAAAAAAAGTTAGTTTGAAGAAATGCGGAAGAAATTGCTCGATCGGGGGGGGTCATATTTTCTAGGTATTAAAAATATATCGTTAGGAAATAATGTCTCAATAGGTTATAAAAATACATTTTATTGCACTAAAGCAGAAATAATTATTGGCGATGATGTAATTTTTGGTCCAAATGTAACAATTATTACTGGAGATCATAGAATTGATATTGTTGATCGACCGATTGCTTCTATTAAAGATAATGAGAAATTGCCTGAAAATGATTTACCAGTAATATTTGAAGGTGATAACTGGATTGGCGCAAACTCAACCATTCTTAAAGGCGTTACCGTTGGGAAAGGTGCCGTAATTGCTGCAGGTTCAGTTGTAACTAAGGATGTTCCACCCTTAGCAATTGTCGGTGGAGTTCCTGCAAAAGTTATTAAATATCGAAAATAGAAGACAATACTCGCCATCTGGCGGGTTTTTCTTATGTACGCCTAAACCAGGGCTATAAGAAAAACAATCTTATCTCTTCTTATTGTTCCTCCCTTATATCAAAAGGAAGGAATGGATAAATATCAATACTATTTTTGTCAAAGTTCCCTTTCTATTTTGTCAATAAAAAATATCGAGAATCTCTTTTATTTATGCCGCCTGCCTTCGTGAAACCTTATCTTTTAAACATTTCTATTCGACAGTTTATAAATAAAGATTATAATATAAATATGAAAAAGAAAGTACAAATTTCCTATCTTAGAGTCATCAAAAGATTTCTTTTTATTGCTTCTGGTCTTTTATTAGTAACGTCTGTTGTTTTTGGGATTGTTGTTCTTTCTAAATGCAATGATTTATCATGCGCAACACTGTGTGATTGTTTAGGGAAGGCGGGAAGCATTTTTGCAACTATTTCTATTGGGCTTATTCCGCTAATTGTTTCTATTAACGGGAAAATTGAAAATGAGATTGAACTTAAACGAGAAGACCAGGAAAATACTGCGTTCGATTTACATGATTTTACAGATTTGTTATCGAATGATAGGACGGTTTTTGTTACTAATACTCTCGGTCAATTCAAAGATATCTACAATTTAGATAGGTTTAGAAAAGATTTCTTTTCAAACAACAAAGCAACAATATGTAACGATATGGAAAACGCTATTATCGCCACTGATGTAAACTGGCCAAAGCGTCTTCTTGATGCCATTAAATCAAATTTATATTATCTAAAGGTAGATGATCAAATTACGAAAACGCAAAATGATAGTCACATGATTGATCTTTTTATTGAATATCTTTATTTTATTTTGGATAAACTCGAAATATATGCTTACAATTTTATTAATATAAGAACATTACCCGGAACATATAAAAGGGAAATTGCCCCTTTTGTTAAAGACATTTATTTTTGGTCTTATTTTATTTTAGTAAAAACACACAATAATAATAATTTTCCATCAATTGATGTTGCGTGTGATATAATAAATATAGAGGAGGAGATTTAATGAGCAAAAACTGTCAAGAATTATTAAAAAAAAGCCATAAATTTAATGGAGATTCTAAAGCTATATATGTTAAATTTTCTCCGAAAGTAAATTCGGATGGTGATGTATACTTATCTCCTATAGAGAACAACGAAAAGCCTTTGTCTTACTACGAGATAAGAAAAGCTGTATTAAAATCAAGGAAAATCTAGATTTATTAAATAAGATAACTCGCCATTTGGTGGGTTTTTTTACGACTTAACTTGTCTACATGAAAAGCGAAAATAGTCTTTATTAAAAATTTTTAAACCAATATAATAAGTTAACATTATTTGTTTTTAAAAACAATTTATTGCTAATAAAAACTTATTTGATATAGAGCCATCTGAACTAACACAATATCAACCAATATTAAGCTAAGGAGTAGTTATGAGTGTAATTCAAAATATTGTATGTAAGAAAATCGGAGAAGAATTTTCTATTTCTTTTGAAGAATTAAATGAATTATTTAATTCAATTAATGATGGAAAAAGACGCCAGACTTCCATAGACAATTATTGTTTTTGTTGCGGAAAGCAAAAAACTTTTATTATTGATTTAGAAGAAACATATCATTTAAAAGAGTTTTTAATAAATGAGAATCCAAGCCCAAAAACAATGTATGAAAACAAAGAAAGCATTATAGATAGGCTGAGCAGAATTGAAGGAACCATTGTTTTATCTTTTAATTGTCCAGAATGTAAATCCCATTATTATTGTGGCTTTTACTATCGCGGATTAAAATTTCGTAAATTGTTTGAATTTCCTGATATGTCTAAAGCTAATAATGATGAGTACAAATGTTTTAAAAAATTGGATAAGAATTTTAATTATTTCTTGGAAATTGTAACCTCTAAACGTCTATTTTCGAGTGGCGCTTATATCGGTTCATTTGTTTATCTCAGAAGGTGTATTGAAAATTTTATTAAGGTCTATTTGATTAATCGTATGAAAATTGATGGAAAGTTCGATCAAAATAAATTTAATCTTTGTGTAAGGTTTGAGGATTTTACAAATTTTGTAAAGGATTATATTGATGAAGATTTATATGATGCCATGAAAAATAGTTATTCTATTTTAAGCAAACATATTCATGAGTTAACTGAAGAAGATTGCAAAAATAATTATAATTTAGTTTTTGAAATAACCACAACTATGTTAAGCAACGAAATTGATGAAATTAACAAAAAAGAAAGAGTTAAAAATTTAAAAAATAATTCCAGTGCAGTTATAAATGATTTAAAGCAAAAATAGTTGCTTATTTCTTGCGCACGACCGGGACTGTTTGTAAAAAAACGATTTTATTAGTGAAGCGGAAAATTTCACTCTATTTTAACAAAAGATCTTTTGGAGGGAATAATTTTAGGTAGGGGTGTTATTGTGACTGATATAATGGTAGATGTAAAGACTGTACATTTAGTTCTTATCTACACAATGTAAATTTTATTTTACTTTCATGGTCTATTTCTTTCCAAAAATATTGTGTGCACTGAAAATTTATAATGTAATTGAATAATTTTTAATTATTTGTATAATTTAATCATGAAAAATTTTTTAACTTATAACCAACAGTTAAAACATCTTAGAGACAATAAAAAGATCTCTTGCGGAGGAACAAAGGATAAAGAATATCTTTGCCGCTGCGGTTTTTTCAATTTAGTTAATGGTTATAAAACCCCTTTTATTGCGGCTTTTAATCCTATTACTAATTGCAATATTTATTTTAAAGGAACGACGCTTGAACAAATTCATAAAGTCAAAGAATTTGATGATGACCTCAGAATGCTTTTATTCAAATATATTGTTAAAGCCGAAGAAGAAGTTCGTTCCTTTGCATCTTATAAATTTGAACAAGTTAATAATAATGGTCAAACAAGATGGTACGAAGTAAAGGCATATTCTTCAAGTGCAAATATCAATGATGTTATTAAGTCAATTTCTGATGGATATAAAGAGCTTAGAAATTCTGGCATCATATGTATTGCATTATTTGGGCAAGTACCAAATGATACCAACTTGGATTTACTTTAAAGTTATTAGATTTTCTAGTTTTATTGATTTATTAAAAATATCAAAACCGAAAGTTTGCGAAGCTTTGTGTGATTTATATAAAATGCAAAAGCCTTCTGGCAAACCTAATATTAAATTGCTTATAAGTAGTTTATCGGCATTGAGAAAAATTAGAAATTCCTGTGCCCACAATGAAAGAGTCTATGATTTTAAAAGGGATAACGGTAGAATATTTGAGCCAGTTATACAATCTCTTAGACATACGTATTGTTTAACTAGAGACCAAAAGATCATTGATGCTTTAATTTATTTAAAATATTACTTAGATTCTTATGATTACGAAAGACTGATTCTCGGCTTTAAAGAACTTTTAGTGAATTTGCAAGCCTCTATCTCCGTTCAAGCTTTTGACAAGGTAAGAGCTGCAACGGGTGTCAAGCAAATAGCCGATCTTGACGATTTGCTAAAAAATAAAATTATAAAAAATTATAATAAATTTTAATTTTTTATTAATAGTTGACTTACATTTTACTTTTTGATATAGTATTAAGCAAGGTTATATCCGGAGCAAAACCGGATGAAAGGTCGCAGAAATGCGGCCTTTCAATTTGAATATAAGAGTTTGAATGATTATATATTGATAAAATTTTATTCTCTTTTATAATATAACCACCTATGACAATGTCTCAGAAGTTATACTTACCATTAAAAAGATTTATTGGAATATGTGGTTCTGCTGTAGGAATCATTGTATGTTTTTCATTACTATGGTGGTGGATACTTCCAATTAACGCTATAGCGACAAAAGGTCATCCAATATTTGTACATCCAAGAGTTGGAAAGAATAAGAAGACATTTGGGCTTATTAAATTCCGTTCCATGAGAGTTGATGCTGATCCTAACCTAGCGCCTTCTCGTATGGCTGAAAATACTCAAAAATCAATGGAAACAGGATTTGGGAAGTTCTTAAGAAAGACATCTTTAGATGAAACCCTTCAATTAATTAACATATTTAAGGGTGATATGGCATTCATTGGTCCTAGACCAGGCGCTGCCATAAATGAAGAAGACTTAATTGTTGAAAGAGAAAAATATAACCCAAGTGCTTATGCAGTTAAACCAGGGTTATCTGGACTTGCACAAGTAAAGATACATAGAGAGCATGATCCAGTTAAGAAAGCTAAACTAGATCATGAATACGTAGTTAACCTAAGCTTGTGGTTAGATATTAAATTATTTGTACTCACATGCTTAAGAGTATTCCTAAGAAATGATGGTGCTAGATAAGAGGGCGAGAAGCCTTCTTTTTCTTTAAAGAAGCAAAAAGATTGTGTTTTTCTAATGGGTACGAAAAACATAGAATAATTAAATAAGCATATTTGTTAATGGACCAAGTTTCAAGCTTCGATCGGTTTTTTGTTTATTTAAAGTTAAAGGCAGAAAAAAGTTGTATAGAAGGTAGATCCAGAACGACATGATTTTGTGATTTCCTAAAACCGATAAGCTGAAATAACTTTTTGCTATTTTAAAAGTCCTTATTTCTGAGCGAAAATATTTTAATATATTTTTATGTATTTTAAGAAAAAACTATTAACTATCCAGAAAATAAAATCATCGCGCTTATTTAAAATGTTAAGTAATAAAACACAAATGATTAGAAATTCAGGCGATGTGAAAGTTTTCACAAATAGATCAGAACATTCTATTCAGGTATCTGAAATTTGTGGTGAAATTGTCAATAAAAATAATTTAATGTCTTGTGTTGATAGTAATAGACTTAAAATGTCAGCACTTTTACATGATATAGGGCATACTCCGTATGGTCACGCCGGCGAGGACGCAATCAATAATGTTTTTTTGTCAAATAATACTTCTCATTATTGTGAATCGCGTCCCGGACTTTTTAAACATAACATCAATTCAGTGAGATTAGTTCTTAATAATTTTGTTTTATCAAAAGGTGATTCAATATTAATTGATTCCATCTTAAAACATTCGTCTGTTTTTCCAAAGAACTATAATTTTCTTGTTTTTTCTGAACTTAACATTACTAAAACGAATTATATTTTCAGGATATTTAATAATTTTTCGCAAGATTTTATCAAAGACTTTTCGCTACTTTTTGACAAAAAATGTATTTGTTCAAATAAATGCAGAGATTTGTCAACAGATGTTCAGCGAAAGTATTGTTTACGTAAAGACACATTTTGTTTTGCCACAACACATACAGCAAATTTTTACTTATCGAAATATCTCGCATATCCATATCCACTTACTATAGAAGGCACCATTCTCTTATTTGCTGATGAAATAGCTTGTTTTGAAACAGATTTAAGAGATTTAATTATATATGTTAAAAAATATGAAAAAAATCTTGATTCATATATTCCTTTGTTGAATTTAACTAAAACAATTAAAATTTTAAGGTCCAAATATAGAAGAAATAGTCTATTAACAGCAATTGAAAAAACCTTAGATTGTATTTTTTGTAAAAATGATAAGCGTTTTATTGTTAATATTGATGACAATATTAAGATAATTGGAGATAAATTGTGCAAAAATTTTATTTTTGAAGATTCTCTTTTAACCCCGTCAATAAATTTACGAATAACATCTAAAAAGGGATGCCAACCTTTATTTTCTTTTAACAAAAAAACTAATGATATATTCTATTCTATAAAAAATTCCT
>JAZQOV010000003.1:0-149772 GCA_045628045.1 Bacilli bacterium
CAAGTTTAGAAAACTACATTCAATTAGTAGAAGAGTGGATTCGCTTTTATAATACAGACAGAATAAAAAACAAGAAGTCTTTGACTTCTCGTTCTTTGTAGCTCCTTTTTTATTTTTGTGCACTATTCGGGGTGCACTTCAATGTTCTCTTTTTTTATAATTTCATTATCTCTTTAGTAAATTCTTCAAATATTTTTTCTTCTGGAACAGTTTTTATAATCTGTTCTTTTTTAAATATTACCCATTGGCCCTTACCACCTGCACATCCAATGTCTGCACGCTTAGCTTCTCCAGGACCGTTAACTATACAACCCATGACAGCAACTGTTTTATTAATGTGGTGTTCTTCCAAAAATTGAAGAATTTGCTTTGCAAAAGGAACTAAATTTACTTGAGTTCTTCCACATGTTGGACATGAAATTAATGTAGGATAATCATTTCTGATTCCTAAATCTTTTAACAATCTGCGACAAGCTCGAACTTCTTCTTGAGGTTCATCAGAAAGTGAGATGCGAATCGTGTCTCCGATTCCTTCAAGAAGAATAGGAGAAAGACCAGCAGTGGATCTAATAAGTCCAATGTCTTTAGGTCCTGCTTCTGTAATTCCGATATGAAGTGGATATTTAAATTTTTTGCTTGCTAAACGGTACGCTTCAAGAGTTTCTAGTACATGAGAGCCTTTTAAACTTATGACCATGTCATAAAATCCCATTTTTTCAAGCATTTTGACCATCTTGTCAGCAGACTTGACCAATTCCTTAGCTTTTACAATTTCAGTGCCGTTATTTACGTTTTTATCAATAGAACCTGAATTGACGCCAATCCTAATAGGAATGTGTTTTTCTTTGCAAAGGTCGACAACTTTCTTAACATTTTCTGCATCGCCAATGTTTCCAGGGTTTAATCTAACAGCATTAACTCCTGAATTAATCGATTCTATTGCAAGTCTATAATCAAAATGAATGTCTGCAATTAAAGGAATTGAAATTTTGCTAACAATTTCCTTAATTGCTTTTGCATCGTCCATGTCTAAAACAGAGACACGCATTAAATCTGCGCCTAACAAGGCGCACTCATTGATTTGTTTAACAACTTCATTAACTTTTGAAGTCTTAATATTACACATGGATTGAATCAAAACCTTATTAGATCCACCCATTGTTATGTTGCCTATTTTTATTTGTTTAGTTTTGTTTCTAGGTAAAATTTTCATACTAAGATTATAACAAAGATAAAATATCTTGTAGATATATTTTAACTAATGTGATATTATTTTTCTCGCAAAAGCAAAGGAGAAAACCTATGCCAAGAGAAAATATTACACTTAAGTGCACAGTTTGCGGTGAAGAAAATTACATCACCAACAAAAATAAAAAAGAACATCCGGACAGAATGGAAACAAAGAAATACTGCTGGAAGTGCAAAAAACACACTATGCACAAGGAGAAAAAGTAAGGATTAATCCTTATTTTTTTATATAAATGGTCGACATTTATTATTCGAGAGTTGGAAGTAATACTTACATTGTTTTCAATGAAAACGATGAAGGCTTTTTAGTAGATCCAGGCTATTCAAACAATAACGCTGTTGTCGACCATATTAAAAAATTAAATAAGAAAATTAAAGGTATTTTGTTAACACATGGTCATTATGACCATATTTACGCTCTAGAAGAAGTTTGCAAGCTTTATCCAGATGCAAAAGTTTACATTTCATCAAAAGAAAAAGACTTTTTAACGGATAAAGACCTTAACTTATGTTTAGACGCAGAGATTGGTGGTGCTAAACTGCTTAATTTCGTCCCAAACAACTTAGTTGAAGTTACCGATAATGAAGAAATTGTGATTGGAAACTTCAAAATTAAAGTGCTTGAGACACCTTTTCACACACAAGGAAGCGTTTGTTATTTCATCAAAGATGAAAAACTATTATTTACAGGTGATACGTTGTTTTTTACAACCATTGGAAGAAGCGATTTGCCAACTGGTTCTACAAGAACAATTTCGTCATCATTAAGAAAACTAGTTGAACTTCCAGATGATTTAAAGGTTTATCCAGGACATGGTCCAATTACAACTTTAGATCGTGAAAAGAAACATAATGCTTATTTGAAAAATATCTAATATTTAGATATAATTTGTATGTTTTAGAGGAAAATTAAATGAATGTTACTGAATTAAGACCAGGTTATTATTTCTTAGATGAAGGCAATCTTTATTTAGTTTTAGACATTCTTCTAAACAAAACAGCCATGAGAAAGATGGTTGCTAAAATTAAGGCAAAAAACATGCGTACAGGCGCGATTACTGAGCTCGCACGTAACTCTGGCTACGATGTAGAAAAAACATCAATTAGCAAGAAGAAAATGTCATATCTCTATGATGCTGGCGAAACATTAGTCTTTATGGACAATGATACATTCGATCAGATTGAGATTCAAAAAGCTAAATTAGAATGGGAACTAAACTTCTTAGTTGCCAATTCTGAGATAGATATCGTCTTCTTTGAAGACGAGATACTTGGTATCTCACTTCCACAAACAGTCGAACTCACAATTGCTGATTGTGAATTAAGTGTTCGTGGTGATACCATTAATAGAGCCCTTAAAGTGGCTACTTTAGAGACTGGATATAAGATCAAAGTGCCTGAATTTATTAATGCAGGTGACAAAGTTCTTATACGTACAGACACAGGCGATTATAACGGTCGCGCATAGGAGAAAAAGATGAATTTATTAATTTTTAGTGAAATTCAAACTGGTGCTTTGGTTGGTATCATTGTTGGCTGCTTAGTAGCAGGACTTATTGTTGGTTTCTTTTTATCACGTTGGTTCTTTAAACGCGAACTTCAAAAGAATCCTCCAATCAACGAAAACATGATTCGCGCCATGTTTATGCAAATGGGACGTAAGCCAAGTGAGGCTCAAATCCGCGCAGTCATGAATTCAATGAAACGCAATTCATAAGGCGAAACAAGAATTGATGGAGCGTTCCTCACGGGACGCTTTTTTCATGCCTTAATGAGCCTAATTTTATATAATATTTTTTCAACAATCGTAGTAGTGGTGGTGGAAGCTGATTTTCAAAAAATGTCAATTAAAAACCTCCATAGATTCTACACTTTTTTGTGTATCCACAATGAAGGCTTGTACTAATTCACAATTAATAAAACTACTAATTTTCTACTAAATTCTTTACGAATGCTATTTCATCCATTTGATTTTATTTTCGCATCCGTTTAATAACTTTTTTATGTTACTTCTGTGTCTAAAAATTAAGATCAAAGTCATAACTGTTGTGACAATTGCATAATCGAGTCCGACATTTGACCAAAGCTCAACTATTCCAAATCCGATGAAGAATAAGTTGGTGTCAAAACCTGTAAATTTAGAAATAAAGAATAAAGCCCAAGCACATAAAGTAGCAACAATTGAACCGATCATTGATGAAATAGATACAATTTTTGTCTTTTTAAGGGTGGCTCCAAATGATAAAAAACCGACCACAAACGATAACCAACACGTGAAAAGTGCAAATCCTGAGTAGTTTGAAACAGCCTTTCCACCCCTAAAATCAAGATAAATTGGCCAACAATGCCCAATAGTTGCTCCTAAAGGAGCAAAAAGAATAATTAAAGATCCGTTATTGTAAAAATCTTCGCCAAAATTTTTGACCATGATTTTACTTAATCCGGCGAATTTTAACAAAATCCATACTAAAAACATTGGCAAAATTGTCTTTAAAGCATCCAAAAGAATAGTGACTGCTCCAAGTTTCATGCCGAAAACTCTTCCTACATTTGTTCCGCCTGAATTTTTAGATCCTTTTTCACGTGGGTCTTCACCCCTAAAGAGTCTACAAAGTATGACTCCAACTGGAATTGAACCAAAAAAATAACCAATAATTAATGATGCTAAACAAGCAATTATATTATATAAAATAATATCCACTTCAAATCTCCCAATTTACCTAATAATGATACAAAAAAAGTGCTTTAGATTACAACAAATATTTTGTTATAATCAAGCATTGAAAGCGAGCAAAACCATGGCAGAAAATATAGCAAAAGCTTCGTATACTGCTGCTGATATCGATATTTTAGAAGGCCTTGCTGGTGTCAGAAAAAGACCTGCAATGTACATCGGTTCAACCAACTTGACAGGTGTTCATCACCTTGTTTGGGAAATCGTTGATAACGCTGTCGATGAAGCCCTTAGTGGATACGGAGATACAATCAAAATTACCATTCACAAAGATGGATCTTTAAGCGTTGAAGACGAAGGAAGAGGAATTCCTGTCGATATACATCGACAGACTGGAATGCCTGCTGTCCAATTAATATTTACAACACTTCACTCTGGAGGTAAGTTTTCAAACAAAGCTTATACATCTTCTGCTGGTTTACATGGTGTTGGTTCTGCTGTTACAAATGCTCTTTCAACTTATTGTGATGTTACCGTTTATAAAGCTGGAAAAATCTATCACATTCGTTTCGAAGATGGTGGAAAATTGTCAGTTCCATTAGAGGTTCTTGGTAATACCAAGAAAAGGGGAACTACTGTTCGCTTTAAACCGGATGACAGAATCTTCTCAACAACTGATTTTAAGTTCGATATTATTTCAAACCACATACAAGAAAGTGCGTTCTTATTAAAAGGCGTAAAATTCATACTCTCTGACGAAAGAAGTGGAGAAAAAGTGGAGTTTTGTTATAAGGACGGTATAAAGGAATATATAAGCAACTTAGAGCAAGGCAAAAACACAATTGGAGACATTATTTCTTTCGAAGGAACCGAAGATTCTATATCTTTAGATATAGCAATGCAATATGCTACTCAAGATTATGGTGAGAACATTTACTCTTATGCTAATAACGTTAGAACAAGAGATGGCGGAACCCACGAACAAGGATTTAGAGCAGGTTTAACTAAAGCAATTAACGATTACGCTGAAGAAAATGGACTTTTAAAAGGAAAAACTAAACTTGAAGGTAGCGATATTCGTGAAGGTTTAACTGCAATCATTTCTTTAAAAATTCCAGAAGAAAAACTTGAATATGAAGGACAAACCAAACAAAAACTTGGTACTCCTGAAGCTTTACCAATCTTAACAAACTTTATATATAATAACTTAAGTTATTATCTTGATGCACATAAAGAGTTTGCAGTCTCAATTATTAAAAAATGCGTTGATGCACAAGCTACTAGAATTGCAGCACGTAAAGTTCGTGATGAAATGCGCAGCAGAAAAACTATTAAGCAAGACATCGTTCTTTCAGATAAATTAACTCCTGCAGCAAGCAAAGATTACGATCAAAATGAACTTTTCATTGTTGAAGGTGATTCTGCTGGAGGAACAGCCAAAAAGAGTCGTGATAGATTACATCAAGCAATCTTACCACTACGTGGTAAACCACTTAATACTTTTGGCTTAACTATTGATAAAGTTCTTAAAAATGAAGAATGTGCAACGCTCATTAATACAATTGGCGCTGGTGTCAAAGAAACATTTAATGCTGACAATTCGCACTACGGAAAAGTCATCATCATGACCGATGCTGATACAGATGGTGCACATATTCAAACATTATTAATTACATTTTTCTACAACTTCATGAAACCACTCATTTTAAAGGGAAAGTTGTTTGTCGCAATGCCACCTCTTTATAGAATCTATAAAGAAGTCAACCACAAACAAGTCTATGAATATGCATGGGATGATGAAGGTTTAGAAGAAGCTAAAAAGAGAATCGGATTTGGTTGTAAAGTCAATCGTTACAAGGGTCTTGGAGAAATGAATGACGATCAATTAAGAGAGTCAACAATGGATCCAAAATCAAGACAACTTTTGAAGGTCACAATTGAAGATTCTTTACTTGCAGAACAAAGACTTATTACCCTTATGGGTAATGATCCACAAACTAGACGTCAATGGATTGAAGAAAATATTAACTTCAACGAAGTTGATTCATTCATCGAGGAGGTAAAATAATATGGCTAAAAAAGTTATTACTCCAGTCGAAGAAATAGTCGAAAATATTCACAGCGAAACTCTTGAAGAAATCATGGGTACTCGTTTTGCAACTTACGCAAAATATGTTATCCAAGATCGTGCTATTCCAGATGCTCGTGATGGTTTAAAACCAGTTCAAAGACGTATCATCTATGCAATGTACAAAGATGGTAACATCTTTACTCGTCCAACAAGAAAATGTGCTCACACAGTTGGTGCTGTTATGGGCGAATACCATCCACACGGCGACTCCTCAATCTATGAAGCATTAGTTAGAATGTCACAAGATTGGAAGTTAAATAATCCATTAATCGATTTCCAAGGTAATAATGGATCAATCGATGGTGATGGACCAGCAGCTTATCGTTATACAGAATCAAGACTTTCTCAAATCGCTGAAGAAATGGTTCGTGATATCGACAAAGAAACTGTTGATATGGCTTTAACATTTGATGACTCACAATTTGAGCCAGTTGTTTTGCCTTCAAGATTCCCTAATTTACTTGTCAACGGAACCGAAGGTATTGCTGTCGGAATGGCTACTGATATTCCTACACATAACCTCAAAGAGGTTATTGATGCAATTATTTATCGTATAAATCACGTAAGAGTTGAACCTCTCGATTTAATGCAATTTATTAAGGGTCCAGACTTCCCAAGTGGTGGTGTTATTTACGCTTCAAAAGGCCTAGAAGAAATGTATACCGATGGCCATGGTCGTATCGAAGTTGCAGCAAAAGCAGAGATTGTTGATACACCAAAGCAAAAAGCAATTATTGTAACAGAAATTCCTTACAGAGCTTTAAAGATTCAACTTGTTCATGAAATTGATATGTTAAAACATAGTAATGTTTTACCAGGTATTCAAGAAGTCCGTGATGAATCTGATAGAAACGGTATTAGAATCGTTATAGAAATCAAAAAAGAAGCAAAAATTGATGTTATCTACAAATATTTGATGACCAAATCTGGATTAAAACTTTCATATTCAGCAAACATGGTCGCAATTGTTAATGGTTCACCAAAAACCATGAATTTACTTGATTTCGTAGACAGTTACATCAATCACCAAGTCGACGTTATTACAAGACGTTCAACATATGATTTTGCTAAATCAAAAGGTCGTTTAGATATCGTAAATGGCTTAATTAAAGCAATCTCAATTCTTGACCAAGTTGTCGAAGTAATTCGTGCATCAAAAGACAAACAAGATGCTAAGAAAAACTTGCAAGAAAAGTTTGGTTTTAGTGAAGCTCAAAGTGAAGCAATTGTCATGTTACAACTTTATAAGTTGTCCAACACGGATATAACCATTTTAGAGAATGAAAAGAAAGCTCTTGAAGAGAACATTGAATTCTTAAATGGAATCCTTGAAGATCGTAATAAACTTAACCGTTTACTTATCAAAGATTTGAAGACTATTGCGGACAAATATGGCTACGATAGAAAAACTCAAATCATTGAAAAAGAAGAAACAAAACAAATTGATGTTCGCGACTTAATCGCTAAAGAAGAAGTAATGGTTGCAGTTTCTAGAGATGGTTACTTCAAACAATCAAGCATCAAATCATTCAAGAGTAGCGGAGACGATGCTCTTCCAGGATTAAAGGATGGCGATGCATGCGTATTCTCTGGAAATGTTATGACAACTGATTATTTAATCAGTTTCACTAACTTAGGAAACTTCCTTTATATTCCAGTTTATGAAATTCCAAGTGAAAAATGGAAAGATGAGGGAAAACACATCAACACAAAGATTTCTTTAAATCCTAATGAAAAAATTGTGCGTGTATACGCGGTAGAGAAGTTCAGAAATGATTTATTCTTTGTCCTTGTATCAAAACATGGTCAAATTAAACGTTTATCCTTAGATAACTTCTCAGTAATTCGTTATTCAAAAGCATTAATTTGTATGAAATTATTACAAAATGATGAACTTGCAGATGTTGTGTTCACAAATGGTAATAATGATGTCATGCTATTCACAAGCGACGGAAACGCGACATTCTATAATGAGAATGAATTACCAAATTCAGGTATGAGAAGTGGCGGTGTTAAAGCTATTTCTAAACTCGGACAAGCAACAATCGTTAATGCAATTGCTTATGAACACGAAAATGTTGATGGAAAAGTAATGCTAATTACCGACAAAGGCGCAATCAGAATTTATGATCCAGAAAAGACAACATTAGTCACTCGTTTAGGCAAGCCATCACAAGTGTTCAAATCATTCAAATCTGAAGAACATAAATTAGTGTACGCTGCTAAGGTTGATACAAGTCTCGAATCTAATAAAATTAGATTCTTAACCAATCTTAAAGAGATTAAAGAAGTCACTGTAGATGATTATCATTTGACCCCAATGGATTATTATTGTCACGACTCAATTGATATCGGTAAAAAGAACAAACTTGAGATACCGTTTGTGATGGGAAATGATAGAATTCTCGCCTCGACAATTTCACACATCGTTGAAGTTCCAGAAGTTGTGAAAGTAGAGGAGCCTATCAGTGAAATTGCCTCTTCTAAAGAAGAAGATCCAATTCCAGAAAAAGGTTACACTCAAATCTCCATCTTTGATGACGACGACGAAAATAATTAATAAAAAGGCACCTCATTAAGGGGTGCTTTTCATATACGCGTTTTATATTTCTCATTAGAAAACTTTTATTTTTCTAATTTTCAATTATAATTAGTAATATGTTAAAAAGATTCATTCCTTTTGCTCATGCTAAATCAATTTATGAAATTGATGTTGGTTTCTACAAAAAACTCAATATTAAATACGTATTTGCAGATTTAGATAACACCTTAGATTCATACAAGCAAAAGACTCCATTAGCTAAAGCTAAAGAACTCAAAAACTTGCTAAACAAAAATGGAATTGAACTCTTAATAACATCAAATAACACTGGAAAACGTGTTACTGAATATTCTAAAGATTTGGGTGTTAGATATTTCCCATCATTAGGAAAACCGTTCTCAGTAAAATTAAGAAAATTACTTAAACAATTTAACATCAAAAATGAAGAAGCTATATTAGTAGGAGATCAAATTGTTACAGATGTAAGTTGTGCAAATGGCGCAGGAATTAAATCTGTATTAACAGAAAAACTAGTTAAAGAAGATCAGCCAACAACAAGGTTTAATAGATTATTCGATACACCTCTTAGGAAGAGGTTAAATAAAAAGAATTTACTAAAAGATTGGAGAGAATTCTAATGGAACAAATTTCAAAAGTAAGAAAATGCTACAAATGTGGCGCAACACTTCAAAGTGAAGATCCTTCTAAAGAAGGTTACGTTCTTCCTGAAATTTTAGAAAACCCTACACAGAATTTTATATTCTGTCAGAAATGTTTTGAAGAAGAAAGATTCCGTTCTTTATCAAATGAACCTTATATTGATGAAGAATTCATTAAAATATTGCAAGAAGCAAAAGCAAATAATTGCCTTTTAGTTTACGTAGTAAATCTTTTCTCTTTCGAAACTTCATTCTCCAAAGAAGTAATTGATATTATCAAAGATATGAAAATCTTAGTCGTTGGTACTAAGTTTGACCTTCTTCCAGAAAATGCAACTAAAGAACACATACAAGACTATGTCGTGCAAAGATTCAGAGTTGCAGGTCTAAAAATCGCTGCAGAAGATGTATTTATTGTATCTTCTAAAGAAGACGATGATGATGCTGTTCAAGAAACATTAACAAAAATATTTGAACTTAAAAATGCTAAAGACGTTTACGTCATTGGCTCACAAGATGCAGGTAAAACTTCTCTTATTAACTCATTCTTAAAAATTTATAAAAATTTATCAAATGGCAATATAGTTACTTGTAACTATAAAGATACTCATCTTAAAGTAATGCAAATTCCTTTAACCAATAAATCAGCAATGTATGAAACTCCAGGTATTTCCATTACAAACTCAATATTATTCGGGTTAGATGCCAAAACATTACGCGCCATCTACTTAACAAAACCCGTAAAACCACACGAAATAACCCTTTCTGAGGGCCATTCACTCTTTATTGGGGGATTAGCTATAGTTGAACTAGTTAAGGGCGATAAAATGGATTTATTATGTTATTTCCACGATAAAGTCGAACTTAACAAGAATCACGTTAGAGATGTTGAGAGCAAATTTATTAGATTAAATAAATCTGGTGAACTTATTCCTTCATTATCAAAAATCAAAACAACTCAAGACATGGAAGTTTTCGAAATTTCCTTCAAAACTGATAAGAGCTCTTATAGAGACATCGGTTTCTCAGGTCTTGGTTGGATAAATGCAAAGACAAAGAATCAGACTATTAGAGTTTACGTTCCTAAAGGCGTATCAATCTATACATCTAGACCAAAAGTAAAATAAAATGGCAAACATTGTTGTTTTTGGTGGAACATTTGACCCGATTCATAACGGTCATTTAAGAATTAGCGAAGCTGCAAGCAAAAAATTTAATGCTTCTGTAATTTTTGTTCCAGCAAAATCACCAAGATGGAAAACTCCAGAAGAGACATCTAATCAAAGATTAGAAATGTTATCTTTAGCCTTAAAAGACGTTTCGTTTAAATATGAAATATGCGACTACGAACTTAATTCTAAAGATGAAATAAACTATTCAATTGATACAGTAAAATACTTAAAAAAGATTCATCCTAATGATAATTTGTACTTTTTGATTGGTTTTGATCAAGTAAATAAATTTAATGATTGGAAAAGCGCTGATGAATTATCAAAAATCGCCAAAATTGTCTATGTAAATAGGCCAGGCTTTATTTTAAATAAAGAAATTGTTAAAAAATTTGAAATGGTGGACCTTGAATTTTCTGAAAGTGGCGATGTTTCATCTAGTGACATTCGCGAAATGAAATCTATAGATTTACCATTAAGTGTCATTAAATACATAGAAAAGAACAAACTCTATTTTCTTAAGAAAATAGCTGAAATAGTTCCGGAGAAAAGATTAAATCATTCCATTGAAGTTGCAAATTTGAGCTTAAAAGTGGCGGAAGTTAATAAATTAGAGCCTCTACATAAGTATTATTTCGCAGCTTTATTGCATGATTTAGGCAAATGTTACGCAAAAGACGATGAAAATACTTTAAGTATTATGAAAAAGTACTATAAAGACTTTTTAGATTTACCTTCATTCTCATATCATCAGTTTGTTGGAGAATATTTAGCAAAAAACAAGTTTGGAGTCGAAGATCCAGAGATTTTAGATGCAATTAAGTATCATTGCACAGGAAAAGCTAATATGTCTAAGCTAGGAATGGTCGTTTATGCATGTGACAAAATTGAGCCAACAAGAGATTTTGACTCAACTTGGTTAATTAATGCCTGTTTAAAAGATTGGAAAGAAGGTTTTTTGACAACACTTGAGGATAACAGAAAATATTTAACCTCTCACAAGAAAGATATAACAAACAAATTAACAGATGAATGCTTCAATATGTACTTGAAGTAATTTTTACATTTTTTTATTTTATTATTCAACTTCGCATAATGTCTATTATGTTAACTAAATATATAAAAAATACGATTAAATCTAATCTTTTGATAAATTAAAAACACCTAATTCATCTTTCAAACTAAGATTTATCTCAAATTTATTTTATATTAAAACTACTAAATATCTACTAATTACTTACGCTAAATCCACTTCTATGTTTCTTAACTGGACGACTGTGTTTTCGTAATAAAGAAGCCAAAAATTCTACAACCAAAACCACAATTATTGCCATCAAACTGTAAGCAAACATGTCTGTTAACTCTGTTGGATTTATTAATTGTGAATTATGGATCATAGATCCAATGCCACCATTTGTGAATCCTGTTATGATTTCAGCCATAATTTCAATCTTAAAAGCCATTCCGAAAGTTGAAATAAGACCAAGAGTTATAAAAGGAATACCTAAAGGTATTTTAATCAGAAATAATTGTTTAAATTTACTTGCACCATCAACTTTAGACGCCGCTATTACTTCTTGATCAGCGTTTCTAAGTGCGCTTACAATCGATTCATAAAGAATTGGCATTGTCACTGTAAAAACAACAAGTACCGGAGCATTTTTTGCATTCACGAGAATTATAAAGACAAAAACAAAAGTTGCTGTTGGAGCGGATTTTAAAAACGTTATAAGAGGCTTGAAAAAGTTATAAAGTTTATCATTATTATGAACCAACATTCCTAAAAGGAATGCGATTATAAAAGATAGACCAAAACCAATTAGCAAACGTAAAAAAGAGAACCCTAAATACTTATAGGTAACTTTTTCACCTAATAATTCAATCATTCTTTTAGTCGTAACAAATGGATTAGGAAAAACCATTGAATTTCGATCCAAAAATAAAGAAATCAAAAACCATATTCCAACAAGGAATATAATTCCAAATAAATAAAACATTTTTTTATTAAGCAATCTCTTCAATTTTTATTTCCTCTAAACCAAATATCGATAAAAATACATTAAGTCCTTCTCTTTCACTACCTGAAGAAAAAGTCTCACATTTAATATTCATTCTGTTATTGTTTTGAAACATTTGCTTTGCAATTTCAGGTGTTACACCGAAAGTTACTTCAGGATTCAAGCTATTATTCATAAGCGAAACAACATAGTCAGGATTATCATTCATCATAAATATTGATTGTCTTAGATTTCCCAAAATCTTTTCCATTACTGTATTTTGATCTAGCCCATTTTTCACGAATACTGAAGCTTGAAATATACTTTTACCATCACTTTTTACCTTGTAAAGTTCTTGCAAATCTGCGTATTCATAAGCGTTTGGAGTTGTAGATAAAACGGTAGATAAAGCAGGTTCTGCTAAAACAACGTAATCCACAGCCTTTCCCTCGTCAGCAAGGTTTTTACCCATCTTTAGACATTTCGCGGTTTCTTGAGCGCTTGAAACGTAATGTAAAGCATTGTTTAACGTGTTCCCATAGACGAAATGAAATAATTTATCTGGAACCGCTCCTTGTTGAAACGAAACAATATAGTCATTTTCATCCATTACACCATCTTCATCATGTCCAGTAGATGCAATATAGATATTTCCACTTGTGATTGAAGCTAAGAGTTTATATGGTAGATTACCTTTTCTTATTGTCTGAATTCCAACATTTGTTGGAAGAACGACTAATTCTGGTTTTCCAGTTGTCATCATAGCAACAATGTTTGAAGGATCTGAATTTGTCTGAAAATTCTCATATCCACTAAAATACGACATCGCTATTGCAGGAGCTCCAGTAGGAGAAATGATTGTCCAATTTTGGTAATCTATATATTCGCCAAGTTTTTTAGGGGAGCATCCTGCCAATATAATTGGCAACATTACAAATTTAACTATTTTTTTCATATTTACTGGTTTTACTTTAATAAAAGTACAATAATAAATATGTGATTTAAATCACGAATTTATATGGAAAATAATATTTTACAAAATTTAACAAAAACCGAAAAAGAATTTGTCGTTGTAAAAACTGTAGCAAAAAATACAACTCTCTATAGAGAAGGCGAAAAATGTGAATCGATAGCTATAGTCATCTCAGGCGAAATAAAAATCTCATCATTTTCTTTTGAGGGTGAAGAATTAATTTATAACATTCTTAAAAAGAATGACATCTTTGGAAACAATTTAGTTTTTTCAGATTCACCTTTTTATAAAGGCGATGTTATTGTTACAAAAGAAAGCATTATTGCAACCATAAACCGTGATAATTTGCTAAAAATATTACAAAGTAATAAATCATTTTTATTAACATATTTAAACGTGCATTCAAACTTTAGTAAAAAGTTAAACTCCACTATTCAACTTTTATCTTTTTCATCTGCAGAAGAAAGATTAACTTTCTTTTTGCACGAAAATGGCAATATTATCGAATATAAATCTATCGCAAATCTTGCGACTATTTTACATCTACAAAGAGAGACATTATCAAGACTTCTAACAAAGTTAGAAAAAGAGAACGTGATAAAACGTTCTCTTCATAAAATTGTTTTACTTAGTTAGTCTTTTAATAATTCAGAAATAGCTGTTCCAATCATCTTTGGAGTTTTCTTTAGACCGAAGTTTTCAAGTACTGTTGCACCAATGTCTGCAAAGCACTCTCTTTCTACTAAATATCTACCATTTTTAAATGATTTGCTATAAGCAAGGAATGGAACCTTTTCTCTTGTATGATCTGTGCCAACATGTGTCGGATCGTTACCGTGATCTGCTGTAACAATTAACAAATCATCGTCATGAAGAACTTCAATCAATTCGCGTAAGCGAACATCAAATTCCTCAAGTGCTTTTCCATAACCCAATGCATTACGTCTATGACCGTATTCAGAATCGAATTCAACTAAGTTGACAAAGCATAAACCTTTGAAATTATGGTTCTTTGCTTCATCAATTGTTTTATCCATTCCATCCATGTTAGAGACTGTCTTTTGTGTTTTTACAACACCAACTTGGTTAAAGATATCTCCAATTTTTCCAACACAAGAAACCATAAGGTTATTCTCTTTGAGAATATCCATGACAGTTGTACCGCTTGGTGAAACAGCTAAATCATGTCTATTTGGTGTTCTCTTGAAACTATCTTTGTCTTTTCCGACGTATGGACGAGCAATAACTCTACCAACGTAATATTCAGGACGTAAACAAATTTCACGAGCAATTTCACAGCATCTGTACAATTCTTGCACACCTGTAACTTCTTCGTGTGCAGCAATTTGAAGAACTGAGTCTGCTGAAGTATAAACAATAAGAGAATTATCTCTCATTTGTTCTTCGCCTAATTCTTTCAGAATTTCAGTTCCGCTTGCAGCGTAATTTCCAATTAATTTATGACCTGTTTTTTCAGCAAGTTCGTCCATAAGTTCCTTTGGAAAACCTGTATCTGTGAAAGTTACAAATGGTTTTGTTGTATAAATTCCCATCATTTCCCAGTGGCCAGTCATTGTGTCCTTGCCGTTTGAGGCTTCGCGAAGTCTTGCGCAATAAGAATGTGGGTGAGAAACTTTTGAAGTTCCCTTGATGTCTGCAAGGTCACCAAGACCAAGTGAATTCATTACTGGAATGTTTAATCCACCGCATTTTTCTGCAGTATGAACAAATGTATTTGTTCCAACATCTCCAAATTTTGCAGCATCTGGTTCTTCACCAATACCGACTGAGTCAGCAACTATTACGAATATTCTCTTGAATTTTTCCATGGTTTTCTCCAATTCCGGGGGTTATTTTACATTATTTTCGCTTACTATACAAATCATATGCGCTTAAAATGCGCTTGCTCGATATATTTGTGTAAATTTGTGTAGTCGCAATATTTGTGTGTCCGAGCATTTCTTGCACTGCCCTAAGCTCAGCTCCTTGCTCTAACATATGTGTTGCAAAGCAATGCCTGAGCGTATGGGGCGAAATATCAACCATAATGTGAGCTTGGACTGCATATTTTTTTACCTGTTTGAAGAAATAAACTCTTGATAAAGGTTCTCCATAACGGTTAAGAAAAATGAATTCAGAACCTTTATTTTTGTTCTTCAATCTTCCATCATTTAAATAAGTATTTAAATAATCTATAGCATATTCACCAATAGGAACAAGTCGTTGTTTATTTCCTTTTCCAACAATTTTGATCGTTCCGTGTTCAAAATCAATTTGTTTTAATGTCAAACTTAATAACTCACTAATTCTTAATCCAGAAGAGTACATAATCTCAAGCATGGCTCTATCTCTTTGGCCATCAGGCTTACTAATATCAGGAGCATTAAGCAAAGCTTCCACTTCTTCTATTGAGATACAAACAGGTAATTTTTTACTTCCTTTCGGTTTATCAAATGTTTCGCAATCAAAGGAAATATAATGTTCTTTCTCAAGGAATAAAAAGAAATTCTTAACAGATGAAATTCTTCTTAAAATTGTTGGAATTGATAACATTTTTTGTGTTTGCAAACGTACAAACTCTTGAATATCAGTTTTTTCTAAATCTTCAACTTTATTTTTCATAAGAAAAATTGAAAATTGTTTAATATCGTATTCATAGTTCAAAATAGTTTCTCTTGAAACACCTTTTTCAACAAGGAGATACTGAAAATAAAGTTTACTCGCTTCTTCTAAACTCATCTTTTGTTCTCCCTTAAGTGATCACCAGCTGTTTTAAAAACTGATTTATGCATTTGTCTATTAAGCTCTCCTATAAGGAGTCTTGTTGAATTTTCTTCTTTTATTTGCTCATAATCATCAAAAATCGACATCTGTTTTAATGTTGATTTAGGATTCTTGAGCTGTTGTAAAGTAACACCAATTAATCTTGTTGGGCGGCCATCATAATTCTCTCTAAGTAAACTTAAAGCGCATTTGTAGATAACATCAAATTCATTAGTCGCTTCTTCCAAAACTTTTGATCTATTAATAACTTTAAATTCATTGTCCTTCAGGACAATTTGTACAGATTTACCAACTTTGTTTCTTCTTTTAGCGCCTTCTGAAACTCTTTTTGAAAGTTGTTCCAAAGGTTTTTCTAGTTCCTCTAAAGAGATTGCATCACTAAATAATGTTGTGGAATGACCGATGGACTTTGGATCAAACGGTTCAGTGTTAATATTGTCATCACCATTTCCATTTACCCAGTCCTTAATTACAAAGTAAAATTTGCCTAATTGTTTCTTAGTAAGTGGGTCTTCTTTATCGATTCTTTCGATTAAATCACCAATTGTTTTAATACCAAGTTCCTTAAGTCTCGGAGCTGTCTTTTTACCGATGCCAAAAAAATCATCAATTGGAAGTGGGCTTAATTTTTCTTTTGCATCTTTACGTCTAATAATAACTAAGCCATTAGGCTTTTTCATATCAGAACCCATTTTTGCTAAAAATTTTGTAGGTGCAACGCCAATTGAACATTTTAAACCAGTTTCCTTGAAAAGTTTTCTTTGTAAATCCCTAAGAAATGTAACTGGATCTTTTTCGTTTTTTAATAATTCAGTGAAATCCGCATAGCATTCATCAACAGACGCAGGTTCCACTAATGTTGTGTAAGCTTTAATAAAATTAAAGAATTGTTTTGACTTCTCGTGGTAAAATTCAAAATCATCATCCAATATAATTGCATCTTTACATTTAAGCAAAGCTTGATAAGTCGGCATTCCAGAACGAACACCTTTTTCGCGAGCAGCGTATGAGCAAGTTGAAACAATACCACCCCTACCAGTTCTACCAATGATTACAGGTTTTCCCACTAATGAAGGGTCTTTTAATTCTTCGCATCTAACAAAGAAAGCATTTAAATCAATGTGAAGAATGATTTTACTCATACTTCTATTATATAGAACATTGAATTACTGTTCAATATTATGTTAACCAATGTTAATAAAAGAAAAGAGGCCTAAGCCTCATTTCATTACTTCTTTAAGTCTTTAATAACATCTTCGACTCTTATTTTATAACGTTCCATTTGTTGATCAATTGTGCCTTGTTTAACAAATTCGTTAGGAACGTAATAGGCCGAAATAGAGCCATTAAATTTCTTCTCGAGTAAATATGCCATTGTCATATTAACTAGGCCTCCACGGGTCGAATAAGGGTCATAAATGACTATTTTCTTGTAACTGAGGAGAGCATCAATTGCATTTTTGTCGATTGGATTCACATAAATAGCGTTTATAAGCGTACACTTGATATGATTTTGTTCGAGATTCTTTTCAAGTTGTCTTAACGCTGGTCCAACTGAAATAATAGCAAGGTCTTTAGAATCATTCTTCAAGAAAATCCATTTACCAAATTCGTGTTTAACTTCGTTAAATGAAGATTGTTTTTCGACATATGATCTTGGAAGTCTAATAAAGAATGGTCCATGATTTTTGAATGATTCATCATATAAAGCTTTAGCTTCATCAATTGTAGAAGCCATTGTAACAACTGTTCCAGGAATACTTGCCAGATAAGCTTCATCATAGGTGCCTTGATGTGTTTCGCCATCTGCACCCACAAGTCCAGCGCGATCAACGAGGAATGTGGCGTTTAAATTATTGCGTGCTAAATCGTGACTGACTTCGTCATAAGCACGTTGTAGGAAGGTAGAATAAACAGAAATTATTGGATGAATATCGCTTAAAGATAACGAACTTGCAAGCGTTGCTGCATGTTCTTCGGCTATGCCGACATCTATAACTCTACTAGAATATTTTTTATCGAGTTGGTCTAAACCAGCACCTTTAATTGTTGCTGGAGAAATTACCACCGCGTTTTTGTGTTTATCAAGTTCCATTCCTGTTATGTCCGCATAAACATGCGACCAGGAAATAAAACCTTCATGTTTATTTTTTGGTTTTCCAGTTTTGATATCAAACGGAGAAACTCCATGCCAATAACCAGTTTCGTCTTCTTCAGCATATTTGTAGCCTTTACCTTTTAAGGTAGAAGCGTGAACAACAACTGATTTCTTTGTGTTTTTTGCTCTTCTAAGTGCTCTTTCGATGCTCTTAATATTGTGTCCATCAATTGGTCCTATATAAGCAAAGCCAAGCGTTGTGAAAACGTTTCCATTAATAAGAATTCTCTTAATAAAGTTCTTTACGTTTGCAGTAATTCTAAGAATTAATCGACCAATTTTACATTTGCCAAGCACTTTTTGATAACGGTGTTTGAATGTGTTGTATCTTCTAGATGTTGAGAAGTCTTCCAAAAATCTTGAAAGACCGCCAACAGGTTTTGAAATTGACATACCATTGTCATTAATGACAATTATTACTTTATGATCACTATGAGCAATGTTGTTTAAGCCTTCAATTGCAAGCCCTGAATTAAGTGCACCATCACCAATAAAAGCAACAACGTCGTAATTTTCTTTATTTAAATCACGAGCAATGGCAAAGCCATTTGCGGCTGATATTGATGTCGAAGAATGCCCTGCTTCGTAACAATCATATTTGGATTCGCTCATTTTAAGGAACCCAGACACGCCATCTTGAAGACGTAACTTTGTTAAATCTCTACCAGTTAGGATCTTGTGTGTATAACATTGATGTCCAACATCGAAAATAACTTTGTCTTTTGATAAATCAAAAACTCTATGTAAAGCTATTGTAAGTTCAACAGATCCAAGGTTGCTTGAAAGATGGCCACCTAAGTTACTCGTAACTTGAATAATTTTCTCTCTTATATCAGAGGCCAATACATCAAGTTCGTTGTAATTTAAAGAGGCTAAAAACTTTGGATTCTTAATGGAATCTAAATCAATATGTTTAACTTTGTTAACCTTTTTTTCTGCCATTGCTAATAAACTACTAATTATCTACTAAAATAATAAACTAACTATTTATAGTTACTTTTGTAGTTCCTCAACTTTTCTTTCAGCTTCTCTCAAGGTCTTTTCTAAAGAAACTATAAGTTTCTTCCCTTCTTCATAAAGCTTTAATGATTCATCAAGCGGAAGTGTTTCTCCTTCTACTTTAGAAACGATTTCTTCAAGTCTTTTTAAAGACTTTTCGAATTCAACTTTTTCTTCTGCCATTTTATTTAGCCTCCTTGCTAATAACTTTTGTGGTTAATACACCACCTTTTATTCTTGTCTTAACCATTTGGTTAACTTTAACATTATTAATGTCAGTAATGACTTTTCCTTTGTCATCTTCAATAAGAGCAAAACCTCTCTGAATTGTCTTATCAATAGATAAACTAGATAATTGTCTTTTAATTGATGTAATTTTTTCTTTCTCTAATTCAATGATATGATTCATGAATGAATCAAGTCTCTTAGAAGTATTTGCAATTTCAATTAATGACTTTTCATACATTACTTTTGGATTTTCAAAGAACGAATTTTTCTTAAGAAGTTCAACTTCATGTTTAGCATTACTAATTATATTAGCAATTACATCATCTAACTCTATTTCCTTGTTCGAGATGAATTCGTATATTTCGCGCTTGTCTATTGTCGCAAGCTCTGCCGCACCTGTAGGAGTAGAGGCTCTAGCGTCCGCTACATAATCAATGAGCGTAAAATCGACTTCATGACCAACTGCCGATATAATCGGAACTGGAAATTTTGCAGCTTCTCTTACGAGAGTTTCATCATTAAATGCTGATAAATCCTCGCTTGATCCTCCTCCTCGACCAATGATAAGTGTATCAATATCGCTTTCTTTGGCCTTTTTAAGCGCTTCTAGGAGGGCTTTTGGTGCTTCAGCACCTTGCACTAATGAAGGAAATGTTTCGATCCTTATTAGTGGGTTTCTTCTAAGAAGATTTGTTTTCATATCAGCTAATGCTGCACTATTAGGAGCACTAATAATGCCAATAGCTTTAGGAAACTTTTTGATTTCTCTTTTTCTAGATTCATCAAACAAACCTTCAGATGCGAGTTTCTTCTTTAGAAGCTCCAATTCTAGGAGTTGAGCTCCTTCACCAAATAGTTCCATTGCTTGCGCGTAGAACTGGTACTCGCCTCGTGCTGGATAAACGCTCACGTATCCAGTTACGATTACCTCATCACCATCCTTCAAGGATGCTTTGAGATATTTCGTATATTCATAAAACATCACAGCTTTAATGGAACTTTCTTCATCCTTAAGAGTGAAGTAGATGTGTCCACTAGGATATTTTTTGAAATTTGAGATTTCGCCTTTAAGTCTTAAGCCTTTTAATGTAAAGTCTTTATCAAACAATTGTTTGATATAATAGTTAAGTGAGCTTACACTAAAAAGATTTTTCTCCATCATAAGACTTTGTCTAATATTGCGTTTACAAACTTGTAGTCATCCTTGTCTAAGAATTTCTTAGCAAGTTTGACTGCTATATCAATAACAATGCCTTTTTCGCTATTTTCATAACGTCTATGAGTATAACTCATAAGTAAAATGGATTGCTCGACTAAATTTAAACGATCGAAACTCCATTTTGGCATATTTTCTTGGAAAACTTTCTTGATCTCGTTTACATGCGAAAGTGATTTAATAACCATTTCTTTAACAAAGAAAGAAATTTCATCATAATTGACTTCAAAAACAGAGCATAAAATTTCTTCAACTGAAAATTCTTCACCCATGTTTGAATAGGTAAGTGCATCATAGATGCAAGTCATGATTAATTCATGTTCTTGATTACGAGATAAGAATAAACTTTCCATATTACTTAATTTCATCAACTGAAATTTGAATTTCAACTGGAACTGACTCGACATAAACTTCTAAATAACGAGCTATTTCAAGTTGAACCATTTGAGAAACTTCGGCTGGTTTTTCACCTTTCTTTACAATCAAACGAACCTTGATTGAGACTTTACCATCTTTTTTAAAGATGACTTTGACTTCATCTTTAGCTTTGGCTTTTTTATTAACTTCAGGACTATTGAGAGCGTCGATTACGATTTTCTCAAAAACCTCACGAGAAATCGCAAGTTCTCCGCCTCTTTCATAATGGTTAATACGAATGTAGTCAGACATTATTCTTTGAGTCCTTCTTCAACAAATTTGACAACATCTTCCTTATGGAAGTGATATGCAGCAATAACATCTTTTGCAGGAGCAGATGCGCCAAATGTATCAATGCCCATTACGTGTGCTGCATATTTATGCCAACCAAAGGTTGAAAGCATTTCGATTGCAAAACGTTTATATCTGCAAATGCCCATAACTTCGTCTTTATATTCTTGGTTTTGATTATCGAAATCAAACCATGAAGGCATAGAAACAACTCTTACGTCGATGCCTTTGGCAAGTAAATCTTTTTGTGCTTCTACAGCTAAAGAAACTTCTGAACCAGTAGCAATTAAAGTTGCATCAAGATGTTTGTGTTCTTTAGAAATTACGTAAGCACCTTTAGAAACTTCTTTGTATTTGCTTCCTAAAATAGGAAGATTTTGTCTTGATAAGATAAGTGCAGTTGGGGTTTCTTTGCTTTCGAGTGCACGTCTCCATGCTGCGTAAGTTTCACGTGAATCACATGGACGAATAACATTTACGTTTGGAATGCTTCTTAGCATAGCTAAGGTTTCAATTGGTTGATGGGTTGGGCCATCTTCTCCGACAGCGATTGAATCGTGTGAGAAAAGATAGATTCCAGGAAGTTTGCTTAAAGCAGCCATTCTAACAGCGGCTTTCATGTAATCAGCAAAGACTAAGAAACAGCCAACATATGTTCTAACACCACCATGAAGCAACATTCCGTTTTGAGCTGAAGCCATTGCGAATTCTCTAATACCCCAGTTAATATTTCTTCCTTTAGGAGTTCTTGGCTCAAAGTTAACGCCTCCTTCAATTTTTGTCATAACTGAACCTGCAACGTCAGCAGATCCACCCATTAAAAATGGGATCTTGTTATAAAGTTCATTGAGGCATTTGCCAGAAGAATTTCTTGATGCTAATGCATCATCTGCAGCAAATTTTGGTTCACTCTTAAAGTAACTTGAGACATCACCAGAAACTGCTTTTTCGAATTTCTTCATTGCGCCAGCATGTGCGAGTTTATATTCAGATACAACTTTGTTGTATTCCTTTTCGGCTTCAGCACCACGTTTTGCAAAAGTTTCTTTGAAATGATCATAAACTTCTTTTGGAATTGTAAATTCTGGAAGTTTGTAACCATAAAATACTTTTGCGTTTGCACCATCTTCTTCACCAAGTGGACTGCCATGAACTTTATTAGTTCCTTGTTTTGCTGAACCATAACCAATTACTGTATGGACAATAATTAAAGTTGGTTTTGATTTTGATGTTTTTGCTTTGCAAATTGCTTCGTCAATTGCTTCAACATCATTTCCATCATTAACTTCTAAAACATTCCATTCAGAAGCTTTGAAGCGCATTTTAACGTTTTCACTGAAACTTAAATCCAATTTACCATCTAAGGTAATTGCGTTTGAGTCGTAAAATAAAATTAATTTACTTAATTTTTGGTGTCCTGCAAGAGAAATTGCTTCTTGAGAAATACCTTCTTGGAGGCAACCATCACCACACAATGCATAAGTATAATGATTACAAAGTAATTTTCCTTGTGGATATTGAGCTTTTACTGCTCTTTCTGCCATTGCCATGCCGACTGCTTGAGCAATGCCTTGTCCTAAAGGACCACTTGTAGCATCAACACCTGCTGTGTGTTTAAACTCTGGATGTCCAGGAGTTAAAGAACCAAGTTGTCTAAATGATTTTAAATCATCAATTGAAATTTTGTATCCTGCAACATGAAGCATCGTGTAAAGAAGTGAGCTTGCATGTCCTGCAGAAAGTACAAAACGATCTCTATTAAACCACATTGGATCAGCTGGATTTGCAACTAAGTGTTTTGTAAAAAGAGTATAAAGTATTGGGGCGCTGCCAAGAGCCATTCCTGGGTGTCCGCTTTTTGCTTTATTGATTGTATCAATAACTGTTGCTCTAATTGCGTTAATTGAAAGTGTTTGTAATTCTTTTTCGTTCATTTTAAATCTCCTAATTATTCAGCTATTTTTATGCCAAGGTCATCTAATTGATCTGGGTCAACAGCACTTGGTGCGTTGCTCATTGGGCAACTTGCTTTTAAGTTCTTTGGGAATGCAATGACATCACGAATGTTATCTGTTCCACAAATTATCATAGATAATCTCTCAAGACCAAATGCGATTCCACCATGTGGAGGAGTACCGTATTCGAATGCTTTGACAAAGTATCCAAATTTACGAGTAATGTCTTCATCTGAGAATCCTAAGATATTAAATATCTTCTTTTGCATATCTTGGTCATAAATACGAAGTGAGCCACCACCAGCTTCATAACCATTAATGACAATGTCATATGCTGCTGAGAGGACTTTACTTGGATCTGTGTCTAAGTATTTTTCTGTCTCAGGCGTTGGACGTGTGAATGGGTGATGAAGAGCTTTATAGCGGCCTTCAGTTTCACTGTATTCAAATAATGGGAAGTTAACAACCCATAATAAATCGTATGTATTTGGTTTGATATAACCAAGTTTTCTAGCGTACATGCTTCTAAACGCGCCCATTGCAAAACAAACCGCGTCATGGTTATTACCTGCAAGTACGAGAATTAAATCACCTGGTTTTGAACTAGTTGTTTTAACAAGTTCTTTTACTTGTTCTTCATTCATAAACTTAAGGAGTGAAGATTCAACACCTGTTTCGTTTACTTTGTAAACGCCAATTCCACCAAAGCCAAATTTCTTAGCTTCAAGAGTTAATGAATCAATTACTTTTCTAGAAGTTTCTGCAGCCATTTGTGGAACAGAAATTGCTTTAATGCACTTAGCTTCTTTGTAGCCATTGAATTCTGTTTTATTTAAAACTTTTGTGACATCTATAAGATGTAAAGCAAAACGTGTATCTGGTTTATCGCTTCCATAAACATCAACAGCTTCACTATAATCCATTCTACGAAGAGGTGTTTTAATATCAACACCAATTGTTTCTTTAAATGTTTTCTTTAAGAAACCTTCCATGATGGTGAGGATTTCGTCTTGATCTAAGAAAGACATTTCCATATCAATTTGAGTGAACTCAGGTTGTCTATCTTGACGTAAGTCTTCATCTCTGAAACAACGTGCGATTTGATAATATCTTTCCATTCCTCCAATCATTAATAGTTGTTTAAATAGTTGTGGTGATTGAGGAAGAGCATAAAATGCTCCATGTGTAATTCTAGATGGAACAATGTAGTCTCTTGCACCTTCTGGAGTTGATAAAGTTAAACATGGGGTTTCAACTTCAATAAAACCATTTTCGTCAAAATATTCATGAGCGCAGTGAACAATTTTTGCTCTCTTTTTGAGATTTTCTTGTAAACAAGGTCTACGTAAATCAAGATAACGATATTTTAAACGTAAGTCTTCAAGAGCATCGGTTTCATCGGCGATAATCATTGGAGTTGTTTTAGCTTTGCTAAGAACTTTGATTTCACTTACAATAACTTCAATTTCACCTGTTTTAAGATTTTTGTTTGGAACGTCTTTTTTGGAAACTTTTCCTTTTGTTTGAATAACATATTCATTGCGAATATCAGGAATTTGAACACCTTCATTAACAGTGAGCTGAATGATTCCTGTCCTGTCTCTTAAATCGATAAAAACTAAGCTACCAAGGTTTCTTTTCTTCGAAACCCAACCAACTAATGTAACTTCTTTACCAACATCTTTAAGGCCTAAGTCAGTATTATATGAACTTCTTAACATCTTTATTCCTCCTTGCCTTCAAGTTTTATTTCATCAGCATAATATTGATTCATTAATGTATGTAATACATTTTCTAAATCTTCTAATTTAACAAATGTTTGATCTTGTGTTTTAAGATTTTTAACTGCAACTTCTTTCTTTGCTAATTCATCTTCACCAACAATGATTGCGAATTTAGCATTCTTTCTAAGTGCAGTTTTAATTAGTGAAGAAATTGATTTTACTTCGTAATTTGTTTCGATAATGAAACCTGAAACGCGGAGTAAATCTGCTAAAACAAAGTTTTGAGCAATAATATCTTCAGTCATTCCCATAATATAGAAATCACAACCGATATTTGTAGAAGGATTAACTACATTTTTAATAATATAGGCTAATCTTTCGATTCCCATAGCAAGACCGATGCCTTCGTATTTAGGACCGCCAACTTCTGCTAATAAATTAGCATAGTGTCCGCCACCGCCTAATGCACCAACATTATCAATGCCATCAGTTTTAGCAAAATGGTATTCAAATACAACGCCTGTGTAATAATCAAGACCTCTAACTAAGTTAGTATCTATTTCTGTTTCGATTCCAACACCTTTAAGAATGGTAATTACTCTATCAAGGTATGCTTTAGAAGCATCTGATAAGTAATCAGTCATTCTTGGAGCTTTTTTAACAATTTCAATATCTTCAGGAACTTTACAATCCAAAATCCTTAAAGGATTTGTTTCTAATCTACGTTTGCAATCTGGGCACATTTTATCAATATGTTTTGAGAAATATGCTTTGAGTGCTTCTTTGTAATTAGCTCTCGATTCTTCATCGCCGAGTGAGTTAATGAGAACTTTAATGTTTGTAAGTCCAAGACCTGTTAATAAGTGATGCCCAATAGAAATAACTTCAGCATCTTGATAGCAAGATGGAGCACCAACGGCTTCAACACCAAATTGGTTAAATTGACGATATCTACCAGCTTGTGGTCTTTCATATCTAAAGCATGGACCGACATAACAATATTTAAGTGGAAGGTCAGCGTTTGCATAAAGTTTATTTGAAACAATGCTACGCATTACTCCTGCTGTAAGTTCTGGACGAAGAGTAACGGATCTACCGCCCTTATCGTCAAAAGTGTACATTTCTTTATTAACGATATCACTTGATTCACCAACGCTTCTTAAGAAGAGTGGAGTGTGTTCAATTACTGGAGTACGAATTTCTTTATAACCATGAAGTTGAGCAATGCCCATTGCAGTTTGTTCAATCATAGTATAGAGATTAGCTTCGTCTGCAACTATATCGTGTGTGCCTTTAACTGGATTAATTTCCATAAAAAAATACTCCTATATTAATCAGTAATATTATAGTTTTATATAACTATAAATACAAGAGATTATTTAGGAGTAATAAATTTATCTAATTTTTAGTGAGTTGCGCGATTAACTTCGTAAACGGATTTTACGTTCAAAAGGTTATTAATAATATCTTGCAAAATAGTAGCATTTGGAACGTAAATCGTAACAGAAACTGTCGTGGTCATTGTGTTAGAATGAAGAACAGCATTTATGGCAGTAATATTAATCTTCTTTTGAGAGAAAACTGACATTATATCTACAAGCAATTCCGCACGATCATAACACTCAATTTTTAGGTCAACTGGATAAGATGATTCTTTAATGTCATCTTTCCAAAAAACTTCGATGATTCGTTTCTTTTCATTAGCAATATTAGGACAATCGCATCTATGAATTGTGACACCTTTTCCTTTGGTAATATAACCAACAATTTTATCTCCTGGAATAGGTGTGCAGCAGTTACCTAAAGTGATTGCAATATCGCCTGCGTTGCCGCGAACATAGACAGGTGATTTATTGGTGTCTTTATCTCTAATTTTTGAAAGCTTTAGGGTCTCATCATTTTTCTTCAAATTTAAGAAGTCAATGATTGCTGCAGGAATAGGATTTTTGTTAGAAACGCCAATTAATAATTCATCTAAATTTTCAAAACCAAATTTTGCAAATACTTTCTCATTATCGACATATTTAATAGCATCGCTTTCGCCAATATCTAATTGTTTGAATGCTTCAATGATGGATAATTTTCCTTTGGAAATTTTCTCATCTTTTAAGAATTCGGCATTCTTTTTTGTCAAAAACTTTCTAATATGAGACTTCGCAAACGAAGTTGTTGCAATGTTTAACCAGCCCTCATTAGGTCCTTGTGATTTGTCGTTTGTTTTAATTTCGCAAATATCACCTGTTTTTAAAACTGTATTAAGAGGTACCATTACATTGTTAACAATTGCTCCAACAGTCTTTTCTGCAAGGCCTGTATGAATCTTATAGATAAAATCTATAGGTGTTGCACCTGTTGGAAGCTCAATGACTTTTCCAGCTGGAGTAAAGACATAAACGTTTGCTTGGAAAATATCATGGGAAAGAGTTGAAACATATTCTTTAGCATCGCTATTGTCTTCTGACATTGAAACCATATCGCGAAGCCAATGGAGTTTTTCTTCCATTTCCATTTGCTCTTTCTTAGGGTTATAGTTTGTGTTTTCTTTATATCTCCAGTGAGCTGCTACACCTTCTTCAGCGATTTCATCCATTTCTTTAGTTCTAATTTGAACTTCAAAAGTATTTCCATCACCTGACAAAATACAAGTATGTAACGATTGATACATATTTGGTTTTGGCATAGCAATGTAGTCTTTAAATCTACCTGGAATAGGTTTATAAGTTGCGTGAATAATTCCTAAAATTTCATAACAGTTTAATTCTGTTTGAGTAATGATACGTAAAGCTAAAATGTCGAAAATTTCTTCGAATTTGCGGCCCTTAATGTAGATTTTTCTATAAATAGAATAAATTGATTTTACTCTTGATTCCATTTGGAAAGAAATCTTCTTCTCAAAAAGATCATCAGCAATTTTCTTTGCCATTTGATCAAGAGATTTTTGACCATTTCTAATCTTTGAATCTACAAGATCAACGATTTCAGCATATTTTTCAGGTTCAAGATATTTAAGCGAAAGGTCTTCTAATTCGGATTTAACTTGGTTCATACCTAAGCGGTGAGCAATAGGTGCGAAAACCTCAAGAGTTTCTCTTGCAAGAACTTTTTGACGCTCTTTTGAAAGGGAATCTAAAGTTCTCATGTTGTGCAATCTATCAGCGAGTTTGATAAGAATGACACGAACATCTTTTGCCATTCCTAAGAATATTTTTCTATGATCTTCGAAAACAAATTCTTCTTCACTTCTATGTGATAATTTTAAACGTTGAATCTTGGTTAAAGAATCAACAATGTTCATGACATCTTCACCAAATTTTTCTTTGATTACTTCTAAAGAAGTATTTGTGTCTTCAACAGTATCATGTAATAAACCTGCAATTAATGTAGAAGGTCCACATTGAATATCAGCTAGGATGTAACAAACTTCAATTAAATGGTGAATATAAGGCTCACCAGATTTGCGCATTTGTCCTTTGTGGGCATCGTTAGCGAAATTATAAGCTTCTTCTATTTTTTGTCTTGCTTCCTTATTTGAAATGTAGACGAAAAATCTTTCCTTTACTTCTTCGAAAGTGTGAAGTTTATTTTTCTCAAAATTTGCAACTTTTTCCATACCTATGTGTTAATTATACACTCTTTTACTTTCTTTGAAAGAAAAAAGGATAGCAATTAAGCTACCCTTATGTTTTTTGTATGATTTATTTCTTTTCGTATAAATGAGCTAAATCATATGCATCACGTTGAAGTGCGACTTCGTATGATTTGCAATCAATTGAAATGTAATCGCCTTCTGTGTCAGCATCTGCGTTGTGTCCAGAACCAAGGAACTTTGGAACTTCTTCTTCATCAACGCTTGGATATTGGAACATGACGCCTGGAGCATATTGTTTTGCACCATCATATTCTTCAAAGAATTTAAATCTTCCTTTTGGAGAATATGATTTTCCGCCTTGTGAATAAGAAGTTTGATCTGGATCATCGAGTAAAGCAATTGACATAACACTGTTATTAAATGATGATGTTGCTGCGTAAACACCAATGTATTTTTGATCCCAATCTTTGCCTGGTGCACTTACTTGCATGGAGAATTCTCCATGGCCTAGCATTTTTACAGTGATTTCTGCGGCACCACTTGTTGTTCCGCCAACAGTTCCCATATAGTATGGATATTCACCGTTTTCGTCTGTGTGATAATTACCACTTGCGAATCTCATCAAATCTTCATTAACCCTATAAACCCCAAGAAGATATTTGCCACCGTCTTTAACACTCTTTGCAAGTTTATATCCTTGGAACTCCTCAAGAATACTTGCGTCAGTAGTGCCACCTGTATTTGATCCGCCACCGATGTGCAATCCAAAAATCTCAATTTCGCATGAGCATAAAGCCATTCCTGCGATTAATGGTAGAAATAATAGTCTCTTTTTCATTTTTTACCCCTTTGATTATTTAAATTATACAATAGTTAATTAAATAATTAAAGAAAAAAGTGTGGACCGAAGCCCACACTTTAGTAAATAGGAATAAGTTATCTTATGCGTAGAATGCTACTGAAGCGATTCTTGTTTGATGCCAACATTCAACTGTGAATGATGTTGATGCTGAATCTAATGTAACAAGAGCTTGGCATGAGCTGTTATCGAATTCATTTGTAGCACCTTCTAATTCTTCGTAGTCGAAGTAGTAAGTTTTTCCATTACTAACATAGTTAGAATACTTAATTAAAAGCTTTGAGAATGCTGAGCTGCCACTAAATGTAAGATTCATATGAGCATAAACTCTGAATTCATATGTTTGGCTTGCTGTAACTGCTTCTGCAACTGTTTGTGCACAAGTGTTTTGTTCAACAGTAACGGTATAACCGTTCTTTGAGAAGACACCTTCTGAAGTCATGTCTTGGCATTTGCTCATTGTGATTGTTGCAACTGGAGTTCCGCTGACGTTGATTCCGCCACCGCCGCCACCGGTAGTGTCTCCTCCTCCGCCGCCGTTTCCGCCGTTGCCATTTCCAGAACCATTTCCGGATTGATTTGTGTTATCCTTTTTGGCCCATGGAGCTGTAAATTCACAAGCTGCAAGTGATAAGCCTGCTAATAATGGTAATAAGATTAAACTTTTTTTCATTATTTTCTCCTTTCCTATTACTTTAGTAACAGAAATGGAATCGTACGTTTTCCATTTCATTACGATAATATTATACCACCTTTTCTATTTCTATAAAATTAAGAAATAAAAAAGTTCGGTTTTTGCCCGAACTTTTCTAATATTTAATTTAATTTATAAATTACTATGTTTGCTTTATCAGTTGTATAAAGCTTAATTAAATCACTTGTTCCACCAAGGTAATAAGTAAATACTCCTTTTGATACATCATTACTATCAAATCCTTCAGCTGTAATCTTAACTGTAGCTATACCACTACTGTTAATATCAATGGTAAATTCCTTGTTAGGAATATTTGCAGAACATGATGGACTTCCGCCTTTAGTTAGTCCTAAATAACCACGTTTAGCAGGATCTTCATAATTTGTTCTAATTGTGAAAGTTCCATTTCCAGTAGGAGCGATTTCAAAATAGTCATTCTCAAATAAAATATTTAAGTTTAATGTATTTCCGAAAGTTGTAATTTCTTGGCCGCAACCTGTTCCACTTAAAAGATCAGCATTTTTCGTGCTTCCTTTGAGAACCAAATAACTTTCTGGACAAGTGATGTAATATTTGCCCTCTGCAGTAATTTGTGAAATATTTGTCACTTTTGTTAATTCAATATGTTTTTCTTGAACACTTGTAATATTGATTTGAATAGTTTTTTCGTGGAACACACCTATTATATAGGTCGATGCAGGAAGAAGAGTCTTTTGAGGTTCTTTTAAATATGTCGAACCATCAAACCATTCGATGAATTTTGTAATTTCATATGATTCACTACTAGCTGAGTCAATAAGATTAATTGTTAAACCTGTTGGATCAAATGTTTCACCCTCAGTATAAGTAAGTTTACTTGGAACTGTTGAGCCTGCTGAAATTGTATATTCTTTATGCGAAACTTCAGCATACCTAACAAGGATTGAAACAATACCAGTTCTACCATTAATTGGTGTTCCTGTTCCGGATAATCCTGGTTCAAAATGTGCACAGTTTGTATATTGTGGGAAATCATTATAAATGATTTTATGTGATTCTGCTTGAGCTAATTCGGTTTCACTTGTAAGAATATCTCCACCGTAAACAGAAGCAAATAAGCGGTAATTATTTTCTCTTTTTGAAACATTAGCAAATTCGACATTAAGTTTTTCAATTGTGTAATTTTTGTTAGTAACAACAACATCGAAATTTGATAATGTTGAAGGAAGTTCGAGGTTATCAGCTAATCTATTTCCTTTTTGAACTCTATCAAAATCAATTCTACATTTGCTTTCTTGAGTTGGTTTAAATGAAATTTGTTGATATTCGCTAGTAATACCAGAATCTTTTCTAACACTTTCCTTTCTAAAGTCAATTCTATCAAAGATAGCATCTTTAACTGAAAGTGTATTTGCAGGAACTGTGAATGTGGTTCCAACAGTAACGCTTCTTACGCCATCTGCATCTGGAACAAAGTGGCCAATAATGGTCATTGTATAACCTGCTACCATTTGAGTTTCAGCAACTAATGGGTCACCATCGCCTGCATAAACAAATGTAAAGGTATCGCAAAGTTCAAATGGCATTGTCAAAATGTCTTCTGGTTCTGTTGAATAAATAACATTTATTTTTAATCCAGAATAATCAACTTCATCGCCAGCGGTTAAATTTTGTTTTGCGACTGTTCCAACAACTTTAATTGCTTCTGGTGTCCAGGCATCATCACGAATATGAATTTTATAAGAACATTTAAATGGTTCTTCATAACCTTTCACTTTAAGTGAAATTACTACGTCTTTAGCTTCATGACTTGCAAGATCTAATGAAGGATAATTGAATGTTAAATTTTGATTTTTTTGTTCTTCTTCAATGTTAACTGGGAAGGTTGTTCCTCTAGTTGTAACTTTTTGAAGTTTGATTCCTTCTTCTGAGAAAATTGAGCCTTTTGTATAATCAACAATGTGTTTTGAATCTGGCGCAATTTCAATTCTTTCTATCTTTTCAACTTGATATAAAATCATTATTGATTTTAAGTAGACTGCACCTGGTTTTTTATAACTTGGATCATCTTCGCGGCTAGAATCGTATTCTGGTGTTTCAAAATCAATAGAAATTTTGCCAGCTGCAGAACAAGATGGTGATTCAAGTGTTCCAATGACATCATAATCATCTTTTTCAACAGTAACGTTATTAAATACAGTAAGATCACCAACTTTTACAGTCATTTTTGCAAGTGAATTCGCAGATGCTGCTTCAATAATAATTTTACTAACTAAACGGTCATTTTCTGTTTCTAAATGAACGTGTGTTTCTGGAGCAGATCCTTTACCAAATCCAATTGCACCCATGCTTGTTTGTAAGGAAGAAGCTATGCTTCTTGAATAAGACCAATCCTTGCCGTTCAATTTGGCGACACCATCAGTAGTGCCTTCTTTTGGGCCTTGAGAGTTGTAGCCGAATTGGGCTCTGTCAGAAGATGCATATTGCCAAAGATAAGCATTTTCTTCATCAAAATCGATAACTTTAATAGTAAATGTTTTCTCTAAATCGTAATTGAAAACATTAGTTGCTGTAACTTTAACGTTTCCTTCCTTAACACCAAGAATTGTTGCTTTTCTTGAATCTTTTGAATCAACTGTTAATGTTGCATATGACTCGCCTTCTACCTTCCAAGAAAATTCTTTTTCACTATCAATTGTTGGGCTTGGTGATAAAGTCATTTTTAATTCTTTGGTTTCACCAACCTTTAGATAGAATGGGGCGTTTGGCTCAGCACTTGTTGATGTAGCATGTTGAGTAATTGGATCTGGATTAACATCATCAATTATAGTTTGATGGTCAACATGAACTTGTTCTTTCTTGTTGAAAAAAGATATTTCACAAGAACAAAGCATAAATATTGTAGGAATAAAGGTTAGGAATTTCTTCTTCATACGCAACTCCTTATAAATTATTTATATTATAGCAATAAAAACGCGCGCATTGTAGCGCATTTAGCGTTTGTGCGTGCAAATATAAGAATTAATTAATCTTTAGTGATATAATCACTAATTCTAAATTCAATTGAGGTAACGTCTCTAAAGACAGATGTGGTTAAATTGCCAAAAATATCTAACTTCAAATGCGATTTGATTTCAGAATCTTTCATGTTAAAACCAAGTATTTTTGAATTAATAGAAATTGGGGTAGAAAGATGTTTTCCTTGGCTAATAAATTGAAGTGATTTTGTTGGTAAATCTTTAATTGAAAATAATGGTTCAGGGAAACCCATTCCAAATGGAGAAAATTTGCGTAAAATTTCGTAATTTCTGAAATTAATTTCTTGTAAATCTAGCTCAATAGATGGGAGCTCTTCATTAATAAATTTATGATCTTTACATAGAGCTATAAAATCAGTTTTAAAATTCTCAAAATCACATGCTTTTATTGTAAGACCGCCGGCCAAAGCGTGTCCTCCACCAGCGACCAAATATTTTTCTAAAGATTCAAAAGCTTTTTGAACATTAAATCCTTCTTTTGATCTAATGCTTCCTTTTAGGAAGTTTTTGTCATTTGAGTCTTCTGTGAAAATAATTGCTGGAACATTATATTCGTTTAAAAGCCTATTCGCGATAAGTCCAATAAGTCCTTCTTTGATGTCTAATTTTAAGACTATTCCATCTTCAAAAAGTTGGTCTTTCGGAAGAGCTTCAACAGCCTCTTTTGTAAGGGTTTTTCTGAGTTCATTTGTATTCTTTATCCATGAAGAAATCTTGAAAATTTCATCAGGATTCTCGCTAACCATAAATTTAACTAACAAATTGATATTTTTATCTTCGACTAATCTTCCGATTGCATTAATTTTAGGCGCAATTTCAAGACCAAAAGTTTTTTCAGTAATAATCGGTGAATCAACAAGTGACATAAGGGCAGAATATTTATTATTCTTTAAGTTTTCTAAAGCAAGTTTAACGACAACACGATTAAATTTCTGAAGTTCCATCATGTCAGAAATAGTGCTTAGTCCTGCAAGAGTAACTAAATAAGGATCATAACCATCAAGTAATGCAGCAGAAACAAGTAAAGACATAAATCCACCACAGCCATATATATCTGAAAATTCAGATATAATTGGATGAATAATTCCCTTTGCGTTGACTTGAACTTCTGGGGCTTCATGATGGTCGATTACAAGAACATCTATGCCAAGTTCATTAGCTTTATCAATGGCCTCATTTTGGCAAATGCCATTATCAACAGTGATTATTAATTTAAATCCTGCCTTGCTAATCTTTTCTACATTTGCGACATTTAATCCATAGCCATCTGTATAGCGAATAGGCAAATAATAACTAACAGGATAATTTAATTTTTCAAATGTTTTGACCATGATTGATGTCGAACAAACTCCATCACAATCATAATCACCATAAACAATTATTTTTTCATTATTTTTGATAGCCTCAAAAATTCTATTTTTAACATTATCCATTCCTTTTATGTGAGAAAAATCAGGAAGATCTTTTTCACTAACTTCTTCAGTAAGTTTCAAATAATCTTCGCTTGTTAAATTATAATAATTAAGAAGCTTATCAATGAATTCCATAAAAAGAAAAAGGGCTAAAAGCCCTTTTATTAATCGTTAATACCAATGAAGATCGTTTCTTCAGGTTCGCTTGTTTTCTTAACAACTTTTTCTGCTCTTCTCTTTTCAAAGAATTTAATCTTTGGAAGGTGGATCTTGCCAAATGCTTTGCCGAATGCATTTGATAAAGGACCAAGAATGCAAAGAACTGCAGCAACTGAGATAACTTCGCCAATAAGTGCAGAAGCAAATAATAACACTGAGTTCTCAATACCGAATCCAAAGTAGTTAATGACAACATAAATGCTTGCTAACATAAACACAAACATTGGAGCTGCTGATCTTGAAAGAGCCTTAACCATAATTTCCTTACGGGAATTATCATCAAGATTTTGATGAGCTTCGCTAAGCATTGCTTTTTCAGTAGAAAGATAGAATAACGAAGCGAGCATTGAGGTAATTGCAACAAGTGGCATTGCAACAGAAGTTAATGCTGTTGTACCAATGAAATGTAATCCAACCATTGCGCCATATGCAATCATTGTTGAACCAGCGCTTGTAATAAGGAATGCAATTGCTCTTGATGGTCTAAATCTAAATGCAATATAGAGTGCAGCACCAGCAATTGCAATGCCTGTTGCTAATGCAACAAATCCTTGGTTTGGAGTGTAAATCATTTCTTTTGAACTTCTAATAGAAACTGAGTTATTTTCGTTATAGCCAAGATTATCAGTAATGTTTTGCAACATTGTTGCTTCTAAGTCTTCGGCTGAGAAGTTTTCTGGAATTTCAAAATTTTGAATTGAAATGAAATAAGATGTAATTGTCTTTGATTCAGTTTCATCATATTGGAAGACAGAAACTTCTTTAAGTTCGAAATCTTCTCCGATGGTTGTTTTTTCTTCAAGACCTGTATCTTTTAAGGCATATTTAATAAATGTGCCTTCATCATTAATTAAACGATCATTTGAATCAACTGTTGAAACATCAAGATTTACATAACAAACATTTGTTTCTCTTACGGCATCTTCAACATTTAATGGGGATTTGCTTGGGCTTGTTACTCCAAAGTAAATAATGCATACAAGTGCGCCAATGCCTAAGATTCCAAAGATAGAACCGAAAAGTTTTCTTCTCTTTGTGAAATCAACTTTATCATAAGGTCCTTCGTAAGTTACCTTTTCATCAGTAGACATTAAGTTTGAAACTTTAGCCTTATCAACATTAAATGCACCGTATTTATCTTGTAAATTCGTTGAATTTGTAAGTAAATACATAAGGAACTTGAACACCAAGAGATTCATTAATAATGCGAATACTGCACCAAAGAATAAGACAACACCCATTGGTTTAAGTGCTGTATCGCCTAATGCATAAAGCATTAAACCAGAGAATGCCATAATTACGCTAGCATCAACTGTAAGTAAGTTTGCTTTCTTACTTGCTTCTTGATTTGATTTCTTAACAGAACGTCCTTTGTAAATTTCTTCTTTTAAACGATTTGTGTAAATAATCTGTCCAAATAATGATCCACCTGCTAGAGCAATTAAACCAATAAGAGCTGGAATATTAAATAAGACTTGGATCTGATTTAAAACAAGGAATGTAATAAATAATGTTCCTAAAGTTGTTGAGACCATTGCGAGTGCGCTTAATCTATAGAAAACAACTAATAATAATGCAACAATGGCAATAGCAATCATTGATGCAATAAATGTTTTTGATTTATAATCAATAATCTTGTTTGTGCTTAAACCAACTAACTTTTCTGCTGATGGTGTTAAGACTCTAGCATTTTCGAAATAATCAATGGAACTTTGACCTGATGTGCCTGCTGAAACAGTTGCAGTTGGGCATGTAACTTCAAATGAATATTTCTTTGCCTTGAGCATGTTAACTAAATAGTTAGCTCTATCATTTTGGTCTCTAAGACCGCTTGTATCTAATTCATTTGGATTGTCTGGTTTAACAGAAGCACACATGTAAATTAATTCTGTTTCTTTTTCTTTAGAATCAGGATTCCAAAGTGAATCGCCATCGCCGCTGAATGCTAATAAAATCTTTTCACGAGCAACTGGATCACTTTCAAGAGTTTTAATGCTCTCTCCACGGGTTTCATCAAGGTTTGCCCAAAGATAAATATAATTGCTTGGTGTCGAGGCTTCTTCTTCGCCTTCTGCTTTAGCAGCAGGCATTTTTGACTTAGTTGTTCCGCTTGATGAACCGGAACTGAATTCAGATAAAAGTGCCTTTACGTCAGCAATACCATCTTTTGTTAATGGAATATAAATGGTTGGAATCTTAGCTTGTCCTTTAGCTTCAACTCTAACATCATTTGGTTCAAATAATTTATGTTCATTTTTAATAGAGGAATTAGATTCAGAAGATGAGACTAAAGCAAAGCTTTCGCCTGAAAATGTTAAATATTTAGCAACGTAATTAAATTCTGATTGTTTTAAGTTCATTGAAACAGCGACTTTGTCGTTGCCTTGAACTTTGATTGAGTAATCATCAACCTTATATTGTTTTAAACGATAAGTCATTTCATCAGCAATGATTTGAGCTCTATTTTCGTTATCGGCATTTGAATCGCCTTCACCAACATTAAAAACAATCTCACGATAATTTCTACCATAAGTAAATTCACGACCTGTATTTAAGTTGGTCAATACTGGGGTTGCAGAAACTACAATAGCAAGAAGCATTGTAATTGATGCAATAATGTAACCTATTAATCTGCGCATAATCTTAATTCCTTTATGTAATAATATAGTTTTTCTAACGCGTAGATTTTACTACTTATTACTTTATAAGTAAAGAAATGAATTTCTATACATGTATTTTTTATTTGAAAAAATATAGAAAAAGTGTAGTTTCTATCGATATATTTTCTAAAAATTAATCAAAGATTAAGAGAAGATAAATGTTCAATTCCTTTTGTGGTTAGCACTCTGCCTTTAGCTGTTTTATCAATAAAACCTAGCATAAGAAGGAAGGGTTCGCACACCTCCTCTAAATTAGTAGAAACTTCTCCGATAGCATAAGCAATTGTATTCAATCCGACTGGTCCACCACTAAATCTATCTCTTAATGTTTTTAAATACATTATATCAACATCATCTAAACCCATATTATCAATGCCAAGAGCATTTAATGCTCTTTTAGTATCAGAATAAGAAATAATGTTGGAATCTCTGAAGTTAGCAAAATCTCTAACGCGCTTAAAAATTCTATTCGCAATTCTTGGCGTTCCTCTTGATCTTATAGCGATTTCTTTTACTGATTTATTATCAATTGTCGTATTAAAGAAATTAGCGGTTCTTTTTACAACTTCAACAAGTTCTTCTACTTTGTAATAGTCAATTTTTAAAGAAATACCAAATCTCGCTCTTAAAGGAGATGATAAATCGCCCGACCTAGTAGTAGCACCAACTAAAGTAAAAGGTGGTAAATTAACGCTTAAAGAAGATGAACTTGTTTCTTTTGAAACAACAATATTAAGTTTATAATCTTCCATTGCACTATAAAGAACCTCTTCAACTATTCTTGGCATTCGATGAATTTCATCTATAAAAAGAATATCGCCTGGTTCTAAAGATGAAAGAATCGAAGCTAAATCACCAGGTCTTTCCAAAGATGGACCGCTAACAAGCTTAATATTTCCTTTCATCTCATTAGCAATAATATAAGCTAAGGTTGTTTTCCCAAGACCAGGAGGACCAAATAATAAAACATGATCCAAAACTTCTTCTCTAGAACGTGCTGCACCAATAAAAACTCTAAGATTCGACTTTAATATTTCTTGTCCTACATATTCATCCAACAGAGTTGGTCGTAAAGATTTTTCAAAGTTAATTTCGTTTTCAGAAATATTACAATCAGATATTTTTGACATTTTGAAGTCTCCTTAAAGCTTCTCTTAAAATATCTTCTTTTGACATGGTTTCAGAATAAATAAGAGGAAGGATTTTATCTATTTCCTTAACTTTAAACTTAAGTCTTTTCAAAGCATCGCGAACTTCACTATATAAATCACTATGCTCACGAATTTGTTTTCGTAAATAATCTTTTAAGTCAATTACTATTTGCATAGCAATTCTTGGAGAAATTCCAGAAGTAGTTTCGATTAAATGGGCATTATTTTCTGAAATTGCGTTAAGAAGTTGGCCATAAGTCATCTTCGACAAAATTGTAATTGCGCCTTTTGGACCTAACCCATTTACGCGAATCAAATATTTAAAAGCTTCTTTTTCGTTTTTGTCATTAAATCCAACCAAAAACTCATTATCTTCTCTTTTATGATGATATAAATCTAAACTAACTTCTTCATTTAAAGAATAAGATTTGGGCTTAGACACAAAAACTTCGAAACCTAAACCACAAGTTTCAACGACGATTGAATTCTTTTCGATTCGTGTAATTTTGCCTTTAATTGTACATAGCATAAAAGCACCTTTCCCGACAAAAGTCGAAGGTGTTTTTACTATTGTTTTTTATCTAAAATTATTATACAAAAAAACTTCCATAAATGGAAGTCTTTTCTTATCTTTTATATTCTTTTGGAGCAGGAATTGGATTTCTCTTATGCTCACTAACCTTATGAAGATGTTCAATTCTTTCTTTAATCTCTTTAGGAACTTTCTTTCCAATTAAGAAATTATCTAAATCCTCATACTTAATTCCCATCTCTTTTTCGTCGGTTTGTCCTTCAAATAAACCAGCAGAAGGAACACGATTTGCTAAAACTGATGATAAACCATAAATTTCAGCAGCTTCTCTAACTTCTTTTTTAGTTAAATAAACAATCGGAAGAACATCAACTGCACCATCGCCATATTTAGTGAAATAACCAACATATCTTTCATCCATATTATCGGTTCCAAGCACTAAACCATTATGCTCTTGAGCATAAGCAAATAATGCAACCATACGCATTCTAACCTTAAGGTTAGATTTTGTTAACCTAATAAAATCTTTTCCTTTAAGATTTTTTAAATAAGATTTATATGTTTTTGTTAAATTTATAACCTCGAGATTTACATCTAATTGTCTAGCAACTTCTTTTGCATCAACAATATCTTGTTTATTTGATTCAATATCAATCGCATAACAAAATAATTTATCTTTTCCTACTGCTTTTTTTGCAATTGCTGCAACCAAAGAAGAATCGACTCCACCAGAAAGACCTAAAACATAGCTTTTCGCATGAGCTTCATTTAAATAATCTTTTAAAAACTTTTCAACTTCTTTTAAATATTTTGTAAGTTCCATAATTATTCTAAGTATTCGAATTCAAAGTCACATAAAATGACAGTGTCTCCGTCCACCGCGCCTTTCTCTTTAAGAGCCTTTTCAACTTCAATCTTTTGAAGATATGAAATTAATTTCATTAAACCTTCATCAGTTGAAATGTTAATAAGTCCATAAGTTCTTTCAATTGATTCACCAACGATTCTAAATACGTGATCTTTTTCATGAACAATTTCAAAGATTGGTTTACTTGAATCATAGGCATTATAAACTTTCGTGCCGGAAGGATTTTCTTCAGTTTCAAGTGGGAATCTATTTGTTGTAGAAAGCAATTCGTGGCATTTGTTTAAAATCTCTTCAACACCTAAATTTGTTAAGCTTGATAAAGAATAAACTTTGCCTTTAAAATGTTTCTTAAATTCTTTGAATTTATCACTAGCTTCATCAGAATCCATTTTACTTGCGACAACAATAAGTGGTCTTTTATCAAGTCCCATTCCATATTGTTTTAATTCATTTTGAATAATTTTGTAATTTTCGTATGGATTTTCTTCTTCCATAGAAACAAGGTGAACAATAACACGACAACGTTCAAGATGTCTTAAAAATGCAAGACCAAGTCCTTTGCCATTTGAGGCTCCTTCGATTAGGCCTGGAAGATCTGCCATAACAAATGATCCAAGTTTTGAATTTACAACTCCAAGATTTGGTTCAATTGTCGTAAAAGGATAATCAGCAATTTCTGGATTTGCGTTACTAACAACACTTAAAAGTGTTGATTTTCCAGCATTTGGAAGTCCAACAAGTCCAACATCCGCTAAAAGTTTAAGCTCAAGAATTAATCTTTTGTTTTCACCTGGCAAACCATTCTCGGCAATACGAGGGCATTTATTTCTGTCGGATTTAAATGCAGCATTTCCACGACCGCCACGCCCGCCTTTTGCGATAGTAACCATTTGACCGTCTTCAGATAAATCACAAATAAATTTATGATCTTTTTCTTCGTAAACTACTGTTCCACAAGGAACGTCAACGATTACATCTTGTGCGCTATGGCCATATTTATTTTTTGGACCGCCTTTTTCGCCTTCTGGTCCGATAAAAACTTTTGAATGTCTAAAATTAAATAAAGTGTTAATCGATTTGTTCGCTCTAAAAATAATGGAAGCTCCTCTTCCACCATTTCCTCCGGAAGGTCCACCTTTTTCAACGCACTTCTCGCGAAGAAAAGCAATCATGCCATCTCCGCCTTTTCCGGATCTAACTTCAATAACAACTTTGTCTATGAACATACTTACATTATACACGTAAGTGTACAAAAAAGACCACAATTTTATGTGGTCTTATTGATTTTTGTTTTTCTAACTACTTTGCGTAGACAGAAGCACGTGTTTTGTTTTTACCGACTCTTTCGTATTTAACAATACCGTCGATTGTAGCAAAGATTGTGTCATCTCCGCCACGTTTTGCATTAACACCTGGAAGGATTTTGGTACCTCTTTGACGATAGATAATGCTGCCTGCATGACAGAATTCGCCATCTGATAATTTAGCACCTAATCTTTTTGATTCTGAATCGCGGCCGTTCTTTGTAGAACCGACACCCTTTTTAGAAGCAAAGAGTTGAAGATCTAATATAAATAACATAACTAATTTCCTTTCTCGATTATTTGAAGGAACTTTTTACTCGTTTGTTCAACAGTTTTGAATTGAACAACCATTGTTTCAAGCACTTCATAATCGTGTTCATTAGCATGACTAATTTCTTTAATTGATGCATCACCAGAATCTAATTTAATTGCAAAGCAATTAGGTTTAGATAAGGCGTTACAACCTCCCACAAGGATTGAACTTACTGCTGCGCAGACAAGGTCTTCTCCTTTTGGAGCAGAATTAGCATGCCCTTTAACGGTTAGATTAATAATCTTTCCGTCTTTACGAGTTGCCTCAATTTTAATCATAAATTAGGCAATTGATTCAACAAGTAAGCAAGTATATGGTTGTCTATGACCAATCATTCTACGTGCTGAATTGTGTTTAGCTTTGTATTTGTAGATGCGAATCTTTTTGCCAAGGCCGTTTTTAACAACTTTAGCGACAACTTTTGCACCTTCAACGTATGGTGTACCAACTTTAACTTCTTTGTCAGCGACTAAGAGAACTTTGTCAAATGTGTACTTTTCGTTTTCCTTAACTTCAAGTTTTTCAACAAAAATCTTTTGTCCAACTTCAACGCGGACTTGTTTTCCACCAGTTTCAATTATAGCGTACATTTAAATACCTCTACTTTCTCACTAAGGACTCGCTATTAAGGTGTAATGACAAAGTCATTAACTTGATAAACCTTCTCTATGCGGTTGTAGCTCGTGAGGCGACAACGTTTATAATATTAATATTATCTTCATATTTTGTAAAGAATTTTATTTGTAATAAATCCTTTTTGGTTATTTGTATTATTGAAATGCAAAACTTAGGATTGCGTGGTTGACTGCTTACGTGACATTGTAGCCGACTTTTTAATTTATAAAGTAAATTCTTGAATTATTCTACAGATAATCTTATAATAATTTTGGTCGGTTGATTATACCTTAAATGCGTTCTATACCGACTTTTTCTTTTGCTTTTTTATTCGTTTTACTTTTCGTTTATCATTAATATTAAACGACCATTCTTTTAAATTTTTATCTTCAAATGAAGATAATTCATCAATATAAATCTTTGGAATTAGATAATATTTATCTAAGATTTTGTCCTTATTTGGATTCGGATGTTTATATAGAGGCACATTAACAAGTATTACTTTAGTGTTATTTTTCTTATGCTTTAAGATATTTGGTTTAGTGGTGATGAGAATATTTTTTCTTTTCTTTCCTAATTCTTTAAACAAATAGGCATAATGTTTTCTCTTCTTATTGAATCTAAATTCACTTAAAGACATATTTATTTCTCCTGGTTAAATGAATAATACCCGTCTTTAAAAATAATAATGTGATCCACTAATTTAATACCTAAGTTTTTCGCAGATTTTTCAATTGCCTTTGTAGCTAAAATATCATCATCACTTGCAGAAGTTTCACCATCAGGATGATTGTGAATTAAAATGAAACCTTTAGCTTTAGCTAATATTATCTGTTGAAGTATCTCTCTAACGTCAATTGAAAAGGTATCAAAAGTGCCTTTATAAAGTAACTTTTCTTGCTTAATTCTATTCTTTGAATCAAGCATAATTATAAGAAGAACTTCTTGATCATAATTTTCAAGATATTGATAACGCAAATAAACTTCCTCAGAAGATTTAATTTGCTCGTCTTTTTGATATTTTGAAGAATTAAGTCTATGGTGAAATTCAAAAGTCGCCATGAGTCTTAAGGCATAGCCTTCTTTTAAACCTTTGTGTTCCATTAACGCTGAAATAGAAGCATTTGATAAAGAATACATCGAATTAAAATATGAAGACAAAAGATCATTAGCAATTTCTAAAGCTGAATTATTTGGTCCACCAGAACCAATAAGAAGTGCTAATAATTCTTGATCGCTTAATTCTTCAATTCCATAACGTAAAGCCTTTTCGCGCGGGCGTAAATTAATAGGAATATCAGCTATTTTCATTACTTCCAGCTAAATTTCCATCCGCCTGGTACAGTTGAACTTCCTTCTTCTGACATAAACATCTTATACATAATGACCGCAACAAGCGCAATCGCGCACACGGCCATGACTGTCGCTAAGGCAACTTCACCAGTCACAATTGTTTGCATATCTTTCTTTGATAATTTGTATTTCATAACACATCCTCCTACATACTAATTAGAGATTTTTTGGAGAAAATGTTAATAAATAAAAAAAGGAACCTATAGGTTCCTTAATTTTTAGAGTTTTTTTCTTACTTAGTTTCAATCTTAAGAATTTCGACTTTGTATTCTTTCATTGCGTGAACAGAAACAATGTCACCAACATTCTTATCAACAAGAGCTTTTCCAAGTGGTGAAACATTTGAAATTAATCCTTTTAATGGATTTGCTTCAACTGTTCCAACAATTGTATAGCTTGCAGTTGAATTATCAGTTAAATCTTTGATTGTAACTGTAGATCCAAGGAAAACACCTTTTGCCTTGGATTTTTCGGAAATGATTTTAACATTTGCGAGAATATTTTCGATTTCTTTAATACGGCCTTCGATTTCAGCTTGTTTTGTTCTTGCTGCATCGTAATCAGCGTTTTCGCTTAAGTCGCCTTGTGCACGAGCTGCTTGAAGAGCTTCAATACAAGCTGGGCGATCAATATCAATTAAGTGGCGTAATTCTTTTTCTAACTTTTCAGCGCCTTCTTTAGTAAGTTCAATTTTGTTAACCATGAGTCTAATCTCCTAAATTGCATTAAAGAGTTTATCAATACTCTTTCTTTTTGTAAATTATTATTTTTTAATCTCTTGAATCTTTTCGTCATTCATATATGCATTAAAGACTTCTTCTGCTTCTGCATATTCTTCATCATCTTCAATTTCTTCAAGAGCTCCATCCTTTTCATTAACAGAGAAAACAAGAATGTTATCTTCATCATCTTTCTCATAGAGAAAAACATATTGTTTTTTGCGTTGTTCTGATTCGTAAGTGAACAAAATTTTCATGACTTTTTCTTCACCAGAATCAGTCGTAATAATCATTTCATCATCAAGTATCATTTCTTTTCTCCAAATTTTTCTAAATATCTTTCTAAAATGACAACTGCTGCCATTTCATCGATAATTTCTTTTCGTTTCTCGTAGCTTAATCCAGTTACTTTTAACTTTTCGTCAGCCTCGATTGTTGAATAACTTTCATCAATCATTTCGATGTGAAGTTCTGGATTAGATTTTATTAAATCATCTCTAAAACGAAGACAACTTTGAGCATGTGGGGAAACGTCTCCTGAAGAATATAAAGGCATTCCTAACGCAATAGTTTTAATGCCTTCTTTTTTACAAAGTTCAAGAACATGTTCTCTTGCCTTTTTAAAGTTGCCAGGCTCAAATCTAAAAGTCTCAACGCCATGTGCTGCGATTCTTAAAGAATCGGTTTCAGCAATTCCGATAGTTGTAGTACCTAAATCTAAACCGAGAATTTTATCCATTATTTAATAAGTCCTTTAAACGTTTCAAAGGCTTCTGGAAGTTTTGAAAGTAAACGTCCACGACCATTTGCCATATTTGGACGCCCTCCGCCACCGCCACCTAAAACTTTAGCAACTTCTCTTACTAAATCTCCGGCCTTATTATTTTCAAGTGCTTTTCCGCCTGCAAAAATAGCAATTGGAAGTTCACCATCTTGTCCACCAACAAGAAGAATGACGTAGTCATTAAATTTAACTTTTAATTCATCGCCAATGGAATTAATGTTGTCCATTGAGTTGCCTTCAAAGTGTTTGCAAAGAACTTTATAACCTTTAATTTCTTCAAATTCTGCTTCAACATTTGCAGCATTTTGATGTGAAATTTTGTCCATCATTGAATCAAGTTTTTTATTAGCTTCATTTAACTTATTTAATAAGTCATGTGCACGCGCTAAAGCTTCTTTAGCATTTGTGCATCCAATTGACTTACATACAGCCATTAAAGCATCTTCCTTCTCTTTGAGAAGCTTGTAGCCACCAATTGATGATCTTCCTTGAATTCTACGGACTCCTGCAGCAACAGAAGATTCAGATTCGATTACAAATACGCCAATGTCTGAAGTATTTTTAACATGGCAGCCACCGCAGAATTCAATAGATTCATTACCGAATTTAACAACACGGACTGAATCACCATATTTTTCTGAGAAGAATGCTTTAGCTCCAAGTTTGCTTGCTTCTTCCTTATTCATAACTTTGATATCAGATGGAATTGCTTGAGCAATTAATTTATTAACTTCTGCTTCAATAGCATGAAGTTGCTCATCTGAAATCTTCTCATAATGGTTAAAGTCAAATCTCATGTATTCATCACATACAAAAGAACCCATTTGTTTAATTTGATTGCCTAAAACTTTATCAAGCGCAGTTTGAAGTAAGTGAGTTGCAGAGTGATTTCTTTCAATAAGTTTACGTTTTTCAACATCAAGTGAAACATGTAATTTATCACGAACTTTAACGCTTCCTTTAATAACTTTTACTGAATGTAAATGTTGTTTATTAGGAGCTTTTTGAGTTGAAATAACTTCTAGTTCAACATCTTTAGATGTTAATTTACCTGTATCGGCGATTTCACCACCCATTTCAGCATAGAAATTTGTTTTATCAAGAATGACTTCGCCTTCATCAGAAATGGCGTCCACTTTAACACCGTCTTTAAATAAACCGATGACTTTTGCGTCGAGTTCATCGTGCTCATAAACAAACTCTGAAGGTTCCTTAAAATCAAGAAGATCTTTAGATTGTTTGTGCATGGATTGTTCACCAGAACGAGCATTTCTTGCTCTTTCTTTTTGAGCTTCCATTTCTTTTTCAAAGCCTTTTTCGTCAACTTCAACACCCATTTCTTTACAAATATCTTTTGTTAAATCAAGTGGGAATCCGAAAGTGTCATAAAGCATAAAAGCATCTTTCCCATCAAGGACTTTTTTGCTTTCAAGCTTTTCACGAAGCAAAGCTTCGCCACTCTCTAATGTGACAATGAACTTTTCTTCTTCAGCCTTTAACATTTTTGAAATATGTTCAATTTTATCCATGTATTCTGGATAGAATTCTTTGTATTTCTCTGCGACGACTGGAACAAGAGTGTACATAAATGGTTTATGAATTCCGATTTGTTTTGCAAATCTCATAGCTCTACGGACAAGTCTACGTAAAACGTAGCCACGTCCTTCATTTGAGAACATTTCTCCATCGCCAATTGCAAATGTAACAGCACGAATATGGTCTGCAATAACTCTGTAAGGAGTCAAATTTGGTGCTTTATAAGGGACACTTGCAATCTTTTCAACAGCTTTAATAATTGGTTCAAATAAATCTGTTTCAAAGTTTGTGTCAGTTTCTTGCAAGACTGATGCAATTCTCTCTAAACCTGCACCAGTATCAATGTTTTTAGATGGTAATTCTTTGTATTCACTACGTGGAATTCCAGGTTGAGCATTAAATTGTGAGAAAACAATTCCCCAAATTTCAATGTATCTATCGTTTTCAATTTCTTCACGTAAGAGTTTTTCTCCTAAGTGATTTGGATCGTATTTTTCACCACGATCAAAGAAGACTTCAGTGTTTGGGCCTGCTGGACCTTCACCAATTTCCCAATAGTTTCCTTCAAGTGGAATAAGATGTGATTCTTCAACACCTTGTGCAAGCCAAAGTTTATGAGTTTCTTCATCAATTGGGTTATAAGTAAAATAAAGTTTATCTTTTGGCATTTCGAATTCTTTAGTTAAAATTTCAAAAGCCCAAGCAACAACTTCTTTCTTAAAATAATCTCCAATTGAGAAGTTTCCAAGCATTTCAAAAAGAGTTTGATGTCTAGCTGTAAAACCAACGTTTTCAATATCGTTTGTACGAATTGATTTTTGAACGTTTGTGATTCTACGAGTTGGAGGAACTTCACTTCCATCCATATACTTCTTTAATGCAGCAACACCCGAGTTAATCCAAAGTAAAGATGGATCATTATAAGGAATAAGGTTTGCTCCTTTTTCAATATGGTGTCCTTTTGATTCAAAGAATTTTAACCATGTTTCTCTGATTTGTTGACCTGTTAATTTCTTCATTTTTTGGCCTCCTAAACAAAATAAAAAAGTATCAATTAGGAACGAGTTAATCGCGGTACCATCCTAATTCAATACTTTGTATTGCACTTCATTAATTTGTCCTTAACGCAGAACTACGTCAACTTTCATTGACTCCAAAGGAGTAGCATTACGTTCCTTTATGGGAGTTCTATAATTATACACTGAATTCAAATTCAGTAAACAAATTTTAATAGCAATTTATTTTAAATAAGATAAAATAATAAGCAAGGTAGGAAGCAAAAATGATTACTAATTGCATTTCAAAAAATAGTAAAGTCAATGCTTTTTACTTTGGTTATTTTTACTATAGGTAATTGTTTCCTGCTGTAAAAATAATTGGTGGGAGACTTAAGTTGAACACCAAGCAAAGATAGCCCGGTGTTCACTCCCGGGATTTATTTTTGTAAAGGAGTTATTAATTATGAAGAAAACAAAATTGATCTCACTACTTGCTTTAGCAACTGCTGCGGCAGGACTTGCTTCATGCGGTAACAAAGCCAAATGGCAAATTGGTATTCTTTTACCAGTCGAACACAATGCGCTTCAATCTTGTGCAGATGGATTCGTTGAAGGATTAAAAGAAGCTGGACTCAAAGAAGGTACAGATTTCTCCGTCGAATTTAGAAATGCTGCAGGCAAAGATGCTGATTTACAAAACTTTGCAAAGCAACTTGTCGCTTCCAAAGATATGACCTTTGGTTTAGGAACAGGTGCATCTCAAGCATTAAAATCTGCATCAATTGACAAAGGATCACTTAATCCGGTTTTATTCTCTGCAGTTACTGACCCAGTTGATGCTGGATTAGTTGAAAGCTTAGAAAATGGCAAAGGTTTTGTTACAGGTTCAAGTGATGCTCAACCAATTGCTGAACAAATCGCTTTAATTAAAGAATGCCTTCCTGAAGCTGACAAAATTGGAATTATTTACACACAAAGTGAAACAAATTCCATTGTTCAAGCTGACCAAGCTGAAGCTGCCGCAAAAGCTGCAGGCTTAGAAGTTGTTAGACAAACAGTTACAGGCCCAGGAGACATTAATACTGTCGCTCTAGCTTTAGCTAGTGTTGATGGAATGGACGCAATTTATGTTCCAACCGACAACAATATTGCAGCAAATATGAATGCTGTTAAGGAAGCAGCAAACTCTAAACATGTTCTTGTTGTTGCAGGTGAAGAAGGTATGCTTTCTACCGGTGGTCACATCACTCTTTCTATCGATTATAAAGAATTAGGAAAACGTACAGGCGAAGTCGCTGCTCAAATTTTAAGAGGCGAAAAGAAAGTCTATGAAGTTCCTGTTATTACAATGACAAAAGAAGACTGCAAATTAGTCTATAGTAGCGTAAATCTTGCCGCTTCTGGAATTGTTCTTCCACAAAGCGTTTTAGATAAATGTGAGGATATGTCTAAATAAATATGCTAGATGTTATTATTAATATTTTAACTTCTGGTCTTCCTTGCGTATTACTTGCGCTTGGCATTTTCTTAACCTTTAGAATACTTGATTTTGCAGATTTAACTGCCGAAGGCAGTTTCTTAATTGGTGCTGCCGTTTCAGGATTACTTATTGTTAACGGAGTTAATCCTTGGATTGCAACATTTTGTTCATTCTTAGCAGGCGGAGCTTGCGGAGTTATTACAGGTGTTTTAAATCGTTATCTTAAAATACCAAAACTATTAAGTGGAATTATTACAATGACCGCCTGCGCTTCAATTGCAATGTTAATTATGGGTGCCCAAAAAGGAAACTCCACTCTATTTGCATCACAAATTACATTTACAAACATTCAAAAAGGCGGAACAAGTCAAACAATTTACACATTATTTGCGCCTTGGAAATTTGTTGAAGGTTATAACCAATGGATTATTGCTTCACCTTTAGGTGAAATCATTAAAATCCTTGTAATGTTATTTGTTGTCTTAGTAATTATGTTCGGTATTTATTTCTTCTTTGGAACTGAATACGGAATGGCAATTAGAGCAACAGGTTTAAATGAAAACATGTCTAATTCTCAAGGCATCAACGCAAATATAACAACTATTGTTTGTATCGCAATTTCAAATGCTTTGATTGCTCTTGGTGGCTCACTTTATGTTCAAGATGCAAAAACTGTATCCACCGTTTCTGCGGCTGGTTACTTAGTAATTGGTCTTGCTTCAATCCTTATTGGAGAAGCCATATTCGGAAAAAGAACATTTAAGAACTGGATTATTTCCGTTGCTTTAGGCGCAATTGTTTACTTTGTAATTATTACAATTGCTACTAGACTTGGTCTTCCAACTGAACTTAAGAGCTTGCTTTATGCAGTGCTTATTACAATTGCACTTTGCTTGCCTCTTATAAAATCTGGCTTTAAAAAGCTATTTCATATTAAACAAGACATCGCTTCGGAGGTAAGAAAATGATTGAATTAACAAATTTAACAAAGATCTTTAACCTCTCTGGAGATGAAAGAGACAAACGTGTTGCTTTAAATCACGTTAATCTAAAGATTAACGATGGCGAATTTGTCACTATTATTGGTTCAAATGGGTCTGGTAAAACCACCACTATGAACTTAATCGCTGGCACTTACACACCAACTGAAGGTGAAATTTCACTTTCTGGTATGCCTATTTCCGAAATGAAGGAATTTAAACGTGCTAAATACTTTGGCCGTGTATTCCAAGATCCAAGAATGGGCACAACAGGCGAAATGTCTGTTCTCGAAAACCTTGAAATTGCTTATAGACGTGGAAAACACCACTCGCCAGTTAAATGGGGTTTCTCAAATGAAACTGTTAGGGATTACTTTATTTCTCAAGTCAAACAATTTGATTTAGGACTTGAAGATAGAATGAATCAAAAAGTTGGCCGTATGTCAGGAGGACAACGTCAAGCATTAACTTTGTTAATGGCTGCAAATGATTCACGCATCGATACAAGAAAAGAATTTATTCAAATGAACTTTGATGTGGCTTCTGGCCCACTTAATATTGAATTAAGAAACACTAACGATAAAACTAAACAAAACGAAATCAAAAATAAGTTGAAACAACTTAAAAAAGATTGCATAAGTAAAGCTGGGAAATTCTATGATGAAGCAAAAGCTGAATATCTTAAAAAGATTACAAAAAATGCAACAAAAGAAGAAAAACTCAATGCTTTAGTTGATTTATCAAATAAACTCCATGATTACAACGGAGACAGAAAGATTTTGCTTCTTGATGAGCATACTGCTGCGCTTGATCCTAAAACAGCTAAAAAAGTTTTGGAACTTACAAATAAAATTGTAAGAGCAAAAAAATTAACTACTCTTATGATTACCCACAACATGAAAGATGCTATTACTTATGGTGATAGATTAATCATGTTCCATCATGGACAAATCATTCATGATTTCAAAGGTAAAGAAAAATCCAAACTTACTGTTGATGACTTATTAACACTGTTTGAAAAGGCAGATAAGGCAGACGAAAAGTAATAAAAAGGTTCCGTTAAATCGGAACTTTTTTATTTATCAATTCTTACATTGTCTCGATAAACTTCATCAATTGTACCAGAGGCAATTAGTAATCCATCTTTATTATAGAAGACAGCTTCTTGACCTGTTGTGACTGCTTTGTAGTAATCATATTCGCAGATAATTTTGCCATCTTCCAGTCTAATTACAGCTGGATGATCAGGCTGTCTATATCTAAATTTTGCACCAACTTCTTGTGGAAATTTTTCATCCTTGTTAATGATGTTAAGTTTAGTTACAACGCACTTATTGGACATCAAGTATTTTTGAGTGTCCCCACGTGTCACATAAAGAATGTTTTTCTTTGCATCTTTTTTCACTATAAACCAACCAGAAGCGGTTTCACCGCTTATGCCACCAATTCCAAGTCCTTTATGTTGACCAATTGTGTAATAGAAAACACCTTTGTGTTCTCCAATTACTTTTCCTGTATCAATGTCAATTATTTGTCCTTTTTGAGCCGGAATATAGTTCTTTAAAAATTCTCTAAAGTTTCTTTCACCAATAAAACAAACGCCTGTAGAATCTTTTTTGTCCATAACTGATTCTAAATCGAGTTCATGAGCAATTCTTCTAACTTCAGTTTTATCAATATCTCCAAGCGGGAATAAACATGATTTAATTTGTTCTTCATTAATTTGAGAAAGGAAATAAGTTTGGTCTTTGTTTTGGTCATAACATTTTTCCAAATAAAAATGACCATCTTTTTCAACTCTTTTTGCATAATGACCCATTGCAATTAAATCGAAACCATTCTTCTTTGCAAACTCTAAAAATGCATCAAATTTGATGTATTTATTGCACAAAATATCTGGGTTTGGAGTTCTTCCAGATTCATATTCGCTAATAAAGAAACTAAAAACGTTATCCCAATACTCTTTTATGAAATCAACTCTTAAGAGTTTTATTCCAAGTTTTTCTGCTACTTTTTGAGCATCTTGATAATCTTTTTCTTGAGGACAACGATCATCATTAATTGTAGGGTTTCCTAAATAATCGCCATTTGCCATAGCGTCCCAGTTACGCATAAAGCATGCAGTAACATCATAACCATCTTTCTTTAAAAGATAAGCTGCGATTGCTGAGTCAACACCACCACTTAATCCAACAAGAACTTTTTTACTCATAAACCAAGTTCCTCCGAATCTAAAATTGTGGTAAACGGACCATTATTTTCTAAATCAATCTTCATATCTGCACCAAAAACACCAGTTTCAACTTTAAAACCCGCATTTCTAAGGCAGACATTGAAATAATCATAAAGTTTTGTAGCTTCTTCAGGACGCATTGCATTTACAAAACTTGGGCGTCTTCCATCTTTTACAGAAGCATAAAGTGTGAATTGAGAAATAGAAAGAATTGAACCATCAATATCTTTTAATGAAAGGTTTGTTTTTCCGTTTTCGTCATCAAATAGTCTCAAAGAGACTAACTTATTAACCATTCTTTCAACTCTTTCTTTTGAATCATCATGTGTAAATCCGACAAAAAGACAAAAACCGCGGGAGATTTCTCCCACGATTTTTTTATCTATTGTGCAACTTGCACGGTTTACATTTTGAATGATTACTCTCATTATCCTTTAATGTAGTCGTGAACAGTTGGAGGATATTCTACGAATCCATCAACGATAGTGAATGCATTTTCAATATCTTTGAGAATTTGTGCATACTCTTCCTTGTTTGTATAAACAGTACATAAGACATCGCCTTTAGCAACTTTGTCTCCGACTTTCTTGCTTAAGACAATACCTGCTGACATATCGATAACATCATCAAATGTTTCTCTACCAGCACCTAAGCGCATAGCGCTTTCGCCAATTTCAAGAGCAACAATTTGTTTAATATAACCTGGTTTTGAAGCTTTAATTTCAATAACATTCTTTGAAACTGGGAATTTTTCTGGGTGATCAATATAGCTTACATCACCACCTTGAGCAATAACCATTTGTCTGAATTTTTCAAAGGCTGAACCATCTTCAACAACTTTGTGGAGCATAGCAAGACCTTCTTTTTCGTCTTTGACGATTCCTGCTTGTTCAAGCATAATTGCGCCTGATTGATAACAAAGATCTTGGAAATCTTTTGGACCATGTCCATGAAGTGTGTCAATTGCTTCCTTGACTTCAAGGGAATTACCAACTGCATGTCCAAGTGGTTGTTCCATGCTTGTTAAAACTGCACGTGTATCACGATTGAGCGAATTACCAATTGCGCACATAATTTTTGCAAGTTTCTTTGCATCTTCTCTAGTTTTCATAAATGCACCATTACCAAACTTAACGTCAAGTAAAATACAATCAGAACCAGAAGCAAGCTTCTTGGACATAACAGATGAAGCAATTAATGGAATTGATTCAACTGTTCCTGTAACGTCACGAAGTGCGTAAAGTTTCTTGTCTGCTGGAACTAAAGTTCCAGTTTGGCCAGCAATAGCAACGCCATTGCTCTTTAAAATTTCCATGAACTTCTCTTGTTCCATGAAAACATTTAAACCTGGGATTGACTCTAATTTATCAAGAGTTCCACCTGTGTGGCCTAAGCCACGACCTGACATTTTTGCGACAACAGCGCCACAAGCAGCAACCATTGGACCAAGGGCTAATGAAGTCTTGTCTCCAACACCACCTGTTGAGTGTTTGTCAACTTTTTTGCCAGGAATTGAGCTTAAATCCATGACATCACCGCTATGTTCCATACGGTCTGTTAAATGAACGATTTCGTCATTGTTCATACCTTTAAAAACAATAGCCATCAATAATGATGAAACTTGGTAATCAGGGATTTTTCCTTCGACATATCCATCAATGAAAAAATCGATTTCTTCATTGGTTAATACGCCGCCATCTCTTTTCTTTGTAATAATATCTACCATTCTCATAAAAATAAAACCTCATAGTAAGTATAGCACAAAGAAAATTTTTGATAAATCAAAAACTAAAAAAGATTAATGAAATTAATAATTTTATGATTTACAATATAAATCATGCTAAGGCTTAGTAAATAAAATGGACTTTGCTACTCACCTAAATAAATATTTATCAGAACAAGAAATTAACGATCTAATTTCATCTTTTTCTTTAAAAGAAAAGAAGGCTGTTTATCTTAATACTAACAAAATTTCTAGAAAAAACTTTTTATCATTGTTTCCAGATGTTAAGCCTCATCCAATTGTGGAAAATGGTTTTCTTTTTGAAAAGGATAAATATGATTTAGGAAAGAAAATTTACCACGAGCAAGGGGCTTATTATATTCAAGAACCTTCTGCAATGCTTGTCGCAAATTTTTTAAATGCAAAACCAGGAGATGTCGTCTTAGATTTGTGTGCTGCTCCAGGTGGCAAAACTGTTCAAACTGCATTAAAAATGCAGAATGAAGGACTAATTATCGCGAATGATTTGTCAAAACAAAGAGCAAATATTCTTCTTAGTAATGTTGAAAGAATGGGGTTATCTAATGTTGTTGTGACCTCACTTGATTTTGAAAATCACAAAAATAAATTTATTAATTTTTTCGACAAAATAATTCTTGATGCACCATGTTCAGGATCTGGAATGTTTAGAAAATCTAGTGAAATGAAAGATGACTGGACCTATGAAAAAGTAATTAAGAATTCATTAGTTCAGAAAGATTTAATTTTAATGTGTTATGAAATGCTTAAGGAAGGCGGCACTTTAGTGTACTCCACTTGTTCATACTCTTATGAAGAAGATGAAGAAATCATTAAATATCTTTTAGAAAAAACGAATGCTGAATTAATAAGAATTCAAAATTTTGAAGGCGAATATAGATCAAAAGAATATCCTGAAACCGTTCATTTATTTCCAAACTTATTTGAAGGCGAAGGGCATTACATCGCCTTAGTTAAAAAGCCTGGATTACTACATGGTAGTAAACTTACGCCAATTAAAGTAGAAAGAAATGTTATAGGTAAAGGAAATTCAAAAGAAATTCAAACTTTTATTTGTCCTTCAAAACTCCCAAATAATTTTGAAGATTTAGCACTTCGTCCTGGATTATTTAAAGAGAGCAAATTAGCAGACAAAATCATTCCTTCGCACCACTACTCACACGTATCAGATGCTTCTAATTCAATTGAACTTAATAAAGAGGAAGTTATTAAATATTTAAGAGGCGAAACACTAAATAAAAAACACCCGGATGGTTTTTACTTTGTTTCATTTAACAAAGTTAATCTAGGTGTTTGTTATTCTCTTAATAATGTTTTGAAAAATTATTATCCAAAAGGATTAAGAATTAACGCGAATATTGACTCTAGTTTCTAATTCTTTAACTTTACTAGATATCTTTGAGTTTAATATAAACTCATTATCAAGTTTACGTAATTTGTCGACATTATTGTCGACTTTTTCTTTTAAAGCTATAGCAAGATCAGTTGTCTTTGCACCTTTAACTTCACTAACGTCAAGTTTTTCAAATAAATTAAAGAAGCAAGGATAACTCTTTAAATATGAATGAATACTTAGAGGTCTAAAACCACCATAAGTTGCAGCAACACAAAGTGGAACTCCAGCCATTTGAGCAATCTTTAAAGTGCCTGGGTGGAAATCCAAACATGTATTTTCTGGATGTCTATTTCTAGTTCCCTCAATGTAAATAACTATGTTAGGTTTACTTGGATCTTTAAGATAATCTACGATTTTTCTAATCTCGCTTAACTGGGCCATGATGTTCTCACGATCAAGTGCGAAAACCTCTAATGCTTTAGCAATTTTTCCTGCAAAAGGCATTTTATAAGTTTCTTTCTTAACAACAAATGAAACTGGTTTTTCGCTATTCACAACGATAAAAAGCGGATCAAAGAAAGACAAATGGTTCGATATAAGCAAAGCTTTTGTTGGCGAATTTGTAAATTTATCGAGCCCCTTAACGTCATAGACTAAATGAAATTTTGACAAAACAAAAGTTATTTCTTTACGAATGATTTTATATCTATATTCAAAAGAATATTTTTCTGTATGTTTCGCAAATTTTATCATGTACCTAAAATGGTAATAGATAATAACTGGTCCACAGACAAGAACAATTCTAATATATTGAAATAACTTTTTAATATTCATTATTTAAGACCTTGAAATTGTTCAACGACAAGTATTGTACCAAATTTTTCGTGGCTGTCCAAGTGCGCTTCGACTGCAATTTTAGAGCCGCTAGGCATAACTAAAAGACGTGATTTTGGTTGACCTGTCCAATTTTTCACAACGATAATTGGATTCTTTTTCATTGGATCATCGCCAAAAGGCAATTCGTATTCAAAATATCTATAATTATCGTCAATATTTTCTCTCAAAATACCAATTAAACTAACTTGATTCATAACTACCCTCCGTTAATATTTTACCACATCTAAATGAACTTGATTCCCGTTTTTCATAATCAAAAAACCTTGCTTAGCAAGGTTAATTGTCAAATTCATCATTTTCGTCTGGAACAAGAGTTGATTGCTCAATGCTACCTTGTGGTTGTGCACCAGGGACGTAGCCAATAACTTTAGATCCTCTTGCGTCACCAGTTGGCTCAACAACGCCTTCTTCAACAAGTCTATGGAACATTTTTCCAGCTCTAGAGAAGCCCATTCCATAGGTTCTTGTAATGTAAGAAATTGAGAAGAATTCTCTATAACGAGTATCGTCTTTAATACGTTGATAAACTTCTTCTTCAGTTTTGGATTTGTCTATAGGATCAACCTTAGGTTCATCATAATGTTTTTCTTCAACAACTGGTTCCAAATTTACAAACATTGGGTCAAATTGAGGTTGATAATGTTCTCTTAAGAAATCGCAAACTCTCATAATTTCAACTTCTGAAACATAACAACCTTGTGCACGTGGCTTCATAGTTCTAGAAATAAGAGGGCAATCGATAAGCATATCGCCATGTCCAAGAAGCTTTTCAGCACCGCCAGTTCCAATAACTGTTTGTGAGTCAATTGCAGATGCACAGCTAAGCGCTACACGAGTAGAAACGTTTGCTTTAATTGTACCGTCAACTACGTTGACACTTGGACGTTGGGTTGCAAAGATGATATGAATACCAGCAGCACGAGCTTTTTGAGCAAGTCTAACAACTGGCTCTTTAATTTCTTTTACGTTTTCAACTAAATCTGCGTATTCATCAATAACTACCACGATGTAAGGAAGAGGTTGAAGACCAGCAGTTTTAGCAAATTTATTAAAACCAACAATATCTCTAACTTTGTTATCCTTAAATAGGTTATAACGTCTTTCCATTTCTGAAACGAGTTTGTTAAAGGCAACAAGCACCTTTTTCATATCAGAAATGACTGGACATAAAAGATGTGGAATATCATCATAATAATTCATTTCAACCTTCTTTGGGTCAACCATGATGAACTTAAGTTCATCTGGTCTATTTCTCATAAGAAGAGTAATGATGACTGAGTGAACAAATATTGATTTACCTGAACCAGTAGTACCAGCGATAAGCATGTGTGGGAAATCAACTAACTTAGCATGCTGTAAATCGCCCGAAATGTCTTTGCCAAAAGGAATTTCAAGTCTATTTTCTTCACCTTTTGGAAGTTCTTCCACAACTTCACGAAGGTAAACATTAGTTCTTATTTCGTTTGTAACTTCAAGACCAGAGGTAGATTTACCTGTAACAATAGGAACAAAACGTACTGCAGCACCATTTAATCTTAATGATATATCAGTGATATATTTTTGAATTACAGTAACTGTCGAGTTAGCATTTGTTTCAACATCAAATCTTGTAACAGAAGGTCCAACAACGTAAGAAACAACTTCGGCACCAATGCCTAAATTTCTAAATGTTGTGTTTATTGTTTCAACTCTTTGCTTACAAGATTCATCGATTGATGCTTGATCAACATTTGATTCATTAAGGTCTAATAAATCAATACTTGGATAAATATAGTTCTTAAGAATATTAGCTTTTGGTTGAGGTCTATTCTCGTAAGGAATGCTTTCAAGCGGATCTTTTTCAATAACAGGAGGTTCATCTTCTTTTATTGGTTCTGAAATTTCTGGTTGTACTTCTACCCTTTCCATTTCTGGTTCATGATAGACTTCTTCAGAAGTATTTTCTTCACTTATAATACTTTCAGTATTATTAATAGGTTCTTTTTCCTCAATAATTTCTTCTTCAAAATCAGGTTTTGTAAACGAATTTTCATTTGTCTCTTCAGAAGTATTTTCTTCTCCTTTTAAAACAAAGTGAGCCTTCTTTAAATCGTATTCATTATTAATTGGCGCGCTGGTGTGGAAGGACTCGAAAATAGGACGATTATCATACACAGGAGTTTCTTCTTTTTCTTCAACTACAGGAGCAGGAGTTTCCTCAACTGCAGCTTGAGGCTGAGCTTCCATGGTTTCAATTTTTACTTCTTTGAAAACATCGTCATCACCATCTCGTTTTTTCTTGAAAAGTTTCCCAATATGGAAAACTTGAGCATTAAACACCATAACCATCCCACCAAGAAAGAACAACCAACACACAATGTTGAGTCCAACAGGTGAAATCGCACTATTAAGTGCGCCAGCAAAAAGAAAGCCAACTTTACCACCACCAAGTTTAATGCTTGGACCAAAGCTTGCATTTGTTTCTTTAGCAACAATATCAAACACTTCCATTGAGTTGGAGAATGTTAAATATTTAGCAGTCCCTTCTTCTGTTGTGCCTTTTCCAACAATTTCCAAACCATTAATGGTTGTTCCTATTGAGGACCAATGCGAACATAAGATAAGTAAACACAAAATTATTATGACAAGTCCCCACATGGTAACGCCCATTTTTAATTTAATTAAGCGTTTTCGGAAAATTAAGTAAAAACCTATAATTACAAAGTAAGGCATTATTACCCAGAATCCAACAAAACCAAATGAGTGTGTTATTGCAGTCATAAGGAAACTAAATGGAGTTCCATTTGAGAATAAAACAACAAGCGGGAAAAGGATGGAACAAATTCCACCAATGAATGATATTGAATTTTTCGTAATTCTGTATTTCTCGTTCATATTTTTGTTATTTTATCATAATAAATAAATTAATACAAGTGTTAATTTATTTCTACAATTATTGGAATAATTACTGGAGACTTATTAATAGCTCTTTTAATTGCCTTGAAACAAATGTCTTTTGTGGTTTGTTCCATATAAGCAATTGAGTAATTCTCTTTAGCGAGTTCGTTGTTTATAGATGTGACAAATAAACGTGTGATTTCACGAATAAGTCCTTCGTTATCCTTAAGGAAAACAAGGCCTCGTGCTTGAACATCTGGTCCAGCAACGATTTCGTGCTTGCTTTTCGAAATGGTCAAACCTAAAACAACAACGCCTTCGTCAGATAGTTTATTTCTTTCTTCCAAAACTTCGGACCTAACATCACCAATACCTTTGCCATCAACAAAAACATCTCCGGCAACAACTTTATTAGGTAAAAGTTTTCCAAATCCTGCTTCAAATTCGATAATATTACCATTATCAACAATGAATACATTGTTGTGATTAAGGCCAATATTCATATTAAGTGCAACCATAGCACAAGCCAAGAGCTTAACAAATTGAGCTGTAACCGGAACTAAATATTTAGGCTTAAACATTGCGATTAAATATTTAATATCTTCTTCGCAAGCATGCATTCTGGAATATTGTTTTCCTGGCTTAATAATGTTACATCCGGTTTTATATAATTCGTTGATTGTGTCTGTAGCAATAGTCTCAATTTCTTGAGTTATATGGCTTCCATAAATAAATGTGTCAGAGTCTTTAATAAAGACAATCTTTTCATCATTTTTTCTACTTGCTAAAAGTGAAATCTTTAGATTTAACTTTTTAGCGAATCCTGTCATAAAAATCAAAACTTCTCTTGGTCTTAAACGATTTACATCTTCGATTGTTGCTAAAGAGTCATTTTTAATATTTAAAAATCCTTCAGAGTTTAATGTATTTACAAGTTCAGATGAATTTTCATCATAACAAATAATTTTTCTCCCATTTTCAACTGCAGTATTTAAACATTGGATAACGTTAAATAAATTTAATTGGTCTACTGCAAGGAAAATGCGGCCTTCTTTTTCAAAGACATCAGGATTTAGAATTTTAAGTAATGAATAGTTTGGAGAACAATATCCAGTCTTATCAGCATTTAATGCATCAAGTAATAAGACTAGAGTCTTCTTTTCACAAACTTTTGCGATTTTTTGCTTATCGAAAACGAATCCTTTTTCAAAGTCGTTATGCGCAACAGCGTTTGAAATATAAACAATATTTCCTTGATCAGTATCAATTGAAATTCCAACTGACTCAGCGAAATTAGAAGTAACTCCAAAGAAAGAAATTTTTCTATTTGCTAAAAGCAAATCTTCATCAGTTTTAACAATTGTAATTGGTAATTTTTCATAATTAAGTTTGTTATGAACACAAAATCCTTTTAAAAAGTCATTCGTTACTCTTGTGCAATAAATTGGAGCCGGAACCTTTTCATAAATGAAAGGAAGTGCACCAAAGACTGAATCAAAACCATGAGTGAGAAAATAACCTTTAACTTTTTCCTTGTTTGCTAAAAGATAATCATAACGAGGAATGATAAAATCAATTCCTGGATTTGTTTTATCAGGAGTTTTAAAACCAGCACCGATAACAAAAATATCGTTGTTGATTTCAATGGCGCACATATTTTTGTAAAGTTCATCTTGTCCGCCTAGAAAAATAAGTTTAATTTTATCCATATTTTCTACCTATCTACATTCTTTGTTGAAATAATGTTTACATTAGTTCCTAGAATGTTCTTAATTATAATATCACCAATCTTGATTGGTGAACTAACTTCTATTTTCTTAATTTCTTCCATTGCTTTAGAAATTAATTCCTTTGGAATAGGACCACTAGTTTTAACAGGAAGTCTAGTTTCAACTTTTGATTTAATTCTGACAGTCGAGGTGAGCATTCTTACAGGGTGTGTTACTTCTGCTTTTGCATACATTTCGCCTCTAGGACACGTATTTCCTGTAACGACTAAATTCTCATCAATTACCAAATGACATCCACGTGGACAAGTTATACAAATGAGTTCTTTTTTCATTTTCTTTCCTCCACGTAAACTTTAATTTCGTTACCATTTTTTATAAAAAGATCTTTTGAAACGTTAACAATTTCCATCTCACTAGGAACGATTGCTGGTTTAAAGATTTTCTTAATAATATTATTGCTTTTAGCAATAATTATATTAATATCTTTCATTGGTTTAGCGACTCTAAACTTGAAAGAACAACTGTCTTTAACATCATCAATAAATAATTTTTGAGGAACAACATAGTTAATTCCTAATCCGGGATTAACATCATAAACGTGACCTGTGTGCTTGAGTTCGCCTTTGAGGTAACTAATCGCACCAACAGCCGCTTCTCTAGCTTCTTCTACTACGTAGTCGACTAAATCATGCACATGCAAAACGTTTCCGGCAGAGAAAATACCAGGAATATCTGTTTCCATTGCTTGATTAACTTTTGCTCCTCTAGTTTTTGAAAAACTAAGTGGTAATTTGTTAAATAAATCAACATTCGGAAGTAAACCAACTGACAAAAGTAAAGCATCACATTCAAATTCTATTTCGGTTCCTGGAATAAAATTCATTTTGTCATCTACTTTTGCGATAACAACCTTTTCAAGGTGAGAGTCTCCAATAACCTTCTTAACAGTGTGACTTAAATATAAAGGAATATTGAAGTCTTGAAGACATTGGACGATGTTTCTATTTAATCCTGCTGAATAAGGCATTAGCTCAGCTACACCAAGAACTTTTGCACCTTCAAGTGTCATTCTTCGTGCCATAATTAAGCCAATATCGCCTGATCCAAGTATGAATACTTTTTTACCTACTAGATAACCATAACAATTGGCATAAAGTTGAGCTTGCCCAGCTGTATAAATACCAGATGGTCTATCACCTGGAATTTGAATAGCTCCAGCGTTTCTTTCATAACATCCAGTGGTAAGAATAATAGCGTCTGCTTTAACTTCCACTAAACCTTCTTCTCTATTAGAATAAGTAACGACTTTGTCGTCACTTATTGATAAGACATTTGATTCAAGTTTGTATTCAATTTTTAACTCTTTTACTTTGTCCGAAAACCTGGTCATAAACTCAGGTCCTGTGAGTTCTTCTTTGAATTCATGTAGGCCAAAACCATTATGAATACATTGATTTAAGATTCCACCAAGGTAAGCGTTTTTCTCAATAATTAAAATATCTCGTTCACCGAGTTCATAAGCCTTTATGGCTGCTGCCATTCCTGCGGAGCCACCACCGATAATAACTAAACGTTTATTTATCATCGTGTTCTCCTTTTATTTCATAAGGCATAACGAATGAACCAGTTTTTTGAAACATAACTTTGTTAAGTGGAATATTAAATTTCTCTGAAATTATTTTTGCAACAAGAGGTTGGCAGAATCCACCTTGGCATTTGCCAAATCCTGCTCTTGTACGTTTTTTAATAGCTTTAATTGTCTTTGGAGGAACACTAGTGTTCATCTCAAAAAGAATTTCACCTAAAGAAATCTTTTCACAATTGCAAATTATTTGGCCATAATCAGGATTTGCTTTAATAAAAGCATTTCTTTTCTTTAAACTCATTTCGTGAATATTTGGACGTTTTTTAACGTATGGATTGAAGTATGGATTTTCTTTTAAATCTATAACTTTTGATACAAATTCATCAACAACGTATTCTGCTATAGCAGGAGAGGAAACTAAACCTGGAGATTCAATTCCAGAAAGGTTAATGAAATGGTTATCGCTTTTAGCGAATCCAATAATAAAATCATGAGTACTTGGAGTTGGTCTAGTTCCAGCGAAAGTACGAATAACTTGATTAAATGGTATCTGTGGTACCATTTCTAATGCTTGTCTCTTGATTGTATCAAGAGTAGGTTTATCTGTTGAAACATCATCTTTAGATGGCATGGCTTCAGCAGATGGACCCACAAGATAAGTTCCTCCAATGCTTGGAGAAACCAAAATTCCTTTCCCTTTTTCACTTGGAAGAGGGAATATTGTGTGTTTCACAAGATCATCTGTGTAATGATCCAAAATGAAATATTCGCCTTTTCTAGGCGATAAAGAATAATCAATAGGCTCCACCATTTTGTGGATTTCATCTGAATAAATACCTGCTGCATTAATAATAATTTTTGTTTCGTAAGTATTTCCAGACTCACAAATAATGTTATAGAAACCGTTGTTTTTCTTAATAAAAACAACCTTCTCTTCTAAGAAGAGCTTAACTCCATTATCAACAGCGTTTTCTATAGCATGAACCGATAAAGTGAAGGGATTCACAATTCCTGCACTAGGTGCGAAAAGTGATCCCTTCACATTAGGATTTAAATGTGGTTCAGTTTTTAAAGTTTCTGCGGCATTAAGTATTTTTACTTCAACACCGTTTTTAGCACTTCTTTCTGCTAATTCCTTTAGTAAAGGAAGTTGTTCATCATAAAGTGCTACAGTCAAAGAACCAATACGTTTCATTTCAACATCAAGTTCTTCACAAAGCTTGTCCATCATTTTATTTCCTAAAACATTAAATTTTGCTTTAAGCGTTCCAGGAACAGGATCATAACCTGAGTGAATAATGGCAGAATTTGCCATAGTAGTGACGTTTCCAACGTCAGGTTCTTTTTCTAAGACTGCTATTCGTAATTGGTAGCGTGAAAGTTTGCGCGCTACAAGCGAGCCAACAATGCCAGCCCCAATTACGATAACATCAAACATAAATGTTTAAATTAAATTATTTTCTATGACCTTTTTTTGCAGGTTTCTTATTTTCGATTGGTTTTTCAATAAATCCTGCTGGTTTTTCAATGAATTCTCTATGAGAAACTTTGACTTTACCATGGTCGTCAATTTCGCAGACGCGAACTTTTAAGACATCACCAACTTTGACTTTGTCACTTGCTTTTGCAACGTAACCCCAGTCAAGTCTTGAGACGTGACATAAACCTTCACAGCTACCAAATAATTTTACGAATGCACCATAGTCTTCGACTCTGGTGACTTCACCTTCGTAAACTTCACCAACTTTTGCTTCACGAACGATATTTTCAATCATTGATTTAGCTTTGTTGATCATTTCACGGTTCATGTGATAAATGACAACGTGTCCATCATCATCGATATCGATTTGGACATTGTCACATTGAGCAATAATGTCATTAATGACTTTTCCGCCAGTACCAATAACTTCACGAATCTTGTCTACTGGAACTTGCATCTTATCAAGTTTTGGTGCAAACTCAGAAACATCTGCTCTTGGTTCAGCAATGGCTTTTGCCATAACTTCACGGATTTGAGCACGTGCTTTATTAGCTTGTTCTAATGCTTCAGCTAAAACTTCTCTTGTAACACCAGCGATTTTGATATCCATTTGAAGTGCGGTAATACCTTTTGCAGTACCTGCAACTTTGAAGTCCATATCACCGAAGTGGTCTTCAAGACCTTGAATATCGGTAAGGATTGTGTATGGATTCTTTCTTAAATCGCCATCAGAAATAAGACCCATAGCAATACCAGAAACAATTCCTTTAATTGGAACGCCTGCTGCCATAAGTGACATACAACCTGCGCAAATTGATGCTTGTGATGATGAACCGTTTGATTCAACAACTTCAGCAACTGTACGAATTGTGTATGGGAATTCTTCTTCACTTGGAATAACTTGAGCTAATGCTCTTTCAACAAGAGCACCGTGACCAACTTCACGACGTGCTAAGACACCAATTTTTCCGGTTCCACCAACACACCATTGTGGGAAGTTATAGTGATGAATAAAGCGTTTTTCTGTTTCAGCTGTTAATTCATCTAAGACTTGTTTGTCGCTTAAAGGACCAAGTGTTGTAGCAGAAATGACTTGTGTTTGACCACGAGTGAACATGGCTGAACCATGGACTCTACGACCTAAAAGGTCGACTTGTGCATCAAGTGGACGAACTTCGTCTGTCTTACGGCCATCTGGTCTGACTTTATCTTCGATAATAAGTCTTCTGACTTCTTTATGAACAAGGTCTTCTTGAATGTTATGAACTTGTTGAACAGTTTTTGCGTCTGCACCGTTTGCAACATATTCTTCTTCAATAGCCTTTTCAACTTTTTCAATATTTGCTTCTCTTTCGAGTTTGTCTTTTGTTGAGACAGCTTTGCGTAAATCTTTGTCTGCCTTTGCTTGGACTTCTTTGTATAAGTCTTCTGGCATGACTTTAAATTCAATGTTTTTGTTCTTTTCAACACCAATAGCTTTGATAATCTTCTTTTGGAATTTGCAAAGTTTCTTGACTGCTTCGTGACCAAACATTAAGGCATCAAGCATATCTTCTTCGCTAACTTCGTGAGCACCAGCTTCAACCATGTTGATAGCATCTTCGGTACCAGCGACACAAAGATCAATATCTGAAACTTTCTTTTGTTCTACTGTTGGGTTAATAACAAATTTACCATTAACTCTACCAACGTAGACACCTGCAATAGGACCATTAAATGGAACGTCTGAGATACATACACAAAGTGATGAACCTAACATTGCAGTAATCTCTGGAGAATTATCGTAATCAGCAGCCATTACTTGTGAAACGACTTGAACTTCATTACGGAATCCTTCAGGGAAAAGTGGACGCATTGTACGGTCGGTAATTCTACTTGCAAGAATTGCATGGTAGCTTGGGCGACCTTCACGTCTTAAGAATCCGCCAGGAATTTTTCCTGCAGCGTACATTCTTTCTTGGTATTCAACTGAGAGTGGGAAGAAGTCCCAATCAACAGTGTGTTGTGACATTGTGACGTTACTTAAAACAACAGTGTCACCATAACGAACCAAGACTGCCGCTTTTGTTTGTTTACCGATTTCACCGGCTTCAACAACAATCTTACGGCCTTCGAAATTTAATTCGAATACATTTTTCATTATGTTCTTTTTCTCCTTTAAATAAACTATAAGTATTTTATCATATAATGATAGGTTAGGTATAATACTTTTAAAGGTAAAAGAAAGGACCATTACATAGTAATGGTCCATCTTTATAAGTTAATAACTTATTTACGGATTTTTAATTCACTTAAGAGTTTGACGTATGCATCTCTATCTTTCTTTGAAAGGTAGTTTAAGAATGCTTTACGTTGTCCAACTAAGATGAATAATCCACGTCTGCCAGAAGCATCTTTTTTGTTGTGTTTAAGATGTTCGCTAAGATCATTAATTTGTGCTGTAAGAAGAGCGATTTGGACTTGGGCTGAACCTGTGTCTTTTTCGTTCTTGCCATACTTCTTAACAATTTCGGCAGTTCTTTCTTTGGATAACATATTTATCCCTCCTATAATTAACTTCGCTTAATCCAGGTATAACGTCGGAGTGCTCGTTAAACTTAGAATAAGTTGCGAGTAATATTATAATGATTTCTTAAATCATTCGCAATATCAAAAATTGCGAAAGAAAAAGATGGACAATGTCCATCTTATTTTTTAACAACAATTTCTGGCATATAGAATTCACAATTGATAAATGGGAATAAATATAAGCCACAACCAATCGCTGATAAGATTCCGATTGGTGAAATTAGAATAATGCCGATTTTTGTGTTTGGAACGACCTCATCGAATGCGAGGAGAAACATAAATATAACTAATGCAATTTCAATAACACCACTCGCAAATCCGGTAACAAGAAGACCTTTTCTTGGAGTAAGTCTTTCTTTGTTCATTATGAATGGGAACATTGAATAAACAATGAAGATTGACATAATGAGAACTGCAAGTGCACAGAAGAATAATGCCATTCCAAGGAATGGTTTTTCTTGGAATCCAACAATTCTTACAAGTCCTTTAGACATTGGATCTGGATCACCAGCAAAGTGATAAAGGAAGATTGAAACAAGTGCATAAATTGCGGCAACTAATGAAACGATTGATGCTGCAATTGCTGTAGTTCTGAAATTACTTAGTTTTTTGATTAGTTTATTTAGCATATTTTTTCTCGATTCTTTTCGTGATTTACATTATATATTAAATTTTAAAAAATTCAATAAATCCACTAATAAAAATTTACAATGTTTTGATGTCCTTCTCAATTTGAGCTTTTAATTCATCAAGAGAACTGAATTTTTTCTCTTCTCGAATGAATTTTAGAAATTCAAGATTTATGACGTCAGCTTTAACTTCTCCAACATGATTTAGCAAGTGAATTTCGACAGTCGGTTCTTTTGATCCAACAGTTGGTTTTATTCCAACATTCGTGATTGAAACATGAGGAATATTATCGATATAGCAAATCGTTTTATAAACACCAAATTTTGGCAAAACATAATCATCTGTTAATTTAAGATTTATTGTCGGAAATCCAATGGTTCTTCCTATTTGTTTTCCACTTGTCATTGTTCCAACAAGTGTGTAATTATGACCTAAAAGGTCATTTGCATATTCTATTTCACCATCTTGTATTTTTTCTGCAAGCTTTTGGGCAGAGATTTTCTCACCATTAAAATTCTCAATATCCACCACTTTTACATCAAAATAATCTTGAAGCGAATAAAGGGTTCCTGAAGCATTTTTTCCGTACCTAAAATCTTTCCCAACAAACACTTCTTTAACATTCATCTTCTTGAGCATTTCGATAAAATCCATGTCACTCAAAGATGTAAATTCTTTGTCAATTTTTAAAACAAAATAGTAATCTACACCGAGTTTAGAAATGATTTTAAAACGGTCATCAAGAGAAGTTAAAACTTCTTTCTTTTTACCATTATTTATTAATGTAGAAATTGGTTTATCAAAAGTTAATAAACCTAAAGTGTGTTTAGCGTTTTTTCTCGCATATTTGATAAGTTTTTGATGCCCAAGATGAACACCATCAAAATAACCGAGACAAATTGATAATGATTCAAACCTACTACAAGGTTTCTTATAATCCATCAAAATTGTTTTCATCTTAACCCTCTAACGCAAGAGTATACACCATTATCTTCTCTTTTATAAAGAGCTATGATGCCATCTTTGTCTTTTAACAAAATTTCTTTGTCTTCAATTGGAAGTCTAAAATGCATTCCGTTCTTTGCTTTTTTAGCGAGTTCACCTTCGACTTCAAAAGATTTTAAATGAGCTAACATTTTTGAGATTGGAATTAAATCTTTTTCACTTACTTCTGAACTACGTTTTGCATTTTCTAATGAGTAAGGTCCAACCTCAAGTCGAGTTAACTTTGTAAGATGACCAACTGTACCTAATTTTTCAGCGATATCTTCACCTAAAGTTCTAATGTAAGTCCCTTTAGAAACTTTTGCAATAAAAGTGATTTCATCTTTCTCAAAATTCACTAAATCAATATTATAAATATTGATATGTCTTTCTTTTCTTTCAATTTCTTTGCCTTCTCTAGCGTATTTATAAAGCTCTTTTCCATTCACTTTTAACGCTGAAAACATTGGAGGTATTTGAACTTGTTCTCCCAGAAAAGTTTTTAAAGTTTTAACGATATTTTCTTTTGTTAAAACTGGTATTTCTTTTGACTCAATTACTTTACCAGTTAAATCACCAGTATCAGTTTTCTCACCAAGTTTTAATGTAGCGAGATATTTTTTGTCCATAACTTCTAAAAATGGAGCAATCTTTGTAGAGGAACCAAGTAGAACCACTAAAAGTCCATCTGCAAATGGATCGAGTGTCCCAATATGGCCTGCTTTCTTTTCGTTAAGTCTACGTGAAACATTATTAACCTCTTGTCTAGAAGTTAACCCTACTTCTTTATTAATTAATAAACTACCGCTAATCATTAACTTATATTATAATATAACTCAATGAAATCTTTACGAACAATTTTAGGATTAATAAGAAAAGCTGATCAAAAATATGATTTTTTCCACGAAAATGACAATGTTTTAATTGGTATTTCAGGTGGAAAAGATTCTATGGTGCTTTTAAAGGCACTTTCTCAATATCAGCATTTCGATTGTGTTAATTTTAAAATTGTTCCAGTAATTTTAGATCTAGGTTTTGAAGGTTTTGACTCAAAACCAATTAAAGATTATGTTAAATCTCTTGGTTTAGAGTTAAAAGTAGTTGATTCAAAAGAAGTTTATCAAATACTTAAAACTCAACAAAAAGATGCGCCACATCTTCCATGTTCAATTTGCTCAAGAATGAAAAAAGCCGCTATAAATAAAGCAGCTAAAGAACTAGGATGCAACAAAGTTGCATTTGCTCACCATGGTGATGACGCAGTCGAAACCTTAATGATGAATGAAATCTTTGGCGGTCGTATTGCATCTTTCCAACCAAAGATGCATCTAGACAGAGCCGATATTGAATTCATCCGCCCACTTATTTTGGTTCACGAAGAAGAAATCATTCGTTGCCAAAAAGAAGAAAAAATTCCTTCATTTCCATCACATTGTCCAAACGACGGAAACACTATGCGCGCAGAAATGAAATCTTTATTAAAAGGAATATACAAAAAATATCCATCCGCTAAAGATAATTTCTTCTCAATGCTTGATAATTATGATAAAGAAATTCTTTTTTACAACGATATTTTCTATAAAATAGAAAGAAAAGATATTTCATTCAAACCTGTCATTTCCGCAAGCGATTCTAGAGTTGAAACAAGCTTAAGACTCTCTCTTAAATGTATGAACCTTAAAGATGATGTTTTACGATACGTTATTTATAAATTAGATAAGCCAATTGGAGTTATTTCATTTATTAAAGAAGAAGTTCCTTACATTAATGATCTTTATTTAATAAAAGAACACAAAAAAGAAAAAGAAGTAATTGAATCATTTATTGCAAATAACATCAAATACTTCGATTCTCCGTTTTATCCAAATTAATTATTTTTATATTAAATACTTATTCGATTTTAAAATGATCTTGGACCGTATTTACGAATATCAATTTTAACTACATTCTCTTTACCATAGAAATTTGCCATTTTTTTAATGAATTTTCTTACTAATGATTTTGGCACAGCACAAATAATGGAACCAGCGAATCCGCCTCCATTAATCTTACATGCCCCTTTATCATTTAAAATTTCCATTGCTCTATCACAAGCTTCAAGAGGAGATCCATGATAATGTCCTTCAACCATCATATTTTTAAGATAAGTTGTTGAGGAAATTCTTGAATTATTAATTTGCTCCAAAAAAGTTTTCTTGTCATTCACTTTGAGAGCTTTTATTGCTTTTAGAACTCTTTCATTTTCAGAATAAAAATGAATCGATCGTTCTTTTTCAATTTGAGTTAAACCCGGAGTTTGTTCTAATTTTTCCAAATTTGACTCCCTTAAAAAACTAACACCCATTTTCTTTGCTGCAGACTTCATATCAACAGGAATTTGAGAATATAATTTATTCATTGAAGAATGATCACCGCCAGTATTTACCCCGACAAAGCATAAGTCCATGAATGGAAAATCAATATTTTCAACCTTTGGATTTTCAATATTTTCAAAATCAATTCTAACAACATTGCCAAAAGCAACACCAATTTGGTCCAAAAGACCACTCGCTTTTCCGTAATAATTATTTTCAGAATATTGACCAGCTTTTGCTAAAATAATTTTATCAATTTCCCCATTATTAAATAATTCATTAAAAATTTGACCTATTAGTAATTCAAATGCTGCAGATGAACTAACTCCTGCTCCTGGAAAAATTGTAGATGAAAGAATGGCGTTAAAACCACCAATTTTCAATCCATTATCAACAAAAAATTTAGCAACGCCTTTAATCATTGCAGCGGATTTATCATCTTTCGGATTATAATCTAAAGTTGATAAATCAACTTTAAACTCTGAGAATCCAATTGATTTTACATTAATAAAATTATCTTCTCTTTTAGAAAGTGCACAAGTGATAGCAAGACTTGCTGTCGCCGCTAAGCACAAACCATGATTATGATCTGTATGATTTCCTAAAATTTCAAATCTTCCACCACAATCAAAATTAAACTCTGGCTTACTATTAAAAGTTTGTTTGAAAATTCTATTAAGATTCATATTATTTATTCTTCATTAAATTAATTTGTTCTTGCTCTTTCCTTAAAATTTCGTCCAATCGATTTACTTTTTCATAAGTCTCATCTAGATAAAAAGTAATCTCAGGAGTTTTTCTTATATCAATTTTCTTAGCAAGTGAGCTTCTAACGTAACCTTTACATTTATTAAGTTCCTCAAGGTTTTGTTTTGGAAACTTGCTTCCTAAAAAAGTTACATAAACTTTAGCATAGCTAAAATCTGTGCTAACAGAGACTTCACTCACTGTGCAGAAACCAATTTTTGGATTTCTAAGTTCAAATTGAATAATCTCAGAAATATTCTTTCCAATGATTGATTGAATTCTTTGGGTGCGATCCGCCATTATTCTTTTTCAACCATTTCGTATGCTTCGATAACATCTAATTCCTTCAAATCATTGAAGTTTTCAATTGTAAGTCCGCATTCGAATCCTTCTTTAACTTCTTTGGCATCATCTTTGAATCTCTTTAGAGATCCAAGTTTGCCTTCATAAACAATAACACCATCTCTTAAAACACGAACGAGAGCTGCTGCTTTTATGCATCCAGAAGTAACGTATGAACCTGCGACAGTACCAACTTTAGAAATCTTAATCAAACTTCTAACTTCAGCTTGTCCAAGAATAGATTCAACCTTTTCCTTCTTATACATACCTTTTATCGCAGCTTCCATTTCTTCAATTAAAGCGTAGATAATACGGTGTAATCTAATTTCAACTCCTGCTTCTTCAGCTTTAGCTGAAACCATTGCAGTAGGACGGACATTAAAGCCATAAATAATAGCTCCTGATGCGCTTGCAAGCATAACGTCGTTATTTGTAATTGCACCCGCTGAAGAGTGAATAACATTAATATGAACTTGGTCATTTGAAAGTTTATCAAGGGAAGCTTTAACTGCTTCTGCTGAACCTGTTGTATCAGCTTTTAAGACAATGTTAACGTCTTGAACTTCACCATTACTTTCAGTAATTCTTGAATAAATCTTTTCAAGAGAGGCTGCTGCCTGAGCACTTTGATCTTCGGCTTTCTTAGCCATTGCACGCTTTTCAGCAATTTCTTTAGCTTGTTTTTCAGTTGGGAATGCCATGAATTTATCACCAGCATTTGGAACTTCGCTTAAACCAATAACAGAAACTGGAGTAGAAGGTTTTGCTTCTTTAACAATTTTCTTGTATTCGTTAGTCATTCTACGGATTTTTCCATAAGCAGTTCCAACAACAACATAGTCTTGGAAAGTTAGAGTTCCGTTTTCAACTAAAAGAGTTGCTTTTGGGCCTTCACCTTTATCAAGATTTGCTTCAATAACTGTACCGATAGCGTATCTATTTGGGTTAGCTTTAAGTTCTTGCATATCTGCCACTAAAATAATGGCTTCAAGAAGTTCTTTAATGCCTTTATTTTGTTTTGCAGAGATTTCACAAACGATGTTTTCTCCACCGTATTCTTCAGCAATAATGTCATAAGACATTAATTCCGTCTTAACTCTACTAGGATCAGCTCCTTCTTTATCCATTTTGTTGATTGCAACAATAATTGGAACGCCTGCTGCTTTTGCGTGGTCAATAGCTTCAATTGTTTGAGGCATAACACCATCATCTGCAGCGACAACAAGAACAACAATATCAGTAACTGCTGCACCACGTTGTCTCATAGCAGTAAATGCTTCATGGCCCGGAGTGTCTAAGAATGTGATCTTTTGGCCATTAATTTCTTTTTGGTAAGCGCCAATTGCTTGAGAAATACCGCCAACTTCACTATCAGTTAAGTGAGAAGATCTGATTGCGTCAATAAGGGTTGTTTTACCATGGTCAACGTGACCCATAATTGTGACAATCGGAGCCCTTGGGAGTAAATCTTCAGGTTTATCAACGATTTCAACTTCTTCGAAGTTTTCTTCGCTAACAATTTTCTCTTTCTTAAAATCGTAGCCAAATTGTAAACAAATTAGCCCGATCATTTCATCATCGAGAGTTTGGTTAATTGTGACCATCATTTTCTTTTCTATGAAAAGAAATTTAATGATATCATTAACTTGAATATTAAGTTCCTTAGCAAGTTCACCAACAGTCATGTTACGAGTGAAAACGAATACACCGTTGTTCACTTTGTTTGTAGCATCTTTTTTGGCTCCACCTGCAGGAATGTTTGCTTTTCTTTGGTCTTGATATTTTGCCATAACTTTTACCTCACTTTCTTTAATTAATATCTAGAGAAAATAACTAAAAGTTATTTATCATCATCATCGTAGTATTGATCGTATTCGTCGTAATCGATTTCCTCTTCGGATTCATCGAAATCTTCGTCCTCGTAATACTCTTCTTCCTCTTTTGCGAGTTCAGCAAGTTCTTCATCAGTGTAAATTGCCATTTGAGGTTTGACTTCATCAGTCTTAATTTCTTCATGTGCAACTTCTTCTTCTTCGATCTTGCGTGGACGTTTAGAAGTCTTTTGTGTAGCTTTGAAGTTTTCTTTTTCTTTCTCACTATCAAGAGCAGCTTCTAGAGCATCAATTGAGGTTGTTGTCTTAACAACAGTTGTTTTAACAACTGGTTTTTCTTCTGGAACTTCAACTGGTTTAACTTCTTCAACTGGAGTTTCAACTGGTTTAACTTCTTCAACCACTGGTTTAACTTCTTCATCAGTAATAACTTGTGGTTTATTCTTTTCAACACCGGCTTCTGTCTTAGTTGAAACAGCACGTTCTGATTTGATTTGTGAAAGATACTTCTCGTATTTTTCTTTTTGAATACGAAGTTTTTCTTCTTCTTGAATTGTTTCGATTGATTTAAGTTCAATTTCAACTTCGTCAGACATGCTAACTTCTTTAATATCAATATGACAATCAGTTAACTTAGAAGCAACACGAACGTTTGCACCTTTTCTTCCGATTGCAAGTGATAATTGTCCATCTGGAACAATGGCAATTGCGTTCTTTTTGCCATTTTCATCGGTGTAGACACCGATTTTAAGAATTGTTGCTGGTCTTAATGCATCAATAATGAAAAGTGCATCATTTGGAGAATATTGAATGATATCAATCTTTTCTTTATCTTTTGCGTTGCCAAGTTGAGCAACAATTTTTTGAATAGCAGAACCATTTGCACCAATACAGCATGAAACTGGATCAACGTTCATATCATTGCTGTAAACAGCAAGTTTTGAACGAATACCTGCTTCACGAGCAAGGTTTTTAATAATTACAGTGCCATCATAAATTTCACGAACTTCTTCTTCAAAAAGTCTACGTAAAAATCCTGCATCGGCACGTGAAACACGAACCATTGGTGATTTTCCTGTTTCTGAACCTGTAACACTGCTAACGTATAATCTAACTGGTTTTCCGGATTCCAACATTTCATCACCGATTAAGTCACGACGTGTTAAATAAAGTGAAGAACGACCAATGTTAACAACTGCGCCTCTGTCATCACATTTTTCACAAATACCTGTAATCATTTCGCCAATTTTATCTTTGTATACTTCGTATAAAGACATCTTTTCGGCTTCTGCAAGTTTTTGTCTTAAAACTGATTTGACTGTTAAAGCAGTTAATCTAGCCATGTCATCTGGTGAAGTTTCTACAATGTATTCGTCACCAACAACATACTTTTTGCCTTTCTTTCCTTTGTTTGCGTCTTCAAGTGAGATTTCTAAAATATCATCTTCGACTTCTTCGACGATCTTACGAACATATTCCATTCTGATTTCAGCTGGTTGTTCAGTAATTGAAACTCTAATATCGACGCCTTCAACGATATAGCCATCACAGATTTGCTTTTCTAAAGCTTTTCTAAGAGCTTCTTTTAAGGCCTCAATAATTGCTTCTTTGCTAATTCCTTTTGCAGCAGCAATTTCATCAAGAGCTTCTAAGAATTTTGTTGCATCCATATTTTTATTCTCCTTTAAAATTTGATTGCAAGACGTGCTTTATCAATAACTTTTCTTTCAATTTCGCATTTGATAAGACGTGTTTTTTCTTTATAAGAAATGATGATTTTGTCATCATTAACACTTTCAAGAGTACCTTCAATAATATTTAATCCTTTATAAGGATTTGTGAGATGAATGTTAACATACTTATTAACATATTTCTCAAGACGAGCGACATCTATTTTCTTTTCTGCACCAAATGTTGTGACATCAAGAACATAATTTGTCTTAATTAAATCAGCTTCATCAAGTATTGGGGAAATAAGATCATTGACCTTCATGATTTTATCAAGATCAATTGGCTCATCATCCTTATCTACCATTACTCTAAGGTAATTTGTGCCAAATTCATTAACGTATTTGACATCAATTTCAGAGTAGCCTAAAGCCTTTAAAGGCTTTTCAATAAGGTTTTTGACTGTACTTTCAAGTGTCATTTAAGTCTCCTTAATAAACTAAAGAGTGGCAACCTGCCACTCTTAATCTTAAGAGTTACTCAGCAAACTGAGCATAATTAATATACATTAATAGATTTTGTGTTGCAACTATTTTATTGTAAAAGACCACAAAAATTGCGATAAAAATTGCTCTTATTTATCAAAATATTTAAAAATTTTGATGGAAAAAGTTTATATTAACTTGCATAAATTAGAATATTTATTTATAATTTATCTCGCTTTTATTAAAGGAGATTAACAAAATGCGTAAATTCTTATTACCAATTATTAACTTAGTTAATGTTATTCTTGTATCAATTACATTTGGTCTTGCAAATAATCCAGGCGCAACTGATCCAGCAATGCATGATGCTGCACTTCCAAACTTCTATAACTTAGTTTGGGGTCACCAAGAAGTCACAAACATCTATGGTATTGTTGCATTCTTCTTATTTGTTGTTGCAGTTGCATTAACAGTTATTTGCTTCATTCCAGGTAAAGCACGTAAAGTTCTCGTTGCATTAACTGGACTTATGTACATTGGAGCAGGTGTCTTATTCTTACTCACCCCAGCACATTATTGCTATGGAAACGCTGAAACAGTTCTTGAACTCTCAGGTTCATTAATTGCAATGGCAGTCTTAGTATTTGTTGCTGGCGCATTAAGCTTATTAATGTGTGTTGTTGAATCAACAGAAAAGAAAGCTAAATAATTTATTATTTAAAAATAGAAAAGCTTCTCACTCGAGAAGCTTTTTTCTTATTTACTAGCGTTGTGCGCTTCGCGTACAGCGCACGCTAACTGATCTGCACACGAAGTATTCTTGTAACCGCATGTATTTCCTTTTAATATAGACTCTATTTTATCAACGCTCATTCCCTCAACAAGTTTAGAGATAGCTTTAAGGTTTCCATTGCATCCTCCAAGGAAACTAACATTTGTGATGATGTCATTTTCAATATCAAATTCTATTTGTTGAGAACAAGTGCCTTGGCAACGATATTTATAATGCATGTTTATTACTCCTTGTCATTACCTTTCTTAATTTGTCTATTGTTGGAGTTAAAAACGCAGTAATAGAAAACTCAAAAACAAAGTTCCAACCAATAACAAATAAAAATATAAATTTCATTATTTCAACAGAATTTTCATTTAATGCTTTTATAGCATCTATCATTACAGTAAAAGCTCCAAGCGCAAATAAAGCAGTATTAATAACTGGAACAATGATAGATGCAACAATTGAAGCAATAAAAGTATTCTTTTTTGAGATTGCCTTATAACAATATCCTGCAACTAAACCAGCAATACTTGTTTTTAATAAACAAGTCAATAATGTACCTAAAGGTGCATTTGCAAAGAAAATAGATTGAGTTGAAGGAGATAACAAAACAACAAATCCGTTTGCAAAACCTAGAATTAAACCAGCAAATGGTCCGTATACAATCGCGCCCAAAGCAATCGGAATCAATGATAGGTTAATATTTACTCCACCAGGAAAACTAATCAAATTTCCAACTACTTGAAGAATGATTTCAATTGCCATTAATATGGCAATGCCAGTTATTTTTCTTACATCAGTGTTCTTCATTAATCTTCATCATTCTCGTCGTGAATTTCTCCAACGAGTTCCTCTAAAATATCTTCCATTGTAACAATGCCAACGACTTTATTCTCATCTTTAACAATTGCTAAATGTTGATGACTACTCTGTAGTTTCTTAAAAAGTCTTGAAATTTTATGACCTGGTTTAGTGATAACAATATCGGTCATAATTATTTTGCTAAGATCTTTTTCACCTTTAACCATAAATTCAAAAAGATCTTTTTGGTGAACAATTCCATATGCTGAGTCTAATTTGTTTGTTTTACAAACAACCATACGAGATCTATTAGTCTCTACAAATATTCTACATAATTGTTCTGGAGTTATATTTCCTTTAACATGATCAACGTTTTTCGCACTAATCATAATGTCTTCAACTTTTGTATCACCATATTCTATGGTGTTTTGAATAATATCTTCTTCAATATCGTTTAAAACACGAGCTTCGTTCATGTCTTCAACAAGCATTGAGAATTCTTCTTCAGTATAAGGAACATCATCCTTCTCAACATGAACAATTTTCTTAATGATCTTTTGTGCTCCTGCAAGAATCATGACAATTGGGAAGAAAATGTAGTAGAAAAAATAAAGTAAATGAACATTAAGTTTAGCGAAAAATTCTGGTTGTTGTTTACCTAAAGATTTCGGGGTTACTTCTCCTAAAATAAGAACAACTATTGTAATAACAATAGTAGCGAGAAGAGGACCCATTTCATCATAATATTTCACAAACACTACAGTAGCTAAAGAAGATGCTGCAATGTTAACTAAGTTATTACCAATTAAAATTGTTGAAATTAAGCGGTCATAATTCTCGCTTATTTTCATAACAAGTCTTGCTCTTTTATTTGTCTTCGCATGGTTTTCAATTCTAATTTTATTTAAGGAAGTAAATGCAGTTTCACTTAAAGAAAAGAATGCAGAAAGAGCAAGTAAGAATAATAAGATGATTATGGCTATCCAAATAAAGAACGGTTTATCACTAAGTGAAGAATAAACTAAATAACAGGGATGAGTGTTCATATTCTGTGATTATTTTAAATGATTTTTGTTATATTTTGTAGTGATTTTTTTAATAATCACTAATTTAAATGTAAAAAAAGAGATTCTGCTTATTTCATTATAAGTAGAATCCCTATTTGAGATTGTAATTCATTTTAATTTCCTTTTTCTCTTCAATTAGAAGAATAATAATGCTTCATCAAAACCGGCATCAACGTTGTTAACATCTGTGACAAATTCATCAGAGTTAATATTTTCAATTAAGTTTTCTTTACGAATCTCAAATTCTTCATCGTCATAGAATTTGAACATTTTGAATTTCTCCTTTCTTTTTTATAAAAAATCCCACAATTTAGGGGAGGGCCGGGGTTTAATTCCTTATCGGGTTTATAAGAAATTTTGAGGTATAGTTTATGCTTTGGAAAAATTATTGCAAGAAAAAAATGTAAAAATTTTCTGAAAGCAGTTCCAAAATATAAAAAAACCGTACAAATGTACGGTTTAATTTTAGAAAATTTTTAATTAAATTTTCATTGCGACATCCCATGCGCGCCAGATAACTGTACGTAAATTACCTACTGAATTACAGTCACCAACGAGATGGACGTGTCTACCTTTTTCAAATGCTGGGGTTGGTTTATAACCAATTGAAGCAACGACAGCACTTCCTTTAATCTTAAATTCTTTGCCATCTTTACCAACTGCGATAACTCCATCATCCAAAACTTCTTTAACACCAGTTTCAAGATAAACTGGAGTCTTCTTAAATTCGAAATAATCTCTTAAGAAGGATGAGTTTGCCAAGCAAACGCCACGAACAGCAATTAAATCATTCTTCATTTCAATAATTGTTGGATGTTTACCTGCAAGTTCAAGATCATAAGCAATTTCACAACCAGTTAAGCCACCACCAATAATAATTGGGTTATCGCCAACTTTGTTGTTGCCATTGAGGTAATCAACAGCACCAATTACCTTTTCTCCGCCTTTAACTCTGAGAGTATTTGCAAGAGCACCAGTTGCAACAACAATTTCGTCAAATTTGCCTTCTTTTGCTACGCAACCTGGGCATTTAATTTCTTTACCAAAGACGACTTTAATTGCATCGTATTTCTTAATTTCACGTTTGTACCATTCAATTAATCTACGATCGCTTTCTTTGAAAGTAGGAGCTGCTGCTGCAATAAAGACACCACCAAGTTCCTTACCTTTTTCAAAGATTGTTACTTTGTGCCCACGTTTTGCAAGAACTAAAGCAGTTTCCATACCACCAATACCGCCGCCAACTACAGCAACATTCTTTGCTTTTTTGGTTGGAGTAATGTGATATTTACCACTTTGCATTGTTTCTGGATTTAAAGCACATCTTGCCATGTGAATTGCATCACCAAGAGCTTGATCATTTGCAACGCCTTTGTAGTGACACATATTAAAACAGCCGTTATGACATTGAATACATGGCTTAATATCTTCTGGTTTACCCTTCATTAACTTAGTTACCCATTCTGGGTCAACAAGGAATTGACGAGCAACGCCCATACCATCAAGTTTGCCTGCTTTAATTGAATCTGCAGCAACATCTGCATCCATGTTACCAGCACAAACTACTGGAATATCAACGAATTTCTTGATGTGTTCAACATCTTTAAGGTTAACGTTACGTCCGATGTATCCTGGTGGGTGAGCCCAATACCAAGCATCATAAGTTCCGTTATCACAGTTGAGCATGTCATAGCCTGCATCTTGAAGGTATTTTGCAGCCTTTTCAGATTCAGCCATATCACGACCAACTTCAACATAATCTTCACCTGGAACAGCGCCTTTTCCGAAACCTTTGGTTTTGGAAACTACTGAATAACGAAGTGAAACTGGGAAGTCTTCACCACAAGCTTTTTTAATAGCCTTAACAATTTCAACTGGGAAACGATATCTATTTTCAAAGCTACCACCCCATTTATCTTTTCTGAGGTTTGAATACTTCATTGTGAATTGGTCAAGAAGGTAGCCTTCATGAACAGCGTGAACTTCAACACCATCAACGCCAGCATCTTTACAAAGTTTTGCAGTCTTAGCAAATCCTTCGATAAGTTGTTCAATTTGTTTTTCGGTTAATGGTTTTGTTGTAACGTCTTCAGCCCATCTATTTGGAGTTGCTGAAGGAGCTGCGTTAATCCAATTCATGTTAAAAATTGGTTTCATAACTGCACCTAAAACTTTGTTTGTGCAGCATTTTGCCATAAGTGAATTAAGTGCCATTGAACGGCCAAATCCACCAGTTAATTGAACGAACAATTTTGCACCTGTTTTGTGAACTTCGTCCATAAAGACCTTAAGGTCTTTGTACATCTTCTTATTTGAATATAACCAACCACCCATCATTGGGTTTTTAATTGGAGCAATACCTGGGAGAATTAATCCAACGTTGTTTTTACATCTCTCTAAAATGAATTTTGCAGCTTCCTTATCAAAGTGAGCTGGTTCCATCCATCCAAAAAGTGATGTTCCACCCATGGAAGTCATAACAATTCTATTACGAATTTCAACATCACGAATCTTCCAAGGAGTAAATAATGGTTCTAATTTCTTTTCCATTTAGAAATCTCCTTTAATTAATAAACGATAACAGTTCCGTCTTCTTTAACTTCAACTTGTCCACCTGTTTTTGCGGCTTCTAAAATTTCTTTGCCAAGACGGTCAATGACAATAATGTCACTGCCTTCCCAAACAGTTGATAAGACAGCACCTGCTGCTGCAAGTGAATCTATAGATTCACTAAATAACATACATGCTGGGTTAATCTTCATTGAACAAATAACTTGAAGAACCATTCCACCTGTAGTTGAACCAATTGTTTGAGGAAGTATTAAGGCAATACCTGTAATGTTTTTGCCATATAAATCTGGGTTATTTTGGTCACCAGCGATAACATGCTTTGCATGTTTAATTGCAGAGCCTTGGAATGTTGCGAGTGTATTTAAACCACCATGGCTAACAACACATTCGCCTTTATAATGTCCGCCTGCTAAGACACGACCTTTGAATTCTTTCATCTTGTGTGTCCTCCTATTTTGTACCTACAATCTTTTCAACAAGTTGATCAGTTGTGTAATATCTTGCTAAAGTGTAGGTTCTAAGTTTATTAGAAGCAGTCATAATTCTGCGTTTCTTTGTAAGTGGGTTATTTGAGTACATTAAAGGACAAATACATGTGAGTTTTGCGCCTGTTAACATAAGTTTTTGATAATTTTCAGTCTTCATGAATGCTTCTTTGACTGCTGGAGCTGTACAAAGAATTGTACGAACTGCAACTTTCTTTTTACCAGCTTTTGCTAAAGCAGTAACAAGTCTTTCGGTCCATTCATTAAGTTGTTTAAGTGAAAGGTGTGGACATCCGATGAAGGCAAGATTTCCTTCTTTATCTTTGTCTTTCCACATAATTGGATAGTTTTTATAAACTCTTTCAAGTTCAGCATCATCAATGACGTATTCTTTATAGCCTTTGGCTAAAAGTTTTTCGCCTTGTTCTTTTGCTTCTGGTGTTACCTTATCAATATGATAAAGTCCAACAGCACCGTTTGATGCAGTTGCAGCACCAAAATCTTTTAAGAATCCTGTTGCGTCATCATTGAGTTCTGTGCCAATCCATTTATCAAGACCAACAACATAAGGAACTTCTTCCATAACTTTCATACCAATGGCAGAGCCAAGCACTTGAGCTTCTGGCATTTTTGTAAGTTTAAGTGTTATTTTCCAAGTTGCCTTACGTCCTTCATCTGTAAGTAAACCGAATTTTGGAACAAATCCAATAATTGATCCGAAGATATCAATCATGCCTGAGTTACGGTTACATCTTGCGCCTAAAACTGAGTTGGCGTAGTTAACCGCACTTGATTCAGCCCATGAAAGGACGTCACCTTTCGTTGGGATATTTCCTATTTCTTTGAAATAGCAAGCACATGAGAATGGATCATTTTGAAGCATTCCTAACTTGGTTAATCTTTCTTCATATTGTTTTTGTTTGCCATACATGACAATATCAAATACAGCTTTTTCAAGTAAATTACATTTAACGTTTTTGTAATCTACAGGACGTGGATCCATAGTGAATCCATCTTTGACTTTAAGTCCAGCATCAATCATTTCATCACAAATTCTGAAAACTGGTTTCAATAGACCCATTCCGAATGATGTGACTAAGTGTCCACAGCCGTGTGTGACAGGGACAAGTTCAGGTGCGTCAAAAATGTCGCCATAGCGAACTAATGTTTCCATTATTTTTGCTTTGGTTTCACCTTGCTCACCTTTGAGGATACTAAGTTGTTCCTCGGTTAGCTTCATTTTTGGTGTGTACATATAATTCTCCCTTGCGATATATGTAAGTTGTTTATATTATACACTTTATTCTATTTAATAGAATTAAAATGTATGAAAAAAGGTGCTTATTTCTTGCACCTTATTTCTTTAATCTAATTTAATTATATAATCCACCAAATCTTCATAGAAATCAGTTTCGTGTGAAACAAGAATAACCACGCCAGGATAAGCATCTATCGCTTCTTTTAGTGATTTCTTTGCAATTTTATCCAAGTGATTTGTAGGTTCATCAAGCACAAGAATATTTGATTTCTCTAATGTTAATTTACAAAGTCTAGTTTTTGCTTCTTCTCCACCACTAAGTTCATTTAATGGACGAAGAGCAAGTTCAGCTTTAATTCCGCATCTTGCGAGTAAATTTCTAACTTCTGTGTTTGTGAAGTTATCTCTAAGTGATTGAATAAAATTCATTGGAGTTATGCTTAAATCATCCATTTCTGTTTGAGAAAAATAAGAAATTTTTGCTTTTGAATTAAAGCTGAAAGATCCGCCTAAAGAAGGGATGATTCCAAGCAATGTTTTAATAAGAGTTGATTTACCAACTCCGTTTTTACCAATGATTGCAATCTTTTCACCTTTTAATAAATTAAAAGAAATCGGATTAAGTAAAGGCTTTTCGTAACCAATAACAAGATTCTCTACACTTAAAATGTCTTTCCCAATATCACCTGAATAAGGGAAATTAAAATACACCAAATTTGTGTCGTTTTTAGGTGCTTCAAGTCTTTCAACGTGCGCGAGTCTTGCACGTCTTGATTTTGCAGCTCTAGAAGAGGTAGCTCGAACAATGTGTGCTGCAATAAATTCCTCTTCTTTTTTGATGAACTTTTGTTGAGCAGCGTAATCTTTTTCGTATTGTTCTTTTCTAACAACACTTTGTGTTTTGTAATATTCATAATCGCCTTTATAACGATTAATAACTCTATTTTCTAATGCTAAAACAACATTCGCAATACTTGATAAAAATGGTTCATCATGTGAGATTACAAGGAATGCTTTTGGATAATTTTGAAGGTAACCGCTCAGCCATTTTACGTGTTCTGCATCTAAGTAGTTTGTAGGTTCATCTAAAAGAAGAACATCATTCTTCTCAAGAAGCATTTTTGCAAGATAAACTTTCTCCCTTTGACCACTTGAGAGAATTTTTAATTCTCTATCCTTGAAATCTTTTGGAATTCCAAGACCAACTAACACTTTATCAATCTCTTCTTTAATTGAGTAAAAATCTAAAGCGATAAGTTCATCATTAATCTTTGAGGCTCTCTCTAAATATTTTTCGTAATTTGGATCATCAATATTACTTCCTTTAAGAAAAAGCTCATTCATTTCAGCTTCTTTATCGAACAACGATTTATAGATTTGCTCTAAATACTCTTTAATTGTGAAATCATCATTTACTTTGTAATGTTGATCTAAATATGAATAAGTTATTCCTGGAATCCACTCAACTTTTCCTTTATCTGGAATTATTTTCTTAGTGATTAAATCAAAAATTGTAGTTTTGCCAGCGCCATTTTGACCCACTAAGACAGCATGTTCACCAGGATTAAGTTGAAAATTAAGACCATTAAAAAGCTCTTTGTCTCCATAGTTAAACATTAAGTCAGTTACTTTAAAAAGCATAACAAAGTTATGATTTCTATTTTAATAAGTGGTTCCGCCCCACTCGACAACGCTAAAACCTGAGCGATTAACGGTTTCTAATTCTTGTGGAATTATCTCTTTAGGAGAATCGACTTTTTTAATATGAATAATTGTTCTTAAAATTGTATCTGGAGTAACACTAAAAGAAAGAGGACATTCTTTGTTTCTTTCAGCTGTTTGTTCAAAATAGACTAAAGAATTTTCATTTTCCTCTAAAATTGGAAGCCAAAACATAATAAATTCATCAGCTTCTCTTTGAGTAAATCCAAGTGTATCAAGTGATGTTTCTAAAAACTCTATAGCATTGTCTTTTGAAACATTAAATCCATATTCAAATGATGCTTCAAAGTTTCTATATTCATCATAGAAAATAGCGTAATATTCTCTTTGAGAATTATTGACATTTAATGTTCCGTTTTCGTTAATGTGAACTCTCCAACCATCTTCATATTCTGGATAGGTTGTTTTAAGTCTAAAATCATTAACGTATGTAACCTCAACATCAAGTTCTTCCTCGTTATATAGATAAAGAACAGGTTTATAAACTCCAAAAGGATTGTAGTGTTTGTCAACATCGATTTTGGTTTGAAAATCCAAACCTTTTTCAGCCACAACATAAACAAACCCATATGAACTTGGTGAAGTGGCAGGAAAATAAATATCCTGATTTATTTTTTGAGTAACTGCATTACCTTTTTTATAAATTTCTTTAATGCTGAATGTAGTTATGTCGTGGCTATCAATTACTGGAGTAACGTATACGTTATTAGTTTCAAAATCAACTTCCTTTGTTAGCTTTTCACCTTCGGTTTCAATGTGGCTAGAATATTCTTTAATCTCATCTCTTATTTGGTCAGCAATGTGATCAAGTAAGGCATTAAAAGAATTCAAAGCTTCTACACTGGAAATTACCTTAGTTTCTTCATTTTTAATGTCTAGATAATTTTCAATATCATGAAGTTCTAATTCACCACGTATTTGAAAAACGGTATAGTTTTCAATTTTTTCCTTCTTTTCGAAAATATTTTTAATATCGCAAGAGCAACAAATTAATGTGCTTATAATTGAAAGAAAAATTATTTTAAATTTTTTCATACTAATATATTAGCATTATACACAACACGTTTCAATTTTCTATTGGATGTCGATTGTAATTCCCGTTTTATTTTTTACCTCGATTTTAGTTCCTTCTTTTCTATAACCAAGAATTGCAGAACCCACAATCATATTTTCATTTGGGATTCCAAGTTTTTTACGAAGTTTCTTTCCTTCATCACTTGAAAGCAATGCATCAAATTGATTGATCCAGCAAGAATCAATCTTCAAAGATGCTGCTGCAATGAAAATATTTTCTAAGACACAAGAACAATCTTGAATACAAAATCTATCATCTCTTGGAGCATGTACTAAAACTATAGTTTTAGCACCGTACATAACATCTCTTTTTTCTAAAGTTTTTCCGAGTTCTCTCAAAGCCTCTATTTTAGACGCTCTTCTTACCGCTGTAATTTTAGCAATTTGTCTATTCATTGCGCTTGGAGCGCTTTGACCTGCGAGTAAAATCTCATTTAATTTTTTAGGAGAAACTTTCTTATCACTATATTCTCTACAAGAAACTCTTCCCTTAATAACATCAATAACTTTTGCCATAAATAATTCTCCACTATTAATTTTTTCTACAATTTATTCAATCTCCTCATAATAATATGAAGTATCGATTCCTTTCATAAATAATTCTCTATCATCGATTTGATCAGTTAATGCATTTTTAAGAAGGAATTTAATTTTATTATCTTTTATTTGGCTTTCTTTCATAGCATCGAAATAATCTGCTTTTTCTATCTTAGACCAATCTACACACTTTTTAAGATTTTTAATAAAAATTAAATCTAGCCAAATACGCGTCGATCTTCCATTACCTTCCATAAAAGGATGTGCAATATTCATTTCAACATACTTTTCTACAATGTGATCAAATGTGTCTTCAGGCATTTTATCTATTGTTGGAAGAATCTGAGGTAAAAAATCACCATTCGCAAAAACAAAACCACCTTTAGAAATTGTTTTTGATCTTATCTGACCGGCGAAAGGATATAATCCTTCAAATAAATAAGCATGTATTTTTTGAAGACAAACAGTTGTCCCAATTTCATCGCTATAAATAAGTTCTGTTTTGTAAAATTGATAAGCTTTTCTTTTACTTTGCTCATCAATTGGATCAAGCATTCCTTTTATCCAATCGCTGATTTCTTTTTTATATTTTGAAGGAATTATTGTAATTAAAAGTCTAACCCCTTCTTCATTAATAACTTCAGAAAGATATTTTTTACCATCGTCAGCATACAATTTCAGTTGTCCACAAAATGAAGACAACTCAGGATTTCTCACTTTAACATTATTCCAATACCTACGCGGAGAATTAGGGTCTACTAAAACTGCGATAAAATCAACTGCTGAATACCACCAGATTGACTTTTCATTATCCCAAACAGCTTGTATTTGTTTATTGTTAAAATATCTGATTGGATGTTTTATCATATTATATATGATAACATAACATAATTCAGTTGTCCACAAAATTGGACAACTTAAAAGACCACAAAACTTATTTAGTGATTGTTATTTTTGTTGAACTATCACTATAAACATAGACAGTACCGTGACTATATTTGGTCTCTGTTTGTAATGCAGATCCATCAGGAAGTGTAATGGTAAAAACGCCAGAACCCGAAATGCTTAAAGTATATGAATTAATTCCGGAACCTTTTGTTGGTGTTTTCTCAGTTTTTCCAAAAGCAATAAAGGTACCACCATTAATTGTCGCAGCTCCATCTGTGTCTAAACCTGTGGACATTCCACCGTTTGCACCTTTAGTGATAACAGTCCCACCAGTTTGTAAGAATGAACCATTTGAATCAATGCCATCAACGTCTTGTCCATTTACTGTGACATCAAGAATTCCACCAGTTACTCTAATTTGTGGAGTTTGATTAATTTTCTCTGATGCATTTATTCCGTCATCTGTTGCATACACTTTAGTGTATCCACCATCAATATTAATGAAGTTTGCTTCTAAACCTTCATAGGCGTTTTTAACGTCTATAGTTCCATCGCTTATTGTTAAAGTGTTATCAGCATGAATGGCATCATCTGATGAATAAATTTCATATGTGCCACCACTAATTTTTATGTTGCCTACTCCAGTTGAACCATTTTCAAGAGCGGTTCCGTTATTTGCGTGAATTCCATCATCATAAGATTTAATGAAATATTTCCCTGCACTTAAGATAATTTCATTTTCAGCTTTAATTCCTTTTGCAGAGTAATCGGCTTTATCATTGTTCCCTTCACTCATTCCACCTGGGCCACCACCTGGACCACCTCCAGGTCCACCTTGTTGAGATGATTGATAATTTGACCAGCCAGATGTTGTAATACTTGATGTAGAAGCTGAAACATTAACTGTGTCATACGAAGTGCTTAAAGTAGCAAAATTGCCCATCTTGCTTGTAGCATTTTCTTCAGTCAAATCTGTCACACTGTTAGCGAATAAGCACAGCTTAAATGATGTGGCACCACTTGGTCTAGTAGCTTGATAATAGTAGTTTCTAGAGAAACCGCCTTGGCCACTAGTGACTGCGGTAGCTTTAGTCCAATATGTTTCATAATTAGAATTCAAATACTCAACTCCAAAGAAATAATTTCCAATATTGGAACTAGTTTTAATATAAAGTTTTGAATCGCTGGATTCGATAATATCGCTAGTATATTCAGAATATTTTGAAGTATAGATGTTAATAATTGGATCATCTCCACCTTCTACTTTGCTAATTTCGATATTATATGACGCCTCAATTGCGTCTTTTGCGCTATATATGTCTAATTGTCCACCAGTGATTGAAATGGTTCCTCTTTGTTTGCCTTTTGAAGATACATCTGTGTTCTCTGTTTTCACTGCGTTTCCACCAGTAGAAATTAAAACCATATTTCCACTTTCAATTTCAATTGAGTCATTTCCTTTTAAACAGTTATTGACTGCTTTGATTTGAACTGATGAATTGTTATTTACTTCTGGTTTAATTTTTAAATCATCTTTGGTGTGAATTCCGTTGTTGTAATTTCCAATCACAGCAAGAGATCCTTTACCGCTTAATTTTAAGTCACAATCACTAGTGATTGCACCATTACCTTGTGCGTCATTATCTTCGGTTTTAATAGATCTAGTGTCATAAACAAAATTTTCAGTTCCTTTTTTAATTGAAACTTGTAATTCACTAGCATTTACACATTTTATTGGAGAATCAGTGTTTGATTTAATTGTAAAACCTTCTAATGAAATTTTTACTTCATCATCGTCTCCAGCATTGACTAATATGTTTCCTTCAAATTGTCCTTTGAATGAAAATTCTCCAGCGGCAGAAATAATAAAAACTTTATTAGTACTATCATAAGATATTCCGTCTTTTATTGTTGTGATTTCACCAATTTCAGAATCGGTAATCTCTACATCATCTACATCATCATCAATTTTAATTTCAATTTCTGTGTCGCTTGTTTCGCTACCTATTCCTTGATCTTGATGAAATGATTCTTCATTGTTACCAAAATGACTTGAAAACCATTGATCAATCTTGGAAAACGGATTTAATGGGCTTTCATCTTTTAGACCACACGCTGTCAAAAGAAAAACTGGCATTAATAATAAAAATTTCTTTTTCCTCATTTTTTAATTCTCCCTATATTTTCTACAAGATACTCTATATATCTTTTCAAGAATGAAATAGATATATCTATTTCTTCTTTTTGAAATCGTTTAATATCCTCTTCCTCAAGCTTAATGATGTTGTCGTATTTCTCATCCCACACCTTAAGACCTAGTTCGGTTAATTCAATTCTTTTAACTCGTTTATCTTCTGGATCAACATTGAGTTTAATTAATCCTTGTTTTTTAAATTTTAGAACAACATTATGAACAACTTGTTTTACTTCGTTTGTAAATATGACTAATTGTTTTTGAGTAAGCTCACCATGTCCTAAGAAAATAAGGTGCATTACTTTAAACTCAAAAGGATTCACTCCAAAAATCTTTGCTGCTTCAGTGTATACAGCATTTAGTGAATAGTAGGTTTTCTTTAATTCAATTAGTTCTTTTTTCATAAAATTAGTCAATATTCTTTACTAATTTAGAATATACAAAATCTAATTTTTTGCAATTATTTATTTAAATTTTGTTTATATATATCAATTAAATTGATATAAAATAATTATCAAATACCAAACCTAATGCAATTATAAACTGCATTGATTTCACATTAAATTTACCTTTTCTGTTTATTTCTTCTTTTTCTAAGAAACACGAATAAGAAAGCACCACAAGTTACAACGGCTACACCACTTACTACACTTATAATAATGATTGAACCATCACTAATAAATGCCCCTACATTATTTGATTTATCACCGTAATAACGGATTGTAATTGATTTAATACATTTATCAAAACCACCATTGCCAAATACTACAAAGCAAGGATTACTAATAGATGCATTTTCATCCTCTACAAAGTTTTGATTAGGATCATTAAAAAACAGGACTCCAGACTTGTCATTTAAAGTATAAGAAATGGTTACATATGAATCGTTAAATCTCTCAGCATAAATAGAATAAATATTGTTCAAAGTTAAATTTAAGCTATAACCCCAATCTGTTTCATTTGCAAAAGAAATATATTCTGGCGTTGTTGCAATTAAACAACTAGAAGTGCACTTAAACGGAATTTTTTGGCCTACATCATCAAAAATAAATCCTTTATAAATAGGTTTTTCATTCGGGAAATGATTATGCTCATAGTCGAAAATAATAGTCCTTAATTTGCTCTCATCAATTTTTCCGTCAGCCGAAGCTGGTAAAGGTTTTAAATTTCCTAAAAATGCTAGACCACCCACTAATGCTAGTGACGCAAAACATATTGCTAATTTTTTGAATATATTTTTCATTTTCATGCCTCGCATTTAGCATTATTATCGTTTTTACATATTCTTTTTATTAAGAACATGAATGGAACAAACACTAATGAAGGTAATAAGAAAGCAATAACATAGTGATTGCACACTGCAAAGTAGTTATAAATTGAATGATATATTATAGCGACAGCCACAAGACCAACAGAGCCCGAAACAAAAAGTTTCTTTCTGTTTAAGATGAATGATAAGCCAAAACCAACCGCCAGAGTGGTAATAACATGCATCATTCCTGAACCGAACGCTCTTAATATTGCGGTAATTACATCAATTTGTTCAGCACGAGATGCAATAACAAATGCGTTTTCTAATATTGCAAAACCAACACCGATTGCAATTGATCGCTCAATTAAATCTTGTCTTGAAGGATGCATAACGAATGTACAAATAAAAATAGGTATAATTTTAAGTATTTCCTCAATTATTGGAGAAAATGTTGTGACATATGTTGCTTGTGAATATTTTGTATTCTTAAAAATAATTCCATTAATTTCACCACATAATAATGCAACAGTTAATCCAATAATAACAAAGCAAACGAGTGATTTTGTCTTACTCTTGGTCATTATAAGTACAATAAGTAAAGGGACTGTAATACTTAAATACAAAAACAGATTTAAAAATTCCATTTTTTTGCTCCCTTTGCGCTTGTATAAGATAGACCTAAAATTATAAGTGCGATTAGTAAATCGCCCACACCAGATAAGATTCCAGTCTTTAACCAACTTAAAATATCTAAATTAACAAAAACACAATAAAGTAAAATGAAAATATCATTCAACAATAAACCATTTTTTAGGCCAAGTTCATCATTTTGAGACAATAAGCGTTTAACAACAAAATATACTACAAAAGCTAGTGGAATTTGAATCGCAACAAAAAGATAAAATACAAAATTTGTAGGCTTAAAACAAAAGAAACCAACAACAAAAGAAATGCCGAATTGAAGTAAACCAGATATTGCACTAATTATGATGTATTTAGTTTTTGGCTTATCAAATAACTTCTCTAAAGCGCCCCTATTTGCGCAAAATAAGAAAATGTTGCAACCAAGCAATCCAAAGAAACTTGTATTGAAATAAATCTCATTAATATTGCAACAAGACATTACGATACCTGTTAAATAAAAAAGTAAAAAACATCCAATTGCACAAACAATAATTTGAAAATACAGAGGCTTTCCTTTTCTCCAAAGTGTTATGACACCAAAAATAAAGGAGATTAATAATATTGAAAGTGTAGCAATCTTAAAACCAATCATTTTTAATGTCAGAACTAAGATTAATTCTCAGCTCGATTACTAGCTCCTTTTCTTTTCTTAAAATATAAAATCATAAATCCAACCGTTGTTACAAGGAATACTCCTGCAGTGACGGAGAGCAAAATAATAAGCGAACCGCTTGACATAAGGGTTCCGTTTCCGTCAGAAGGCGTATTATTGTAAAAGGTACAATCTTTTGTAAATGTAAAATCATCACTTGAAGCATAGACAAGATAGTATGCGCCGCCTTCTTTTGATGCTTTGCAATCATGTATTTCTAAACACCATAAAGATTGATTTCTATCATTTCCATATACGCCACCGCCGTATTCTGCAGAACAATTAAATATTGTTATGTGGTCTAAATCGTTATTAAATCCAGAAGCGTAAATGCCACCACCATATCTACCAGCTTCACAACCCGAGATTTCTAAAAATGAAGACAAACTTCCATACAAACTTCCTTGCTCACAATCGCTATAAATAGCACCACCATCAAATTTGGCAGTACAATCCTTAATTGATGTTTTGTCAAAAGAGCATCTTTGAAATGCATATTGACTTCTTTGATAATCGTAAGCCAAGTTATCTTCTATATAAATAGCACCACCATAATATGCTGAACAACCTTCAAAAGTTGATCCTTTTACAGTAAGAATTGGATTGTTACCACCATGAATGATATCTTCAAGATAAACCGCGCCACCATAATATGATTGACAATCATTAAATGTGCACCCAGTTAAAGATATGGTGTTGATTTTTTCCATGCAAATTGCACCACCATATCCTGTCGAACAACAATTTTCGAATTTACAATTTACAAAACTTGCATCATGACAACCGTCACCCATTGCAAATATTGGGTAAGATAAATTAGTTTTGAAACCAAGAATTGTGGTGTTATACACGTCTAATCTACCGGTATCAACCCAAATTGAACAATTGTATTCATCGCCTGAACGTGAAGTTTTAATTGTTCCACCGTCGCCATTAATGGTAAGACTATAATCTAATTTCCAATAGTCGCCGTGATTTATTTCTAAGGTTTTTCCGTGTAAATTGATTGTTATCGGCATAGGTAAATTATTACAAAGTTTCAAACTTCTGATGACATAGTCTTTTTCAAGATCAATAATACACTTTAACGAGGTTTTTTCACTCCAATAACTATAATAATTTGAATGCATTTCTTGAAAGGTATAATCCATGTTTTTATCTTTGAGTTCATAAATCATGTCTTCACCTTCATATACTCTAACTACTAATCCACTAACATCTAAGTGTGGAATATCTTTAGAAATCCCAATTGTTCTAACTGGCATTTCAGATTCAGTGTCAGCATGTACAGGAGCTATTTTATTAGAACTTCTTATGCATAAATTTGTGCCAACAACCATAAACGTGCAAAATAAACCAACTAAAATTGTTTTTGTTATTTTTCTCATTTTAAATTTAACCTCGAAATTTACGTTATTTTATTTTATAGTATTTTATACTAAAAGTACAATAGATTTGTAACCCTCATGCTCGTTATATCGTAAAAGAAATTAAACGTCAAAAATCTATAGAAAAATAGAATTTTCTTGGCCAAATTTCAGAGAAGACATCGAGTATATTTCTTCTCGTTACGACGGTTAACCATCAGTTCTTCCTGGAGGTTCGCTAGGTTCAAGCCTCTAAACCAAACAAAAAGACACCAAAAGGTGTCTGTTATTGTCTTGTCTTGCTGCAACAAAGTTAATATTTTTTATAACAAGTGCAACGAAGTTAATAGATTGAACGCGACGAAGTTAATATATTCTTTCCAATATTGGAGTAACTTCAATTATATTTTTACTTTTATCAAGATGGTTTTTGTCCAAAACTGTCTTTGGTCTAACGCAGTATTTAGCATCAATAAAACCAATAGTACATTCTCCATTAGTAGTTGCAATAGTACATGAGACTTTGCCTTTTTCAAATTTTTCTTGGAATAATAATTTTTGTTCAAATACTGAATCAAAATTAACAAGATGTTTGAGCTTTTGCCTAACAAAACCTTTTATTTCTTTTGATGAATCACAATCAAAATCGTCTTCCGCAATAGACTCATTAACACATCTATCAAAAAACTCTTCAGCACTTAAATTAGTTTTTACACCAGTTAGATGTAGAAAATTAGTCTTATAAAATCTCAAAATATATTTGTCAGAAACAACAAAAAGATTTGAAGAAACAGTTATTTTTACATTTAATAATTTTGAATAACTTTTTGCTGCATCAACTAGTTGATTTCTTGTTCTTGTTTTAAATGAGATCTGCATAAGTAATAAAAAAAGCGTTTTAAGGTGCGCCACCACGACTTGGACAGGTTTAAGGTCTCTGGCCCGACGAATTGGGTGGTCTTTTTATGTCTCCCATCCCTCTTGACACTTAGATTATAACAAAGTAATAAAAAAGATGCAATTAAATGCATCTCAAATTTTCTTGTCTTATTGCAACGAAGTTAATATTTCAAATCTTCACTGCAACGAAGTTAATAGTCGCTAGCAACGAAGTTAACATATGTTTTTCGCGCTTTTCGACACTAAAATGATAACTTTTATAATTTAATGTTTCAACAACCAATTATCATAATTTCATTGTATTAATATGTCTTGTTGTAACAAAATTAACACAATCAATTTAAATTTTTAAAAAAATAAAACTGTTATGATTACTTGTCTCATCTTTATCGCAATAATGATTTTTTAACCAAAACGAACGGACATGATAACTTTATCTGAACAACAATCTTATATCACAGATTTTCAATAAAAAAGCAGGACTATAAGTCCTGCTAAATACATCAAACATCTATTGTGATATTAAACACCATTATCAACGTTTGATATGCATGGATTAAGCAGCCTCTTGTAGCTCAAATTCATAACAAGAGAACTTAATGGCGCAGTTATTAAAATAGATAAAGCAGAAACAGAAAGCACTATAATACCTGCAGCAATAACAGCTTCTGCTCTAGAATTACCATTAGCAAGCATTTGATTTCCTAAATCTAATAGTCCACCACCAATCGAGGCTTGAACTGTGGCTTTTGGCAAATAAGAAATAGTGACAAAAGACCTCTCTTTAAAGTTTAAATCAGTTTTAATTAAGCATCCTTGAACCATTAGTGATCTTGCGGTTAATGAGATTGCTAAGATTACTAGAGCCGGCAAAATGTAAGTTGGAACGTATTCTAATCTAATTGAAGCTCCAACTAAGAAAAATAGGAACATCTCAGCAGGAATCCATACTTTAGAAGCTTTAGCACTTAATGCTGTAGCCTTTTCTTTTCTAAACATTCTAATTACGATACACATAGAGATTGTTGCAAGTAAAGATGAGAAGCCTACATAAGGACTAATTACTTCTTCTAAAGCTACAAAGCCTATACCTATAGCGATTATTAAGAGTAATTTCATTGAATCTCTCATGTGCACCTTTCCAAAAATAAGCTTTAATAAGAAGCCAAAACCTACACCAATTGCAACACCAATAACGATAGATAACAAAATGTTTACAAAAGCCATGGCGTTTACATTACCGCCAGCTTCAATACTTATAAAAGTCTGATAAAAGACAATCATTACGATGTCATCAATGCTACTACCAGCTAAAACTAATTGAGGAATACCCTTCTTAGTTCCAACTTTTTCATCCATTAGTCTTGTCATCATTGGAATTACTACTGCAGGAGACACTGCACCAAGTACTGAACCAAGTAAAAAGGACTCAACATATGTTAAATCAAAGAATAAAGGGGCAACTAAGCCTACAACAATCATTTCAACTACTGCAGGCATAAAAGACATCATAATAGCAGGCCTTCCTACTTTCTTTAAGTCTGCTATATCAAGCGATAAACCAGCTTTAACTAAAATAATAATTAAAGCAATTTTCCTTAAGTAAGGTGAAATTGCAGCAAGATTAGGATCAAATGCTCCTATTGCATTAATCAAAATGCCTAATAAAAGGTAACCAATTAATGCTGGAACCTTAATCTTATTAAGTAATAGGAAAATTATTGCTCCACCACCTAGAATGATTAATAAGTCTAGAAAGAATAACATTTTGATACCTCCCAAAGTAAATAAAAACTGATGTATCTAAAACAATGTCTAGATATCATCAGCATCAAATGCGGTTTGATTTAATCAGGGAGATATCATTCCCGAGATGTATGTATCATAACAAATTTATTTTAAAAAACAAGAACTTGTCTCTCTTCCTGAACTTGTTTCTCTTCCTTGCCTATTGAAATTCAATAGCTTTACTTTTCAGAATTCCGTACAATAAAAGCCGGCTCATTAACTAGTGATTGCTTCTACTTTGTTACGAATCAATTGGGATTAGTTAATGAGTTTTTATTATGGAAGGTCGCTAGTTCAGCCTCTAAGCCAAACAAAAAGGACACATAGTGTCCTGTTATTGTCTTGTCTTGCTGCAACAAAGTTGATAGTTTTTAAAGTCATCGCAACGAAATTGATAGTTACAAAAGCAACAAAGTTGATAGTCATGTTTTTGTAACTTTTTATTTTATATATAAGATATTGAATTTTTACAATAAAATTCGTCTATCCTGCCCTCATCAAAGGGTGCGGAGGTAGGATTTGAATTTCTTCATTTATACGGCTTTTGACTGGTACTTATACCAAATTAGGCCATCCAACTTCTTAACTGTTAAGTGAGGATACTCTGCTTTTAGAACATTAACTGCATCCTTCATTAAACTCTGGCATTCAGCATTTGAAATGTCATACCCAATAGCATCTCTTATACAATGGTGAATATGAACGTCTGGTTTACATCTATCATCTGTGCCAGCCAGCATAAATAAATAATCAGCACCAGCATCGCCCATTCCTTTAACTGAATGAATAACAACCTCAAGCAACTCAGGATGCTTAAAGTTTTTAAAGTCATCCATGGTATTAATGCCTAAATCTAATAGATACTCTGCTAATTTATAAATAACAGCAGATTTTCTGTTATGCCCAATAACCTGCATGTTCTTTAAAATATTCTGAGCAAATTTTTCTGTGCCACCTGCTTCATCAATGTGGTTAATAAGTTGTTTTAAATCATCACCTGTAGCATATTTATCACCATTCATGTATGTTTTTGCATATCTATCAACAATTGGAACAGTAACTGCAAAATATTTAGCCCTTAAAGAATAAACACAATCAATTAAACAAACAGACATTGATGAATATCCATTCGCGTAGTGCTTTTGATTTAAATCAAAATTAGTTTTACAAAATTGAACAAATTCTTCAATCATAGTATTAATTTTTATAAAGTTTAAAATCTCCTATTTCCTTAGTTCTTGAGTTAATAGTTTTTAAAGAAATTTCAGATGCATCCATACCAACCCAAGTCCTTGAACGTAATTTTGATGCCCACAATGTTGTTCCGCTACCGGCAAAGCAATCCATAACAATACTATTTTCAGAAGAAGATTCATCAATAATTCTGAGAATCATATCAAGATTTTTTTCTGTTGGATATCTTGGATATTGAGGATCTTTAAATGTCCAGACATCTTGTATTTTTTTACCTTTATGTTCATCAGCATATTTTTTAATTCTAGGGTTTCCTGTTTTTGACCATTCAATTAATCCTTTGGAATCCAATTCATCAAAAACTGCAGGATCGGTTCTCCAATGTCTACCTTCAGGAGGCATCATACCGCGCCATTCCTTCCCTGTAACGCCATTCGTCTCTCCTGGAGCATGTAACGGTATAGTTGTATAGCGCCTTCCATTTTCATCAATTTTAGGAAACAATTTCGCCAGCTCTTCATCGGAAGCTTTTTCCTTAATTTCATTCCATAATTGGTTTTTACCGTTTTTACAATAAAAGAAAATGACATCTTTTTCGTTTCCGTATGCTTTTCTATCAAAATTTTTTGGATTAGATTTAATTCTTGTAATATCATTTCGATAATTTTCTTCTCCAAAAATTTCATCCATTAATATTTTTACATAATGACCAATTTTGTAATCTATATGTAGATAAATGCTGCCTCTATCAGTTAAAAGCTCTCTTATAATGATTAATCGTTCTCTTAAGAATTCTAAAAATTCACCTTTAGTCATTTCGTCAGAATATGCAACCTGTCCTTTTTTTGATCTGCTAATTGTGCTGCACCTTCCTTCTGATACAGCAAATGATTGATTTGTATTAAAAGGTGGATCTATATATACCAAATCAATACAAGGGCCGCATGTATTTAATAGTTTAGAGAGTCCTTCAAAATTATCTCCAAATATAAAATTATTTTGGTTTAAATCTAAATCTTCAAACTTATCAAAATTTCTTGATTGTTTGAGAATTTCACTCTCACTTAATTTTTCATCGAATTTTAATTGCATAATTATAACGAATATAAAAAGTCTCTTAATACTAAAGCAGAAACAATAATGTCATCAGGATTATTTTCTAGGTACTTATGCATTTTATTTTTGCCTTTTATATATAAAACACCGTCCATAATAGCTATTTTTACAACTTTAACATCCTTTGCTTTTCCGCCTTCTAAAATAGAGTGTGTGGTTGAAATAGCATCATCAAATTGAGCGTCTTGGTGACCACCAAAATCAGTTAAGAATTTAGCCTCACCAATTACATATGTATTGTTGAAACGAGCAATAAAGTCAAGTCCTTTATCTCTATTAAAACCAAAGTACTCCTTTGCAAAATTTTTCATTTCTGCATCGCTAATATTAAGAATCGCGTTTCCTTTGGATAATAAAAATTCCGGTACATTTTTATAGACTGGGGCTCCTAAACATCCTTTGTCTATCCAATTCTTAAACATTGGACCAATTTGTCTATTCGTTTCTTTTGGTTCTGTACAATTATCATAAATTTCATCAAGCCCCATTTCGTAGAGCATTCCACTAATACGATCGATTGTATTAGGATTTCTTTCAATAGCTGTTCTATCTCTTTTCAAGTAAGCAATATAAGAATCCTTAATTGGGAAAATATCAAAATCGCACAAAGCTTTAATTAAATCTATATTATTTTTGTGTTCAAAATTATATTTAACAGTATTCCATTCTTTATCCCCAATTTCTCTCCTTGCATTAGCAGACATTGGGTATACTTTGTAAAGTAAATCTAAATAATTCTTTTGGTTCGCTAAATCAACACTTTGTTTTGTCCAGAAGTTCATAAAAGCCTCCTTATTTATATATCTTTGTGCTAAATAAGTCACAAAGAAATAAAGTATGGCAATATTATACTCCTCGTTTATACTTTTTTAAATTATTTTGACTTATAACAATGACATATTAATAATTTCATCTATCGAAACTTTGAAAATAATAGAAAATTTATAAATTAGCTCGAGTGAAGGCAATCTATGACCTTCTGTGATTGCTACTATAGTAGATCTGTCAACGCCGATCATACTAGCGAATTCCGTCTTGCTTGAATAGCTTTCTTTAATAAGAAGTTCAATCTCCTTACCCAAAAGAATCGGATTGATTTGTTTATAAATTGTGTTGTTTTTATTAAAAAATATCATCAGCCACTTGTCGTATGCCGATGATATTGATTGATAATAGAATTTAGGTTCTTCTTCATCCTTATGATGCCATTCAAGATAATCTATAGCATCCTTTTCATATTGAGTGAGAAGATTATCGTATTCTTTATATAATAAAGTGTATTTAGTTTTTTCTATTTTATCTTCAAATGTATCTGGTTCACTTTGATTAAGAAATCTGTATCTTTTTGAATCAGATCTAAAGTCTCTAATGTATTCCTTAATAAATTTCTTAAATCCGTTTTTACTTTTTGCAAACACATAAGCGCAACTTATCTTCATAAATATCCATCACCCTATTAGATATATTCAATAAGTCTAGATACTCTGCAAGTAAAATATAAACTTTTCGCGGATATCTGATTTCTCTAATGCATTTTTCAAAGACATGATCACTATAGTGTTTCATCAATAAAGTGCCAATAACAGCTCTATAAGCGAGTTTATCACTTTCTGGCATCTCATCTCTTAAATAGATTAATTCCATCGCTTCCATGATGAATTGAATATCAATAAGATAAAAATCATTTTTCGTTTCGTATAATTGAATATTTAATTGTTCAATCAATTTATTTCCATCGGTATAACTCGTTATTATTTCAGCAAGTGATGGTTCATCATAAATAAGTTCGTGTTCATACAAAAGAGATCTACCACATTTTAGGCCTCTATAATTTTTTGTGTAAAATTCAATAACTCTATCCCTATCGCTTAAATCTGAATCGCCAATTAAATAAATGCCTTTTGAAATTTTCCTTAATATGCCTTCTTTAGAAATTCTAGAAATATATTTTCTTAGATTATCAATGGAAATGTCAGGAAATACATGCGTTGATACATAGCTAAAATCTAAAACACCACCCAAGTGGTTTCTCAAGTAAAGTCTTATTTGTTCAGTATCTGTTAGTCTTGCCATACTCATATTCTAACATAAGAGTGAATTTAATTCACTCTTTTTTTGAAAAAGTTCACTTAACTCATAACCTGCGGAGGTAGGATTTGAAACCTTTCCCACATCCTGCCGAGGTAATTTTTAAGAATGAAGCAATTTTATCACAAATTTAAAAAACGAGACATTGTCCTGTTTTTGGCTATAAATAATTATGTAATATTATATACATAGTATATAAGCATGAAAAAAGACAACCTCACTGATGTAAGATCGTCTCGTTTTCTCGAATGGTTGCGGAGGCAGGATTTGAACGCTGCGACCTCAAGGTTATGGGCCTTGCGAGCTACCAGGCTGCTCCACTCCGCGATGTGGTTTATATAATAATATAATTAAAAGTTCTTTTCAAGTTATAGATTTTTTTACAAAACTATTTTTACTTATTTTAAGAAATATATATAATATATAAGCACTTTAGAGGAAGAAATATGGATAAACATTCATTAATTAATCTTGTAAAAGAGCTTATTGCTTTAGAAGATTTATCAACAAGAGGTGAGGATCTCCTTTTTATTAAAAAAGAATATAGATACTTACTAAATAAAGAAGAAGAATCATTTTATGAATCAAGTCTTACAAATGAATTCATGTCTTTGTATGATGAACTCGCTAAAAAGGCACCAAAACTTAATCAAACATCTTTAGATGAAAAGAAAGAAATCATCGAACTTACCAAGAAACTTCTTGAAAGAAAAGACATTGTAAAAGCTGGTAAAGACTTAGAAGCTTATTCAGAAGCTTTTAGAAAAGCTGGTAAATGCACTCAAGAACAAGATGATGCATTATGGGCAGAATTTAAAGTTTTAAAAGATAAATATTACGAAAATAGAAGAGCACACTTCGAAGCAATTGATAAATCAAATGCAGAAAAGAAAGCTCAAAAAGAAGCAATTATTGAGCAAGCAAAAGAACTTCTCGTAATTAAAAACATTAAAGAATCCAATGAAAAAATGGATGCATTAATGAATTCTTGGAAAGAAGTCGGTTTCTCTGGAAAAGATAACGACGAAGAACTTTGGCAAAAATTCAGTGAAGTTCGTAAAGAATTTAACTTAAAGAAGAAAGAACATTACGAAGAAATGCAAAAAATCTTTGAAGAAAGAGCAGCCAAAAAAGAAGAAATGATTAAAGTTGCTAAAAAGATTCTTGCAGACAGTGATTTCTCTAAAGAAGAAGTTCAAAAAATTAAAGATCTTAGAAGCGAATTTAATGCAATCGGATTTACTGGAAAAGATAAAGACGATGACTTATATGAACGTTTCAACGAAGTAATTAAAAAATACTTCGATGACATGAAGTTCTACACATTCTAAAAAGAAAAGGGCTTAAGCCCTTTTTATTTTAATAATTTTCTAGCCTCTACAGCATTCTCTAGGAAGTGATGAGCAACTGCCAAGAAATCAAATCCATGCACCGCTCCTTCTCCACGGTAATGCTTAATAATAGCAACTAAATACCATTGAAGAGAAATGTCGATTCTCCATAATGCATAACGTTTTAAACCATCTTTAAGAGGAACAAGTTTTTCATATTCTTCAAGAAGTTTTTTACCTTCAAGAACATCGCCATTTCCGAATGTTCCAATGTCATAAACCGGATCATTATTTGCAGCGAACTCAAAGTCAATAAACATGTAATTATCATCGTTTGTTTTTACAATATTGCTTCTTTGAGCATCGTTATGTGCAAGTGTTAATTCTTGAGAAAGTAGGAACTCTTTATTGTTTTGAATTAACTCATAGAGTTCATAGAACTCTTTATCAAATTCTTTAACGTGAGTTTCTGCTTCTTTTTTAAAGTTCGCTAGACGAGTTAAAGGATCATAATAAACACTTGCTTTCTTTTTCGAAGAATGAAGCTTGACCATTAACTTTGCGACTTTTTTGTAATCAAATTCATCAACAAGATTAATAGATTTTCCATCAATAAAACGATTAATCTTTACTCCTTTTTCAAGGTCAAAATAAATGTTTTCAGAAGTTATTCCTAAATCAAACGCAATATTTTGAGTTTCTTTTTCTAACTTTCTGTCCACCATTTCGTTTGCTTGAGCAGTTGAAATGTAATAAACAAATTTTCCTTTGCTAGATTTAACAATGTAGGCTTCGTTCATCATTCCACCTACAAGTTCAGAAACAATTTCAGCATCATTTCCAATAATGCTTTTTAATAAATTAAAATTTTCTTCTTTCATAAAATTACCATTTATTAGTTACTTTTTCCGCAAAACCTAACATGTTTTCGAAATAGTATTCCTTTCCATCAACCAAAACATAACCTGAGAATTTTCCAAACACTTGATTTTGAAGCGATTGAATTACTCCAGCATTCATATTCGCATGTCTATTTAGAATTGGCGTAAACGTAATGTTAATGTCGCCTGAAATACTTCTAAATTTCCATGGTTCTAAGAATGAATCACCGCCGCTTTTACTAATTGGAATATCAAAGTGAACATCTTCAAGTTTCCAGGACTTATCTTCATAAAAGAAGATATTTTCAGAATGTGTCGCGTTATTTCCGAATCCATAACCTAAGTTAAATCCGATTCGTTTTCCTTCAAATTCTCCTGACATGCTGGACCAATACCAAGTATTCTTGTATGTCCAGACTCCACGCCCCCAATCTAAAACACCATAAGTTTTTTCATTAAAATCAATAATTTCATCGCCAACTTTAACATAACCATTAGCTTTTAGAAGGTTGATCTTTTGGTTGTAATAGAAATGCTTGTCTTTATTAAATGGGGTGGCAACCACCATTGAATCTTTGTTTGTTTCCTCAAGATATAAATCAAGTCTTAAATCTTTTTTGTCTTTGGTAAATTTTTTCCAAAAACACTCAAGATGTCTTTTACCATTTTCATGCTTAAATGTCATGAAAACAGTTTTATCGTGATAAATCACATCTCCTTCTTTTGAGGAAGATGGTAAATTAGTTTTACCAAAGGTAAAAAATTTCATTACTGACTTAGTAATGTCGTAAGGTTTTTCAAAATCAAGAAAAGATAAGGAACATAAAGACATGTAAGAATTATCTGCAATTGTAAGTGCGATTCCATACTTAGAATTACCAACATAATAGTAATCCCATTCCTTAATTCTCCACTTCTTTGCTTTAATATCTAAACGGTTATATTCCTTCACTAATGAATTAGCATAGCCAGCCTCAAAAAGGTTGCCTTCTTCATTAAGTAGTTTTCCTGGTTCTAATTTAATCTGCATATACTTCTCTTTATACGTTTAAGTATTACTTATAAGCGTAAATAAAATTATAGCACTCGCACAATATAAACAAAAATTATTTATTGAAAATAATCTTTAAGTGCTAAAATGAAATTGCAAGTTACTCAAAAGGAGAAACTAATTATGAAAAATAAAAGGGTATTACTTTTAGTGCCAGCACTTATCTCGCTTGGACTTGGAGGATGCAAAAACGAAGAGAAAAAAGAATGCTACTCCAAAGCAAATCTAAGTGAAATTTTACCAAACAGTAGAATTTTTGAAGTTAACTACGACAAAGTTGATTACGAAGCTGGAGATGAATTCTGGGCAGTAAATAATGACAACTGGGCAGGCGGATGCTCTGCAGTCACTAAAAATATTGATGGCCATCGTATTGTCGGACGTAACATGGACCTCAATTATTCAAACAAAGCCGCCTACATTTTACGTACGGGGGCAAACGAAAAAGGATACAAGACCATAGGTCTTGCATATACATTCCGTGACTATGCAATGGATTATTCTGTTGTTAAAGAAAAAGGTCTCACAAATGAATTTAGAGACATTCTTCCATTCCTTTGTGATGATGTTATGAATGACCAAGGACTTCATATTGAAGTCAACATGAGACACGCTGAAGTTGATTTCTCAGGGTTTGATCAATTCTCACTTGAAGGCACAAATCCAGGTAAACATAGAATTCATATGTTTGAACTTCCTCGTTACATTGCAGAAAATTGTAAAACCGTTGAAGAAGCAAAAAATCTAGTAAATAACGAATTAGATATTTACTCAAAGAATGGATATTGGGACTATTGTTTCGTTATTTCTGATTCAAATGAAGATGGCTCTGTTCAACATTCTTCCCTTCTTGAATTCTCCGCAATTGGAGATCTCGGTTATATTTATAACTCACTTCCAGAAGAAGCAAAAAGACCTGGTATTAGCGAAGTTAAAGCAGTCAACTGGATTGATGAAGAAGATATCGACAAAGTCGATTGGTTAAGAACTGGTCCAACCGGAAATGAAACCTTCTACAAGATGAACGCTTTAGCACAAACAAACTTCTACATTAACTGGTGGGCATTTGAAAGACAAGATGTCAAATCAGGTGAAGGTAGATTTATCACCATGCAAAAACTTATTCCAAGTGTAAATTCTAAAGAAGATATGTACAATCTTATGAGAAGAATTTCTTATTCATCATTTTATGATGAATATGATATTGTTAACGATTATCACTTTGATCCAAGAAGTGAAAACTTAGGTGAAGGACAAGGTTTAACTTATGATTTCCTCTTCTCTGATGAGTATTTTCCAATTGTTAAAGAACTTCTTAATGCTTCAATTGCACCACAAAAAGAATATGGTTTTGAAGAAAGAATTGAAAATCATATGTGGGAATCAACATTTACAGAAGTTGTAGATGTAACTGAAAGAAATATTGAAGTTAGATTCTTTGAAAACGAAGACTTTAGATTCAAAGTAGATTTCGAAGGAACTACTAAATTAGAGAAGTTAGATGCTGTTGATTGGACTCAATTTACAAAAGTAAGTGAGATTCCGCTACCAGCGCTTGATAAGGAATAATTCAAACTTTAAGAAAAAATCGGCTATAAGCCGATTTTCTTTTTGACTAATGTCTTTAGTGGACTGAAATAATACATTTTAATTGCATATTTTTCACGAATTTTATGCAATTAAATTTTGTAATATTTAGCGTATTTGCCACTCTGAATCATTTGAATTTTTAATGAATCAGTTAACTCTTTTAATGATTTTTCAATTGTGGTTCTAGATAAATTAATTAAAACTTCCTCAATTTCAGCTTTTGTTATAGGTAGTTTTGAATCATTAATAACTTTAAGCACCTTATCGTTTGCAACACCACTCATGTTGTTGGTTTCAATAATATATGCGAGTTTTTCATAACCTTCCTTGAGACATTTGAGCATAAAATGGGTAAAGAATGCATAATCATTTTTGTCTTCATGCCAACCTATTGATGATTTTTCTAAGGTTTCATAGTATTCATTCACGTTGCTTAAAATAACATACGACAAAGAATAATATTGATCTAATTCATAACCATACTTTAGCAAAAGGAATGTTGTTAATAATCTAGAAATGCGGCCATTGCCATCATAAAAAGGGTGAATACATAAAAAATCAGTAATAAAGACAAAGATTGTTAATAATTTGTTACAATCTGGATCTTTCATGCATTCGTTAAATTGATAGACAAGGTTTCCCATTAAATCATCAACCTCTTCTGGTTTTGAAGGGATAAAGACTGTTCTAACCAAATTTCCTTTTGAATCAAACTCTCTAATATAGTTTTGTTCAACCTTGTATTTACCGCCAAATTCTGGAGTAATTGATTGATATAAAAAGTAATGTAAATCCTTAATGTAAGACTCAGAAAGAGATTGATATTTGTAAACTTGAAATACATTCTCTAATGCATTGTTGTAGCCTAGCAAGAAATATTCTTCTTTGGTTTCAGGGTCCATATGTTTTAGCAAAATATCATTTTCTCTATATTTTTCAACTTTAATGCCCTCAATTTCATTTGAACTAGTTACACTTCTTCTTTTATTTAAATCATGTAAACGGTTCAATTTAATCTTTGACGGTAAATTAAAAGTTTTGCCTCTATTAACCTCAACTGATTGGATCATTGAAATTATCAGCGGATCATTTAGTTTTAACACTTGTTCTTTAAGATTTATGAATTTCATGTCTATATAATAATATAGCCAAAAATCTGAGTCAAGTTTAATTGCATATTTTTCGCGAATTTTATGCAATTAAAAATTTTAAATAAAATAAAATCCCTCCTTCTTTTGCCTCAATCTTAGGCAAAATTTTGGGGGAGGAGTTTCAATTGCGATGGCAAAGGTGAATAGAAATGATACAATGATACCTCTTCCCAGGAGAAAAACGCGACATAATCCTGAATTCAGCCAGTTTAGTACCCTGTTCTACCTTACGAATCGGTAAAACATACGCTTCCTCCAATCAGTCCAACGTAGGCAGAACACGGAACCTGAACACGCATGGTTTCCGCCCCTCGGTATCGTGGGGAGAAGATACGATTTCCATCAGTTCAAGCTTCACATTCAACATGATCTCATAGTGAAACTTGAAATGCCCTCCACAGCAATAGCAGTATTCGCGAGGAATGGCATATTCCAGCTTCACCTTGCTGACCGTTGGGCAAACGCATTGATACTTTCCATCCGCGTAAACGCTCGCGCCCGTGACGATGATATCGCCGTTTTCGTCAAGATGTGCCTGCCCCATGTAAAGCTCAGGTTTTTTGCTGATAAGTGCAAGCTTTTCTTCCAATGTAAGATCTGCATTTTCTTTTGCGAAGGATTTCGACGCTTTTTCTCTGGTACCGCACTTGCAGCAGGCATTGGCTTCGAAAATTTTCTGTACACGCTCCCGAGGAAGCCTTTCATTCATCACATCAAGTGCCCGCTTAAAAAAGGCGGATTTGATTTTCTTGTTCGTCTTGGAAACAATCCCGTCAAAGCCCTGATATATTTCATCAATAATATCCTGACTGACCCTAAAATCGTCTAAAGTTTTTCTGAATTTTTCCGGTGATGCCATACTGTTATTCCTCCTGACTATGATAGAGTTAAAAATACAAGGTAACCTCTAATAATTAGGTTATCAATTAAATTTTATCGGTTTTCGTGTTTTTTGAACAGCAAATTCCAAAACCGAGATCATTGAGTGTTAATATTATTAATAAGCGCTAATAGTCCAAGTGAGCGCTATTAAGATTTAACTGATTTTCAGTTGTTTAAAATAAACGACTAAATGCTAGTCTCAATTGCGAAAAACCTATAAAAAATTCAATTAAATAAAGAAAAAGGCTGATTTTATCGTTTCCGATTGTATCAACCTTATTCTACTTTGATGTCTTTCGTGGACTGAAATAATACGGATTCCCAACATTGGACTGAAATAATACAAATTTTCGCCATTTTTGTGTGTTTACAAATATTTTTTTAATTTTATTTTTAGATAATCTATTAGGGTTCGAACTCTAATAGTTAAGCAATTACAACGAGAAAAATGCTTTTTTAAGTAAAAAGTCTTTTACCTTATTATTTTTTGATTCATAGAATTCTACTAATAACAATTTGTATTCTTTATCTAAATTATCTGGAACTGAGATATATCCAAGACCATGACTAATTAAATAGGTATTTGCAAATATAAGAGCAGTTCTTTTATTACCGTTACTAAAAACTTTAGTTTTTACAAGATAACAAAGCAAATCAATTGCTTTTGCAACGTCATCATTTTTACTATTTAAAATTTGATTAATATTTTGAATAACTCTTTCTTTTGTAGGAATTTCAGGTCTATACGAGCAGCCTCCAATAATTACATTGGTTGTTCTAATTTGATCTGGATAAGAAATTTGTCGATCATTAACATATCCTGCAATCGTGCAAAGTACATCAAAGGTTGTTCCTCTCCTAACTGTGTCTTCATCAAGAACGTATTGCCAAGCATTTTTTAAATTTAAAATTGTTAATGTATCATCAAAACTAACATTTTTAGAAGAACCCTTTTCCAAGATTTCTTCTGTATCTAAAAACGTAGCACTTACCCCTTCAACTATTGCTTGACCGTAAATTATCGTATTTAAGTTATTTCTTACAAAATCTAAATTTATTAAAACTTTAGAATCAAGATCATTTATGTTTACACCAAGTTTAGCTAGTTTTGTTTTAACACTGCGTAATTTGAAATTTAATTCTTTTACACTTTTTGTTAATTCTTTTAAATCATTATAGAAAGATTCAGTGTAAACTCCAGCATATTTAGAAGATAAACGATCATATTTCTTATATCTAAGATATATATATTTCTTTCCGCTAATTTCTTTTACTTCTGGATAACCTTTAAAATTAATTTCTTTTAATTGAAATTCTAGATCTTTCTTTTGAGTAAGAAGTTCATTAACTAAATCATTACTATTTCTCATTTAGGGTGATTTCTCCTTACTTATATTATACTATTTTCTCCCTAAAAGTAAAGAACTATTTAGGGTGATTTTCATCATTTCTAATTCTATCATTTTCTCCCTAAAAATCAATCTTTTGACGTTTTATAAGAAATAAAAAAATCAGCATAATACCGATTTCTTTAAGTTTATGTTTAACTCGTCTAATTTGGACGGGGCAACATTCTGGCGGAGAGATAGGGATTCGAACCCTAGGTAGGCAAGGCCTACAACGGTTTTCAAGACCGCCGCTTTCGACCGCTCAGCCATCTCTCCATTATTTGGTGGACCCAGTAGATCCTGACACTACAACATATCGGTTATGGGCCGAGTGCTCTTCCTTTGAGCTATGGGTCCAGATGGTCCGGCAATAAGAATAACACAATTTTACTTAATTAGTTAGTAAATTTTTATTTTATTGCCGGAATTTTAATTTAATTAATCACCAAATAAACTTCTGAAGAAATCTGCAATTGCATCAAAAATCTTTTTAAAGAATGCGACAATTGCGTTTTCTTCCTTCTTTTCTGGTTCTGGATCTGGTGTTGGATCAGGAGTTGGACCAGCATTATCTTTTACAGTAATTGTTGCAGTAGCAGTTTTTGCTCCATCAACAGTTGTCACTGTGACTGTTGCTTCACCTGCACCAACAGCAGTAACAACACCATTATTTACAGTTACAACACTTTCATTACTTGATGCCCAAGTAACTGCATTATTAGTTGCATTATTTGGAGTAACTGTTGCAATAAGAGTGTAAGTTTCACCTTTATTCAAAGTAACACTTGTGTTACTTAAACTAACTGAAGTTACAGGAACGTCTGTTGAAGTTGCATTAACTGTAATTGAACATGTTGCAGTTAATCCACCATCAGCTGCTGTTACGGTAATAACACAATCACCACTAGCGATTGCTGTTACATTACCATTTTGATCAACTGTTGCAACACCTACATTACTTGATGAATAGGAAACATTTTTAATTGTTGCATCATTTGGAGCAATTGTTGGAGTTAATTTAAATGTGTCATTAACTTCAAGTTCCTTTGAGGTAATATCAAGAGTGATTCCAGTAACATGAACAACTGGAGCCTCTTTAACTGTTACAACACATGTATCGAAATTATCTTCTGGTTTATTTTGTGCTGCGCAAGTGATTGTAGCAGTTCCTGGTTTAATACCAGTAACAACACCTTTATCATCAACAATTGCAACCGATTCATCACTTGAAGTATAGGTTACTTTAGTGTTTGATGCATTAGCTGGAAGTACAGTTGCTGTTAATGCATGTGTGCAACCAGCGTTTACTTCAAATGAATGTTCACTTAATGTTACTGATTCAACTTGAAGATAAATCCTAATATGTTCAAAATCACTATAAGTGCCATCAAAAGATGTAGCAATGACATCAACATAACCTGGAGCAAGTCCAGTTACATTTCCGTTTTGATCAATTGATGCAAGAGTTGGATCTGAAACTGACCAAACAAGAGGTTCTCCTTCTGGAACTTCGTAATGATCATTTAGATGTGCTTGGTAAGTTTCTCCAACAAGAATTGGATCTTTACAAACAACATCAAATGCTTGAGTTTTTCCTTTTACAAAAATGGAGAATTCTTTAATGATTTGATGTCCGTTTTGACCATAACCAATCTTTCCAACTGCAGTTCCGATCTTTGAAGTATCTGGCATTTCAATTATTGAATAGCCACCAACAGGAACAATTTTTGAAGCTCCGCCAGAGTAGTTAGCTTTAACAATTAATGCTGAAGTCCATGGGAATTGTTCACCGACAGTAACTTCATCCATTCCTTCATAGAAGGAAACTGATAATGATTGAACTTCACTTTGTAATGGTTTTTCGTTGTTTCTAAAAAGCATAATTGGAGTATAGCTGCTTCCTTTTGCATAGAAACCAAATTTACCATCCTTATTAAAGTAAAGTTGTTTATCTTGATGAGGTTTGCTTGAAACAACCCATTCTTCATAATCTTCATCATAAGATAATGTAAATAAGCATTCATCTGGTAATGTTGAAGAAGTTTCAAGTGCGTATTGGAAAACGTCATTTGTAAATGACCAATAAGCAACTTTAACTTCTGCAGTTGTTGTTCCTGCATAACCATCTGCTGCTGTATAAAGTGTGAATGTAAATTTATTATTTTCTAAATCTGAAATACCAACAATGTAGTCAGTGTAACCACTAATATAATCCATTGAACTAAAGACATTAGCATAGCTAAAGTCTGGACTTGTTGATGTTTTCATAGTGACAACGTAGCTTGATCCACCAATTGTAACTGGCATGTTAAATTCATAGTGACCATCGCCAGCATCATAAATTGATTTTGTGTCTGGTTTATTAAAGCCAAGTGTTGAATTGTCACCTTTTAAGAAATAACCTGTGTCCTTGTCTTTAAGTGTGTAATAACTACCTTCTTTTCCGACTTCTAAAACCACATCACCTTTTGGCATATAACCAAAGTTAGAATAGACAAATCTTGTATCATCATAAGAAAGCTCAGTTCCACCAGTGATTTCGTATGGATTATAACCAAGAGTTCCAATAACAATCTCATCACCTACGCCAACATAGTTAGCAGCAACATAAGGACTTTCTTTAACTTCTATTGATTTTTCGTAGTAAACAGTAGGATCTTTTGCTAAAGCAATTCTTACTTTAGTTGTGGTTTCTTCGATTCTTTCTGGAGTTACTACATAATCATCTTTTGTAAGAGTTTTTGGAATGTCTTCTTCACCAGGAAGTTTGTATGTAATTTGAACTGATAAATAATTTTTATTTATCTTTTCACCAACAGCGTATGTATCTGTTAATCCACTAATAACAAATGTTGAGGCATCACCTTTATAAACTTGGATACCATTCATTTCAATATTTCTTAGAGAACCACCAATTTCGACTGTTCCATAAGCTTTTGTACCAGCCACTAATGTGCTCCAAGTGATTCTATTAGTTATGTCAACCTTTGCACCGTTATCAAATAAAGCATTAACTTTTGAATTAAGTGGATTTAATGTATCTCCAACAAAGTATTGTTTCTTTGTAGGTAATTTTTCAATTTCAAAACCAGTGTAAGCACCAACTTTCATTAATTTAATGTGATCTTGAGTTCCTGTTGCTCCACTATAAGCAAACCAAGTTCCTGTGGATGCACCTGGATTACATGAAAGGGTGTTTCCGGTTACGCTATAAGCGAACGTAAATGAGTCATCATCATTCTTTGTAACAATCCAATATTTTGAACTATCACTTGATAAATCAAGTGAAGAGTTCTTAATTGATGGATTGTGGAATAAATAATTTGAACCATTGCTAATTGAATAGGTGTCTCCGTCAGCTCCAGTATTTGTGATTGTCCACATCTTTGTTGTATCAGTGTAATCTGGGGTTGAAACATCTTCCAAATCAACATTTAAAACATGCGATCCGCTAAAGTCAGTAATAAAATATTCACCATTTTCAATAAGAGCATCTTTTTTAGCAATTACTGTAACAACGCAAGTAGCAACTAAATCATCGTTTCCATTTGCTTTTACAGTGACGGTTGTTGAACCAGCTTTTAATCCTTTAACAACTACGCTTGAACCGATCGCACTTCCTTCAATAGAAAGAACTTGAGAATCTCCAACAGCCCATAAATAAGAAGTAGCTGTAAATCCTTTAGTTTCACTTATAAGTGAAATTGAAGAACCTTCTATAACTGAGGCGGTTGCTGGAACGCTAATCTTTTCAGCGCCACTTGAGTACTTATAAATTGATGTTTCTGAAACACCTGATGATGCTTTGTAAGCTCTAAATGTATTTACGTTATAACGTAAATAAACATAAGAATCATAAGCTTGGTTTGCAATATTTGATTTGATATTTAATGAAGCAGCTCCAAGGTCCACTGTCCATGAAGACGCAGCGTCCTTTGTATCAACAAATTTTAAGCCATCTTTATCAATTGCATATGTTGATAAATATTTGCCCGATGCATTTTTAAATGCATAGGTTCCATTAATTGAACCGGCTTCAACTGTATAAACACCAACTTCATCAGTCGATAAAACATTAACTTGATTATTTGAAATTGAGACACTTGTTGTATCTAGATAGTGTTTATATGCAACATCTGCAGTTGTTAATGTTGCTTTTGCTGCCTTAGATGCGCTGTCATTTACAAACAAAATTTGATCACCAACTTCAATTGATGATGCTTTTGTATAAACTGTTGGCTTTTCACCTTGAGTTACAGACACTGTAAATGTTGTCGTAACATCTTCACCACTAGTGGTGGTTGGAGTGTTACTCGCTTTATAAGTAACTGTAACAACTTGTGGTCCAACTGTATTTAAAATGGTTCCTTCTGCAGGTGAAAATTCGCATTTTGATGCAACATTATACGTTTCTTCATTGCTTAATGTTGCGATAACTTTGACACCACTATAAGAAATTGCAGTTCCGGTTTGCACAGCCTTTGGAGCTGATTCGACTGCTAAAGAAGATACGGTTCCATCAGAAACAGCAAATGTCACAGTAATCGAATTAAATCTCACTTGTTTTGACATCGTGTGTGACCAAGTAAAATCATTAACTCCACTTACACCATTTACTAAAGAGGATTCAGAATAGGAAGAATTCATGTCAAAGGCAATGCTGCCAATCTTGTAGTTCTTTGAACTAATAGTGAGTTTTTTGCCACTATAAACACGTAAAACACCATTTGTGGCATAGCCACCAGTAGTTGAAACTGTTACATCATTGCTAGTGTAAGAAAATGACGATCCACTTCCACCATTCGATGAACCTTTATCTGCAAAAGAATTAAAGGTAACAGAATTAGAATCTTCAGCTTTAACTTCGCAAACTGTTTTATTAACGAAAACACTTGGAACTGCGAGCAATCCACCAAGTAATGCTAATGCAAATAATTTGATTTTATTTCTTTTCATAACGAATACCTCGATAAATAATAAAAAAATGCGATTAGTCCTTTGGATTAATCACATTCTTACGTATTTCATATTTTTATTATACACGTAAAGCACAAAGTAACCAACTTAAAATAAAATTTTATCTATTCTGATGCTCTCTTATTTTATTAACGACAGCGTCTTTAACTTCCACTTCATCTGCGTCCCCAATAAAAGGTGAGAAAATTTTACCAGATGTATTTGGATGTTCTTTAGCGTCCATAATCATTGCATTTTTTAACAACTTCCATTTTGAAGAAAAAATATCAACGCAAATCTCAAGAACAACTTTTAAAATGAACATTAATAACGACAAAGTCGTTAAAACAATAGAAAACGGTTTTATTGCATCACCAGCAGTTGCTGAATAAAGAGTGTAAAAAGAGCTCACTAAAGCAGCAGCATTTAATAAAATTCTAATCCATGCATAGATGAATCTAAGTTTCTTATTTGGGTCAGGTTTTTTAAGTTTTTTGAAAATTGCATCTAAGACTGCGTAAATAATTAGAACACATATCAAAATAATATTGATTATTAAGTTACCTGTATTTGTGACCAAATTATAAATAACGGTTCCTAATGAGAAAACTAAAAATATCCACTTAATTACCACTAGATAACGTTTAAAATCCTCAACAATAAGTTCAATAGCTGTCTTCGTGTTTGAGACTCTTTCTTTTACAAATGAGCCTGCTAATTTTGAAAAAATTCCCATTTTTGTACCTTCTTTAAATATTATTTAAACTGTAACTCGTAGAGTTTGTAGTAATAATTTTTGTTTTTTAACAATTCTTCATGAGTTCCGCTTTCGACAATTCGTCCATGTTGCAAACAGATAATTTTATCTGCATGTTGAATTGTTGAAAGTCTATGCGCAACAACAAGCATTGTGCCAAGCGTGGACATTTTGTTAAGTGAATCTTGAATTAAAACTTCAGTTTCTGTATCAATGTTTGCTGTTGCCTCGTCAAGAAGTAAAATCTCTGGTTTATGAAGTATAGTTCTTGCGAACGAAAGGAGTTGCTTTTGACCTTGTGAAAAGTTGTCACCACGTTCCACCACATCTTCTTCTAAACCATTATCAAGTTTTTTAATAAAATGATTTGCATTAACATATTCACAAGCTTGATTAATTTCTTCATGAGTAAATTTGTCCTCGAAAAGTGTAATATTAGCTTTAATATCTCCAGAGAAAAGGAAAACGTCTTGAAGCATTTGTCCAATGCCTTTTCTTAAAGATGATATTTTAATATCATTTATATCAACATCATCGATTAAGATTTGTCCTTTTTGTGGAACATAAGCCTTAGTTAAAAGCGAGAAAATTGTTGTCTTTCCAGCGCCTGTTGCACCTACAAATGCACACGTTTCTCCCTTCTTAACAACAAAGCTAACATCCTTCAAAACCCAGTTACGATTGTCATAAGAAAACCAGACATTTTTGAATTCGATTTTTCCTTTAAAGTGAGGAACGTCTTTAGCATCAACCTTATCCACTACTTTTGGAGGAACATCAAGTAAAGAGAATAATCTTTCACATGATGTTAAGGCTCTTTCAATGTGAACATATTGATGAGAAATTTCTTCAATTGGATTAAAGAATTTCGAAATATAAAGATAGAATGCAACAACTGCACCAGCGCTTAAACCAACATTTGCAGAGAATAAAAAGACAACAGCAATGCAAAGATAAAGTAAGAAATTAATAAATGGTTTATAAATAGAGAATGAAATCATCATTGAGTAACGAGTATCTCTCATCCTTTTATTTTTCAAATAAAATTCATCTTTCATTTTATTTTCTTGATTGAAAATTTGAATGATTTTCATACCTTGAATATCTTCACTTAATGCAGTGTTTAAATCAGAAATATAACCTTTTTCTAATCTAAATAATTTTGATGTTCTTCTTCTAAAGAAAATTGAAACAATAAGAACGATTATTGCAAACCCTAAAACAATTAATGAAAGTTTGACCGAAATCGAAAGCATAATCGCGTATATTCCAACAACTGTCACTAAATTACGAATTAAGTTAACGATTTGACTTGTGAAAAGATCACTTAATTGAGATGTGTAAGAACAAACTCTAGTAACTAATGAGCCTGTTGGCATCATGCCAAATTGATCAAGGGACATACCTTGAATATGTTCAAATGTTTCAACACGAAGGTTGTATACTACCTTATTGCCGGCTTTTTGCAATAACCAAGTCTCTAAAAATCTAAATGCTTGGTTAATAAGAGAAATTCCAAAATATGAAATAGCGATAGATATAATAATCTTCAATTGAATATTAACTGGATCTTGTAAATTATCAACAACTTGCTCGATAAATAATGGAAGTATAATATCTAAACCAACATTAATAAAGACGACTAAAAGGGCTAATATGATTAGCCAACGAACCGCTTTGAAATACTTGTAGCATTTCTTTAAAAGTTCCTTAAAAGGGTACTTACGATCGCCAACAAGCTTTTCTTTGTCGTCCATTATTTGCCCTCCTTTAATTCATCTTCAAGTTTTTGAAGGTACACCATTTTCTTATATGTTGGAGAAATTTTTAATAAATTTGCAGGTGTATCAAATGCCTCAACTTTTCCTTCATCTAATACTAGAATTTTATCCATTTTATTAACTGTAGATATTCTAGATGCAATGACGATTGTGGTTTTTCCTTTGCGTAATAACGCAATATTTTCCAAAATTTCTTCTTCTGTTTTAATATCAACAGCACTAACTGAGTCATCTAAAATCATAATTGGAGCACGTTTAACATAGGCTCTTGCGATTGCAATTCTTTGTTTTTGACCACCAGAAAGAGAAATACCTCTTTCTCCAGTTAATGTTTGGAATTTGTTCTCAAATCCATCAATATCTTTTTTAATTTCAGAAAATTCTGCACCAGCTTCGATAAGAGGGAAAGCTGTATCTTTATTACCAAACCTAATATTGTTTTCAATCGTGTCTGAGAATAAATAGTTTTCTTGAGGAACTACTGCAATCGCCTGACGCACAGATTTTGTAGTACATTTCATAATATCTTTATCATCGATAAAGATTGTGCCTTCTGAAACGTTATATAGACGCGACAAAAGATTAAGAATTGTGGTTTTACCTGAGCCAATTCTTCCAACAATACCAACTGTTTCTCCAGCGTTTATTTTAAAAGAAATATCTGACAAATAATTTTTACTCTTACCAGGATAAGTGAAATAAAGATGCTTAAATTCAACATTCCCTTTAACATTTTCGAGTTCTTTTGCATTCTTGCAATCAGAAATTGTTTCTGGAGCAAACAAGAAATTTTCAATTCTATTTAAAGATGTTTTTGCTCTTGAATGCATTGTGATAACTTGTCCAAGTGCGATAAGTGGCCAAACAAGATTTGCGAAATATGAAAAGAAAACAACCAAAGTTGCAGCATCTAATTTAACAACATGCCCAAATAAAGAAAATCCGCCATCTTTAACTGTTTTAAAAACAAAAAATCCACCAAAACCAAGGATCATAGAGATAACTGCGGCTATGATAATTTCAATACAAATATCAAAACCAACACCATACATACCCAAGGTGATATCAGCTTTTTCGTTCTTTCTTGCAATTTTGGAGAATCTAATAAGTTGATGGTTTTCCTTTAAGAAAGCTTTAATAACTCTAATTCCAGAAAATCCTTCGTCTGTAAAATCATATAGTTCATCAAGCGCTTTTTGTCTACTTAAGTACTTTTCAGACATGATTTTTTCAACATATAAACCCCAGAAAACAATTAAAATAACTGGTATAAAAATTATGAGTGAAATAACCCAATCAAGAAGAAGCATCTTAATAATACAAAGTATTGTTAAGAAAATGCCATCAACAAGCATGACTGTGCCCCATCCAAAGTATTCTTGTATTTCTTCTGTATCTTGCGTAATCCAAGACATTAAAGTTCCGGTCTTAACGTTATGATAATATTCAACATCTAAACGCTCAGCTTTCTCAAACATTTCTTGTCTAAGGCCAAACGCTACACCAGTGGAAACTCTAAATAAGGCTGTTCTAAATAAAATACGCCCAACAAACATCATGGCGGAAATTACAACTATCTGAATACAAATCTTAGAAACATCGTTGAAAATCTCACTTGCAACATAGTTTTCATCAAAAAGACTAACAATGTCTCCAAGTAATTCAGGAATATATAAAGAAAGCCAATCAACGCCAATAAGGAAAAGAACACTTACTAATAATAGTAAAATATAGTGTTTATAATACTTTTTTAGTGATTTCCCTAATAACATATATAATAAATTTTATTTCAACTTTAGATTTATCTAGCGAATAAATATACGATTATTGTGAATGTTTATTTACCAATTGTAAAGTTTTTAAATAAAAAAGACCAAATTGGTCTTATTATTTCATTGGTAGCTGAGGTCGGATTTGAACCAACGATCTTGGAGGTATGAGCTCCCTGCTCTAACCAGCTGAGCTACTCAGCCAAATAAAAATGGTGGATCTGAAGAGGATCGAACTCTCTACCTCCTGAATGCAAATCAGGCGCTCTCCCAGATGAGCTACAGACCCACGAGTTATAAGCGATTTCCGCTTACAAGTTATGTATTATACATACAATATTTTCAATAAACAAGAAAAATCTACTTTTTAACTCCTTGGTATTTTCTTATTGGTAAATATCTAAAAACTTGTTTTTGATAAGTCTCATATTCAACATACTTTTTAACAGAAATACCTTCCGCCATTCTTGAACTTCCCATAAAAATCATTAAAAGAAGCATCGAACCAACAATTGACCAGTTAAAAATTCCCCCGGTAGCTACACCGCTTCCAATTACAAATGTATATAATGAAACCCAAATTCCTTGTTCTCCTAAATAATTAGGATGTCTTGAACGACTCCAAAGTCCACTTGTATTAAATCCACGATTATAAGGTTCAGGAAGTTCATTAAGTTTTTTGCCTTTATTCAAATACTCATATTTCTTAACTTGGAACTTATTTTGCTCTTTGTCTGCAATAACTTCTAAAAGAAGGAAACCAAACATACAGATTGTTGCAATAACATCAACAACTCCAAATTGTTTTGTGCTTTCCATAATCGCAAGTGCTGGAAGAGTTGTGCCTAAGACAACAATATTTTGAACACCGCTTATGAAAAATAAGTCAAAAAATCCCCAAATAACTTTGTTATCTAAAGGTTTTTGTTTTCTTAAATAAATCCAGCGATAATCTTCTTCTCCGGTCCAAAATTTAATAGAATAAGCACCTTTTTTAGCGAAGTTATAGGTTAATCTTACACCCCAAAGTGTCACAATAATTGCGATTATTACTAGTCTAATTTTCATCTCACCCATTGCTGCGATAACCCAAGTATATACGATTGGAAGAATGCTCCAAAGTTTATCCATTTGTGAGTTATTTCGACTTATTTCACCAACAATAAAACAATAAGCCATGCTTGAAACACAAATAATTAAAAGAATATTGAGTGTTTCTTTTTGAAGTTCTGTTAAATTAACTCCTTGGACAAACCCAAGAACAATGAAAGCTATTGCAAGAAATAAACTGATAACTAATTTAATTGTTTTCATAGTGCTACCCACCTAACTAATTTAATTATATATTTTCAAATAAAAAAACTCCAATAGGAGTTTATTTTCTAAATGGTCGGGGCGACAGGATTTGAACCTGCGACCTTTTGTTCCCAAAACAAACGCGATACCAAGCTACGCTACGCCCCGATAAATATTTCTGTTAGCTAGAACTGGCGCGCCTGAGATGACTCGAACATCCAACCCTCAGATTCGTAGTCTGATACTCTATCCAGTTGAGCTACAGGCGCGTTTTTTAATTTAAGCGCTCAATTATCTTATCACTATTGATTTAATAATCAAGCGCTTATTAATCTAAATGGAGGTTCCTGTCAGAGTTGAACCGACGCTCATTGAGTTGCAGTCAATTGCCTTACCACTTGGCTAAGGAACCAGCGCGATAAATTATATCACTCACATAAATATCTAACAAGTTAGAATTATTTTCTTGCTTCTTCGAGTTTCTTTCTGATTATTTTCTTCGAAACGAAATATGCGATTAAAACAAGTAATGCAACGCCTTCTACGCAAAAGACAATAATTGCCCATGTTGGAAGTGCGTTTGTACGAACAGATTCCCACATATCAAGAAGTTTGGCAGTGTCCTCTTCTGGGAAATTGTTCATAATTGCGCATCTATCAAGAGTTTCCTCAAGAGGATATTGAGCACTTAATTCTCTTCCAACATAATCTGGATCTGCGTATAAAACACAATCTTCTTCAGTGTATTCTTCTAAAGAATCTTTAAAGAAATACGATAAATCGTATTTAATATAATCTTCATCTTCTACAAGATCTTCCACTAATGTAATTTCACCAGTTTCTTCATCTTCAATTTCGGTTGCACCAACAACGCCACGAACATCGTAGCAATCATACATATAATCAAGCATTGCGTCGCCAGCAACTGCAGGTGTGTAACCAACACAATAACAGTTTTGTGCAGCAATTTCTGGAGTACACATGAACTCAATAAATTCTTCTGCCAATGCATATTGTGCCTTTTCTTTATCGGTTTGATTGGCTTCATCTTTTGCATTTTTTGGCATGCAGAAGCAGTCAAACCATAGGTTAGAAGCACCTTTTCCATCTTCTCCTTGATAAGTTGTCGGAATGGAATAATAGAGTTCAAGATCATTATCTCTTGCTTCAGTAATTGCCCAAGTTGCATCACCACTCCAGCACATATTTGCACCTATTTTTTGAGTGGTCATATCAGTTTTTCCGGAGTCTGTTTCAAAACCAAACGCATTGGCCTTAAGTTCGTTCATGTCTTTCTTAACTTCTTCAAAAGTTTGATCGCTATGACGATTAAAAATATCGGTTAATTCTTCATAAGAAGAAACATTTGCAATTTCCTCGCCATAAGTATGAATTAATGAAACAGCAAAAGCATCACGAACCGAATCTTTAATTGAGAATGTTCCTTCAAGAACCTCGCCATAAAGCGAATCCCAGTCTTTCATTAATTCATGAATTTCATCAACTGAAACACCACGATTTTCTTCGTAATATGCTGGGTTATACATAATGCCCATTGTTCCCCACATGTATGGAACAGAATAATCAGCAATTTTTGCGGTTACATTATCAACTAAATTTGTTGATTCGATCTTTCCATAAACATCATCGATAAATGGAGAAATGTTTACCCAAATGTCATCTTTCTTCACAAATTTGTGAAGCATATCATTTGCATAAAGCTTTTGAACCATGTAGTCAGAAGGAATGCAAATGTCGTAAGTTGTTTTACCAGTTTTGAGTTCATTAAACATGGTTTCGTTTGTATCGAAAGTATCATAAATTACTTCGATTTTTTCACCATATTTTTCGAAATAGTAATCAGCAAATTGGTCAATCATATCTTCTTGATAATCATGTTCACCAACAGCGTATTCCTCATCGCCTTCTTCATATTCATAAATATAGTCTTCAGAATTTAAAATTCTGAGGACTCTAGTTTCATTTTTATCATTTGAACAACCTGCTAAAAGAGTTGATGTAAGTAAAGCAAGAGGACAAAGCGAAATTAATTTTTTAAATTTAAACATTTTCTCTCCCCTTTCTTACCTTGGCTTTTTTATCTTGTTTGTTCTTATAGAACATAACTCCAATGGCAACAAGTAAAACGACAACAAAAATGATTAATGTTAATGGACGCATTTCTGGAGGAATTGGTCCTTTCTTTAATTTTGACTGAATTAAAGTTGATAAAGTTTCAATTGTTTTTTCTCCAGAAAGAAGTCCTGCACCACGAGTAAATGCAGTGACAATAAAGTCATCAAGTGACAAAGTCACTGATAAAAGGAATCCAGATAAAATTCCTGGCATAATTTCAGGAATTATAACCTTATATAAACCTTGTCTTGGAGTTGCACCTAAGTCTAAAGCAGCCTCGTAAAGGAATGGATCCATTTGTTGAAGTTTTGGTTTAACTGAAAGATAAACAAATGGAAGACCTAAAATTACATGGCCAATAAGTAAGGTCCAGAAATTAAATTCAACTCCAACAAAAACAAACATAACAACGAGTGAAAGTGCAATAACAATTTCAGGGTTTGAAACTGGAATTTGAGTTGATAATTCAATAGCTTTTTGAGCTTTCTTCTTTGAGTAGAAAGCGCCAATTGCTCCAAGAGTTCCTAAAATTGTTGCGACTAATGCTGAAACAACTGCAACAATGACTGTGTTGCCTAAGGCAACCCAAATCTCATTTGCTATTTTTGTATCACTAAAAAGATTTTGCCAATAAATTAGCGAAAACCAACTTTCTCCTTCTGCTACACCATCGCCAATTGAGGTGACTCCAGAAAATGAGAAAGCAATTAAAACTAAAATAGGAAGATACATCAAAAGTAAAATTAGATAGATGTAACTTTTTGCGAGTATTTTCTTTACCATAATCCACCTCGCACTTCCTCTGACTTACGACCATTGGTTCCCCACATGGTAAGTAAGACAAGAATTAATAAAAGTAATGCAGTAAATGAACCATTATTCCATTGTGAGTTAGCAAAGCTAAGGTAAATAGAATTACCAATTAAAGTAATGTTTCCTTCACTAAGTGCATCAGAGATAACATAAGATGACATAACTGGCATTAATGTCATTGTGATAGCAGAAATAATTCCTGGTAATGATTGAGGAATTACGTTTCTCACAAAAACATTAAATGGAGAAGCCCCTAAGTCTGCTGCTGCTTCCATTTGGCTTCTATCTATTTTTAACATTGTGGAATAAAGAGGAAGAATAACAAATGGAAGATAGTTATAAACCATTCCAATAAGTGTTGCAGCGTATGGATGATCTCCACCTGTAATTCCAATTGCGAAAAGAATGTCTCTTGTGGCTGCAGTTCTTAAAACGAAGTTAATCCACATTGGCATTATAAATAGCATTACAAGTACAATATTTTTATTATATTTCTTGCTAGCAAGAAAATAAGCAATTGGATAACCAATTAATAAACAAATTATTGTGGTTTGAACTGCTATAAATAGCGATACCATAAGAACATGGAATTTTGATGTATCACTAAAGAATTTTCTTGCAGCATCAAAAGACAATGATCCTGAAGCATCACTAAATGCATAGTAAGCAATAAGAACCATTGGAATTATGATGAAAAGTGCCATGAAAATGACATAAGGAATAGAGAAATACTTTCTCTGAAACCTAAATTTCATATTCAGAAATATCTCCTTTTAATCTAATAGAAACATCTTCTTTTTCAACTTTTAAAGTAACGATGTCGTTTTCATGAAGTTCATATTGAGTATCCATGACAAATTCGTCATCTTCTTCGGTTCTTACGATTACTGCGTAGTGGTCTCCTTTATAAAGGATGCTCACTACTGTACCCTTAATTTGACCTTCATCATTATCATAAATATCGATTTTCTCTTTATCAATTTCGACAGTGAGTTTAGCGCCTTCTAAATCGTATTTTTTGTTGCCTTTTACAAGATAACCTTCTTCATCAATTTTTGATCCCGGAAGAAGCTTAGTTAAATCAACGTCTAAATAACCATTTGCAACTTCAACAGTATTATCTTTTTGAACTTCACAGTTAGGAAAAACGTTTCTAATTTCAAACTTTTTCATAACATGAATTCCATCTGGAACAATGTCGATTGCAAGTTCTTTATCTTCATAATTCACAGTTGATTTTGCAACCATTTCATTTTTACCAATTTGAATGAAATATTCGTAATAAATTCCCTTGAAAACCTTTGATGTAACTTCGCCAAAAATTTTGGAATCTTTAGATTTCTCCGAAATAATTACGTCTTCTGGACGAACGACAACATCAACACGTTCATCTTTGGCGTAATCATCTAAACATTTCCATTCTTTTCCAAGGAACTTAACCATCTTTTCACCAGTCATTACACCATTTAATAAGTTTGATTCACCAATAAAGTCAGCAACGAAAACGTTCTTTGGTTCGTTATAAATTTCTTCTGGAGTTCCAACTTGTTGAACAACACCATGATTCATAACAACAATAATGTCTGACATAGTCAAAGCTTCTTCTTGATCATGCGTAACATAAATAAATGTAATGCCAAGTTTCTTGTGCATTTCTTTTAATTCAATTTGCATGTCTTTTCTCATCTTTAAGTCAAGAGCACCTAAAGGTTCGTCAAGCAAAAGAATTTCTGGTTTATTAATAATACATCTTGCTATAGCAACACGTTGTTGTTGACCACCCGAAAGAGTTGTGATGTCTCTATCTTCAAGTTCATCAAGATCAACAATCTTTAAAGCTCTGGTGACCATTTCGTCAATTTCAGCAGCTTTATAGTGTCTATATTTTGTGACTTTTTCACCTTTTCTATTTGTGGCTTCGTATGGAACTTTTTTAAATTTAAGTCCGAATGCAACGTTATCATAAACGTCTAAATGTGGAAACAACGCATAGCGTTGGAAAACTGTATTAATTGGTCTTTTATAAGGTGGAAGTTTTGTGATGTCTTCACCATTTAAAAGAATTGTTCCTCCAGTTGGGAGTTCAAATCCACCAATCATTCTAAGTGTTGTGGTTTTACCACATCCTGAAGGTCCAAGTATTGTGACAAATTGACCTTTTTTAATGTCTAAAGAAAAATGGTCGACCGCGTTAAAGTCGCCATAACTTTTTACGACATTACTTAATGAGATAATTACTTCTTCGGATGCCATAAGCTACCCTCCATAACCAAGACAATAAATACGGGAAACAAACTTAATCAAAAATCTAAGTCGCAAAAATAATAAATAAACCCATCAAAAAAAGCAACAAAATTTTATCAAAAAATTGTACGCTAATATCTAGGGGGTAATCAAAGATTCCCCCCTCTATATTGTGAATTTTTGTCACTTGTGAAAATTAAAGAAAAAATGTATAATAATTTCCAATGAAAAATTTAGCGAGATTTTTACTCCCAATTGTAATCCTTGGATCTACAAATTTAGTAGGCTGCAAAAACAAAGAAGACAAACGCATTCTTCTTTCTTTTGGCGATGTTCATACTGATGGTTATAAATCGATTACAGTTGATGAACTTAGTAATGCCATCATTAATAAAGAAAGTTTTATTGTTGTTATTAATACTGAAACATGCGGTTGTTGGGACAAATTTGAACCTAATTTAGCTAAATACGTTAAAGACAACAAGCTTTTGTGTTATAAAGTTTCCGCTAATGATTTCCTTCACCTTCCAATGAATAATCGTTATGGTCTTTCTGAAGTTACTAGTAGCACCACTACTTTTGCAATTTTTGAACAAGGAAATTTGAAACAATCACTCAATACAAATAAGAATAGCGACATCATGTATGAATACAAAAACTTCGAAAAATACATGAATGAAACAGTTGTTCTCCCAAAAGTCTTTTTCATAGAAAAAGATGACGTCAATATCATTAAAGAATCCGGAAAAAATGCCATTATTTATTTTGAAAGAAATGGATGTGGAGATTGTAATACTTTAAATCCAACTATCCTTTACTCATACATTAAAAATAATCCGAATATGAACAACATTTATGTCTTGGATTGCCAAGATTATTATCGCAAATCAACTGACCCATATTTTGAAAATTATGTTGCATTTAAAAATGAAATGGGGATGGCTATAGAAAATAATCCAGTTTATGGATTTGGTGCTGGAGTATTTCCGTTCTTCAGTTTTATTGAAAACAAAGAATATAAATCCGGTTGTGTCATTTATAATGACGAACTTGAAACTGTTGATGGAAAAACCACAATTAAAAATTCATATTACACCACCGAAAGAAATGAGGTTCTTGATTACACAGATGTTGTGCTTCAAGGAAAAGAAATTCCAGAAAGTGAATTACAAACTAATGCTTATGGCTTTAAATCTTGGAGTTATGAATTCCAAAACAAATGCTACGAAGGAATTCTGAAATCATTCCTTGATACAAAATTACCTTTGGTAAATTACCTATTCTAAAATAAAAATCCGCGATTTGAAGTGACCCCCAATTTGGACACTTAAATAAAAAAGACTTTATGAACAGGAATCGCTAAGGTTCCTGTTTTTTAATCGTTTTGTGTTATAAAATTCAATCCATTCTTCGACAAGTTGAATATAATGATCCAAAGATGTGATATTATTGTTATACAAAGTTTCTTTTTTAAGGATTCCGTGCCAACTCTCCATTGGGGAGTCATCAATTGGCGTTCCCTTTCTGCTCATAGAAATGAGAATGCCGTTGGAATCGCAAATAGCTTTGTACTGAAAAGATGTGTATTGAAATCCTTGGTCACTGTGAATGATAAGATTGGATACATTCTTTTCTTTTTTTAGGGCTTTATTTAACGTGTCGATAACTAATCTCAAATCGTTAAATTTTGATATTTGATATGCAACAACGTGACGATCATATAAATCCAAAATCGTTGACAAATATGCTCGTTTATTTCCCCATGATAAATAAGTAATATCTGTACACCATATTTGATTAAAACCTTTGGTTTTGAATTGTCTTTTCACTAAATTTGGTCGAACATTTTCCTCAATTCTTTTATAACCTAAATTTGGTCTAATTCGTTTAATATATTCTGGTTTTAGATTGTATTTTTTCATTATTCTTTGAATTTTCTTATGATTGTAAACAATCCCGTATTTCTGCTTTAGGCCTTCTTGGATTCTCCTATATCCATATGTGCCTTTTGATTCATCAAAGATTTCTTTTATAAGTATGTAATCAAAATAATCAGGGTCTTCCTTATTTCGAAACTTATAGTAAGTTCTTTTTGAAATCTCTAAAGCTGCACATAGGTTCGAAAGCTTGTAATCATTTATATGTATTGAAATAAATGTTACTTTTTCCCGTGTCGAGCTTCTAAGAAGGCCTGGTATTTTTTTAAGATTTCATACCTCTCTTTGTAATCTTCTAAAGTTAGATTCTGTAATTTGTGTCTTCCAGAGTTACCTTTCCAGTGATCTACTGTTACATCAATGCCGCGCTTGCGCTTAGAAAGCCATGTTTTAATTGTGTTATAACTTATTCCGTATTTTCGCCCCAATGTTCTAACAGAGCCAAAACCATCATCATACTCTTTGAGTATTATTAGTTTCAACTGAGGCGCGACTTTTTGAAATTTTTGCCCTTTACTAGCCATAATAAAAACCTCCTATCAGAATTATACGATAGAAGGTCTTTTCTTTCTTGTGAACTAAATGGGGTTCAGTTCAATTGCGGATTTTATTTTTTGCCAAGAAGTTCTTCTTTCTTTTTATCCAAATCTTCTTTTGTAATTAAATTCTTTTTGTATAAATCTTCATATTGTTCATAAAGCTTTTGTTCTTTTGATTTTGGAAGATCTTTTACATCTACAATTTTAACTGTGACCTTTGGTCCTTTATCAGAATTAAATCTATTTTCCCTTGATTGGTTCACTAATCTTAAGATTAAAACAATCACAGAAACAACACCAAGGAATGATGCTACATAAAAGAAAATATTGCTCAAATTAACAATTTTGAAAATTTCTAAAATTGTAGCAGCAAACGCTGATGCAATTCCGAGCACCACAGAAACTAATCCAATGTAATATAAAACTTTATCTTTATTCATGATCTTAATCTATCTGTAACTTCTTGAGCTTTTGCAAAAATATCATCAACTTTTTCATTTAAGAAAAATTCGTGATTGTAATATAAAATCTTGCCGTTAATCATTGTCATTTTAACGCAATCTTTCGATCCTGAATAAACAATGTTTTTGGCAATATTATTTAAAGGCTGCATAGCAGGATTCTTCAAGTCAATCATAATTATATCTGCATATTTGCCTTCTTTAAGAATGTCAGAATTACTAAGTCCTAAAGCATGTGCACCATTAACTGTGGCCATCTTTAAAACATCAAGTCCATTCATAATCGAAGCATCTTTATTTGTGACTTTTTGAAGTGTTGAAACAAGATACATTTCTCTAAACATATCTAAAGCATTATTTGATGCTGCTCCATCAGTTCCAATAGCAATAGGTAAACCTGCTTTTTGATATCTTGCTAAAGGAGCAATTCCTGATGCAAGTTTTAGGTTAGAACATGGACAAGTTACAACGTAGCAATTATGTTTCTTAAAGATTTCGACTTCTTCATCAGTGAAATAGTTACAATGGAATCCACCGCCACCATAATCAAAAAATCCTAATGAATCTAGATATTTAACTGGGGTCATTCCGTGTCTTTCAACACAACCATTTACTTCATTTTCTGTTTCACCAACATGTAAATAAATTGGAGCTTTAAGTTCATGTGCTAAAGCAACAACATCTTTAATTCTTTCTTCCTTAGTTGTGTATTCAGCATGAATACCTAAAAAGTAAGAGCAAAGAGCATCTTTTTTATTAATTGTTAAGTATCTTTCTCTTAAAAGAGAAATTGGTTCTTGATCACTTGTTGCAAGTATTACTGATCTAAAGCCCATTTCTTCGCTAGCTTTAACAATTTCTGGAACATGGAAGTACATGTCAAAAGCTGCCGTAATACCAGAAGTTAAGTATTCTAAAATACCAACTTTTGTGAGGTGATAAATATCATTATCTTGGAATTTTGCTTCCATCGGAAAAATAGTTGTTGTGAGCCAATCCCAAAGAGGTAAATCGTCTGCTGCAGAACGGGCAAAAATCATGGCAGTATGAGCGTGTGCATCTTTAAAACCTGGCATTAGCAAATTGCCTTCACAATCTATAATTTTGTCAGGTTTTTCCCCATTATATTTGTTTCCAATAAAGGAGATTTTGTTATCTTTAACTGCAAGTTCACCAGAGAAAATTTCAGTATTTTCCATGGTTAAAATGCGAGCATTTTTAAAAAGTGTAATCATTAATTAACGCTCTTCTTCATCCTTATCTTCGTAAGGAACTAACATTTCTTTTGGAGCACCACAAATTGGGCAACTGCCATCTGGAAGTGGTTTAACAATTTGACCACACATTCTGCAACGATATTTTTGTTCTGACATAAATTTAACTCCTTGATATTTATATCAATAATAGTATTAATTATTTTACGCGTATTTGCAATTTCTTTCGCAAATAAACGTAGTTTCTTTCCAAAGGGATGAAAATACAAAAAAGCCTTGGCGAATTACCAAGGCAATGTTTTAGATCTTAAATATTTCGGTTCCGATTTTCACTAGTTCTTCCATTTCTTCTAGAACTGCAAATTCGTATGGTCCATGGTGATTATAAGAACCAGTTCCAAGATTTGGAGTTGGACAACCCATGTAAGAAAATGTTGTTCCGTCCGTTCCACCTCTAATTGGAGCATAATCAAATGGAATTCTTAGCTTATCATAAACGTGTTCGATGTGTTTTTTACAAGCTGGTTTATCCATGATTACAGATAACATATTCTTATAAGAATCGGATAATTTCAATTCGATTTTTGCACCAGGATATTTTTTCTCTAACTTAGAAGCAATTTTCCTAAATGTTGCTTCTTGTTTATTAAGCTTATCCATATTGTGATTTCTTAGAATGTAATGCATTGAAGCTTTTTCAACACATCCTTCAATTTCTGTAAGATGATTAAAGCCTTGATGGTTTTCAGTTAATGAAGGAATCATTTTCTTTGGAAGCATTCCAATAAATTCCGCTAAAACTAAGGCTGCATTTACCATTATGCCTTTGGCATCTCCAGGGTGAATTGCTTTTCCAACAACGTTAATTTGAGCAGCTTTAGCATTGAATGTTTCAATGTTAATTGTTTCTGGTTCAGAGCCATCAAAAGTATAAGCAAATTTAGCTTTGAATTTATTTCTATCAAATATTTCTGCGCCTCTTCCAATTTCTTCATCTGGTGTGAATAAAATGTACATTGGTCGTCTCTTTGATATGTCGAGTTTTAAAACTTCTTCAATAATTTCCATTATGATTGCAACACCGGCTTTATCATCTGCGCCTAAAAGTGTTGTGCCGTCTGTTACAACTAAAGTATTGCCGACTTCTTTATAAAGTCTTGGGTATTCATTTGGAGATAAAACACGATCAGTTTTTCCTAACTTAATATCGCTTCCATCGTAGTTTTTAATCACTTTTGGATTTACATTGGCTCCTGAAAAATCAGTTGCTGTATCCACGTGAGCACACAAACCAATTGCATCAAATTTTTCGTTGCCAGGAACAAAAGCATAAAGTCTTCCGGTGTTTGTAAGTTCTGCAGAAACTCCTATTTTTCCAAGTTCTTTTAATAAAAGATTAAGCAAATCAAATTGCTTTTTTGTGGAAGGGGTTGATGTACTTCCTTCATCAGATTGAGTGTCAATCTTAACATAAGTTAAAAATCTTTCTAGTAACATAATTTTTCTCCTTATTCATGAACAACATCATCAGCAACAAGCCAGATAACATCAATATCTAATTTTTCTATGCCTTCTTTGTAGTAAAGGGTTCTATAATCATCATTTTCCTTGAAAATCCAATTTGGATAATTTGGAACTTCATAAAATGAAATGCCGTCTATTTTTCCAGCTTCGCTTTCTTCATTTTTCTCAATTGGTTGAAATGTATCACCAAAAACAATGTATTTAGTTTCGTTTATTGTTACTCTATATTCGTCGGTTTTCCCATTCGCAAGTAATGAATCTGGAACACCGCCACAGTCCTTTGAGGCGTATAAATAAGTTGCATCTTTTTTACCGAGTCTATTGACAAATTCAACAACTAAAAATTCAGGTTCTTCGTAATTTGCAAATTCAAAGAATTTGTAAGATGTTGTTGTTTTTCCGTTAAGTGCCCCAATGTTTTCACCTTTTTTTACTTCGTTAGAAGCCAAATAAACACGAGCATAATCCTTTTCGTTATAGTAAAAGAAATTTGTGTAATCCTTTAAAAAGTAATCAGCACAAAAATCAACTCTACCAAATTCATAAACTCCATTTACTACACCAACACACGAACAAAGAGCGGGTAAAGCGATAAAAGAAAGTATAATTTTCTTCATAAAGATAATTATAACACTTATTTATTTTAAAAATAAATCAAGACAATAAAATCTTTACATTTTTGCATTTTTACATAGGATAACTTATTAATTTAATAACAAAAAACCCACCACTTTTTGAAATGGTCGGTTCCGGTATACTTGTGATATATCAGCATAATATTCTGATATCTAAAGTAAGAATTAATGTTTGATTTAACTTACATTAGTTCAATCAAAATAACAATAACTCGCACGAATCCTCATGTTCGCTTTTTATTATTCATCTTTATATAATTCAATCAAAGATACTTTCTTAATTTTTGTTCTAGAAATTAACAAAACAATTGCAAATGATGCTAATCCAATGCCTATACAAAGTGGAAAAATCCAAATCGGGAACACATACTGCACGAATTGAAGCATAGTTTTATAATCAATCTTTGTTATATACACGTAAGTGAAACTTCTCGAAACTGGCATTGCTATAATTAACGACAGAACAAGCACGATAAAAGACGGAATATTAAAGCTGTTCATAATTTCTTTATCTGTCATTCCAAGAATCTTAAACAATGCGATATTTTTAGTATTCTTGTCCATTAAGTGTCTCGTTAATAAAAACATCATTAATACATAAACAGCCGTTCCTGCTACTATAACCATGATTGAAATAGTATTATAAGTTTTAACCATCATTTTAGCATCTGCTTCTAACGTTGAAGGGGTTATTATGGATTCAATATGTTCATCTTCAAAACAATCTAAGACATGATCAGAAAAGTATCCGTTTAAAATAATACCTTTCAAATCATATTCTATTCCATAAAACTTCAAAATTCTTTCAATAGACCCTTCATAAGGTTCAATTCTATTTTTATAAATTAGATTCGAGGTAGTCCTAATTGGAGCAAACAAACAAGCACTAGAATAATATTTGTATATTCCGGCCACTTTATAAGTAATGTTTGTTCTTGAATTTGAATCGAAAAATGTTAATTTGCTATTAACACCAACACCATATTTATCTTGGAAAGCGGATGAAATGAAGACAGTATCTTCTTCATAATTTGAAAAATCAATATCTATGTATTTGCTATTATCAATTATGCCATACATTGATATGGTGCTTTGTTTATAACCGGCTTGTTCATAATCAAATGAATACATTCCAAATTTTTCAACATTTGGTTCATTACATTCTACCGGCAATTTTAGTAAATACATGTTTTCACAAAAAGCTTCATTTACTACATTCTTTACTTGATTATCGACACAAGTCTTAAATGAGACTCCAGTCGTAAAAAGGATTGAACCAAGAATAACACCTATAAATAAAAATAGGTAATTTGCGAAATTTTTCATGAAAATTCTTTCTCTTAGTCTTGCGAAAAATCTCTTTTTATTTTTCAACACTTTTGTTCCTTGCTGAGAAGCATGTTCAATTTCCCCTCTTAAAAATTGAGATGTTGGTTTTTGAATAAATAAAACAACTATCAAAAACGAAATCGCAAACAATATTACTGATGGAACGATTGTGGTTAAAACAAAAATATCCCAATAGAAAGGTATCGAAATTAATTTAAAAGAAAATAGTTCTGTGAAAATATCAGCAAATATTGGTGCAAAAACATGATAACCTAACAAATTACCAACAATTGACGAGACAAGAATTACAAATAAAGGTAATAATAAATAAAACGATGTGAGTTGTGTTCGTGTAATTCCTGTCGCTCTTAAAGTGCCAATTACTTTCGATTCTTCGATTATTCTTGAAGTTGTATCAATAGAGAAAACAAACGCTATAATAGCAATCATAACGTACACAAATGCTAGAATAATAGGTGTATATTGTGAGGCATAATTTTTAGGAGTGATTATATTTTTATTTTCATTTGCTGGTAAAAACTTAATGACAAAATTCATGTCTTTTTTTGTCAAATTATTAATAGAGTTTTTTATTTCGGCAGAAACAGCATTTTTTTCTTCATCGCTTAATTGTTTGTTAAATTTATATGCGTATGAAAAAGTTAAATCGTTAACTGGAAATTTAGAAAAAGATTCATTATTTACATATCCAAGTAAAAATTCTTCAAATTTAAAAGCTACATCAGCACTGGATTTTCTAATACTAGGATAATCAGAGAAATAGCCTCTACCAACTATGTTAAATTGATAACTATTTATTGAAATGGTTTCACCAATCTCGTATTTATTATAATCTGAGTAACTTTCTTCTAATAAAATTTCATCAACAGCATTTGGCATACGCCCACTTGAAAGTGATATTTTATTAATTTCATTTCTATTTGTGTATACATTTACATAATTATTCTCGTTATTTTTGTTGACAAATTTAACGTTATAATATGAATTTTCTTCAATATTTAAATCGAATTCTTCTTCAATAGTTTTAATATTTTTGTCGCCAAATTTAAAGAAAGTAGAAAATTCACCATCTTCAGTATTTTGTGAACTTAACATTGAATAATATGATTGGTCAACCGCTTGAGTTCCTATTAAATAACCGGAGACAAAAGAAAACAAAATAATGAGAAAAAAATGCAAAATAAAAAACTTGAGGTAATTCTTTTTATACTCACGCGGTGCTCTTTTTAATATGGTTTTTGAAAAAATGCCTACCATTCGATTTCACTTATTGCTTTCTTATTATTATTAACTTCGTTAGAGACAATAACTCCATCTTTTAAAGTTATAACTCGATCCGCCATTTCTTTAAGTGCGGCATTGTGAGTTACCATTATTATTGTCGCTTGATATTTTTGATTTATTTTTTCAAATATGGACAAAACTTCTTTACTAGACTTATAGTCTAATGCCCCAGTAGGTTCGTCTGCTAAAATGATATCAGGATTTTTTGCAATGGCTCTACCAATAGAAACACGCTGTTGTTGGCCGCCACTAATTTGACGAGGAAATTTTTCTTTATGGTCAGTTAAACCAAGTGAATCAATTATTTCATCAATATCTAAAGAGTCTTCTACAAGTGAAGCACTTAACGCTATGTTCTCACGTACTGTTAAATTAGGAACTAAATTATAATTCTGAAAAACAAAACCAACATTTTTTCTTCTATATTGAGTCGCTTTAGTTTCACTTATATCAAATAAAGAATATCCATTAATTGTAGCTTCACCATCATCAAACTTATCAATTGCACCTAAGATGTTTAACAAAGTTGACTTGCCACATCCTGAAGGGCCAAGAATGACAACAAATTCCCCTTTGCCAACAGAAAAGGAAACATTTTTAAGAGCATAAAATAAATTATATTTTGAATCACCGTATGTTTTATTCAAATTTTTTATTTCAAGTAGCATAACGAATCCCCTCCTTATAGTTTAATTCCGAAACGACAGAATTAATTGTTTTTTGATGACAACATTTTATTTCTTTCATATTTTACTACACAGGCAATGAAAAACCTATATATTTTTAAATAATAGGTTCTGACATGCTTGTGATATATCAACTAACTATTGTGATACTAAACACCACTAAAATGTTATTTGTATACATCTACTTCAAAACAGACTTGATCGGAATCCAAATTTGAGTGTGATAATCAGAATCTGTCTTTTCACCATTAACACAATCATACCATTCAATGTTACCATCGCCTCTTAATTCGAATTCTTTGTTAAGTGGTAACCATTCTTTGAATATTTTTGTGTTAAGTTCTTGTAATTTTTCTGGACAAGGTCCTATGCAATCAAAGATTGCCCATTTTCCAGCTGGAAATTCGTAAAGCATCATTCCTTCTGGAACTTTTCCTCCAGCGTATCTTCCAGCTATTAAATATTTGAATTTTGTGCCTTTACATTCAATACAAACTCCGAATTCTCCAATGCAATTATCAACAATTGTTTGTTCATAATCGTTTTCGGCTGGCAAACCTCTATAAATATGCGGAAAACAATACTTCTCACATATTTCATCCCAAAATAATGGGATTTCCTTATAAGAAGATTCCATATCGAATTCTTTAACAAATCCAATTAATTTAATTGGAAACATGTCAGTAACTTTATAATTCATATTAGATAAAATTCCTCCTTTAATTTGAATATCTATTGTCAAGGGATCAAATCTTTTAATTTTATGTTTCTTAATTTGCGATGGATTAAACTCGTGAAATCTTTTAAAGGCCTTGGTAAAAGATTCTGGAGTTTCATAACCATACTCTAAAGCAACATCAACGATTTTTTTATTGTCTTTTAAATCTAAGGCTGCTAAATATAGTTTTCGGTTTCTTATATACTCACCTATTGAATAACCAGTCATGATATTAAAACCTACTTGAAGATAATAACTTGAAACATAAGAATTATTCGCTACATCTTGGATGTTTATGTTTTCTTTTATATGATCTTCTATGTAATCAATAGATGCTTTAATGCAACTCAACCACTCCATTATTAATCTCCTGACAACATTATACTACTTGCTTTAAACAATATAATCTTGTTAAAAAATATAATGATTTGTCTTAATACTATTTTGTTGGCCAAAAATAAAACACCCTTTTGGATGTTTCAATGTCAAGCAGGCAGCCTAATTAAGGAAACTACTTATTCGCTCCAGGTGTTAAGTGGATTCGTTTAACCCCTGCATCGCATGTAATACCAATTCTATTGAATGCGCCGCGGTCGCACGCTGAATTTCCACCTTTGACATTTTGTATTTAATTTAATAAGTCGCTAAAGATTTCTTTATAAACTAAAGTATCCTCAATACGAGTAATGGCGGTAATTTTATTTCCAGAATCTTTACTCGAAGATCCACAATGGAAAATCATTTCGTTAATTAATCCATAGTCTAAAACAATGTATCTATCATGAAACTTTCCATTATTTGATTTTAATTCAACAATATTTTGAGTTTCAGTTTCAAAATCTTTTATATAATCATTACTTATATTATTTCTAGCTTTATTGTCTGAAATAATCGTAATTTTGACATTTTTCTTACACGATTTTAATAATTGGAATGTTTTAAGATCAATATAATCATCAACAATCAAAATTGTTTTTTTAGCTTTGCTATAAATAGATTGATAAGCAACATCTGCTTCAATTTTATTTCCATCTAATATTAAGAAATGTTTAAAGGAAGAAGAATCTATAAACTTATCAAATACGATTTTCAGTTTCTTCTCATGTTTCTCTAATTGAAAAGTGTGTTTGCTTACTGTGTTAGTTAATTTTAATAACTCTGAAATAGAAATAAGATTCTGATTATTAACAATATAATCTTTCATTTCTTTAAAAGTTTTAATAAGCAAAATGCTTTGTTTAGTTGCAAGCTCACCTTTCAAAACGGTCATTAACATATAAACGCCCTGTTCAGTGAAAGCGTATGGAATGTGCCTATCACCACCCCAACTTGCGGTCGCAATTTGCGACTTCAAGTTTTTTTCACTGTGTGAACTTGCAGTCGAATTTTTCAATTTTAAGATTGTTTCCCATTCCTTTTTGTTTAATTGAAATCTAAAAGTTTCATCAAATTTTTCTAAATTTCGTTTAACTTGTTCGTTAAATCTTTTTGTTTCGTATCCATAAAATTCAGAGAGTTCAAAATCAAGCATAACCTTTTGACCACGAACTTCATAAATCATTGAGTTAATGCTTTTATCTAAAGATAAAGTTTGTTCTTTTAATTTTATTTCTTTCATGCTTATAATGTATCATTTATGCTGAATAACAACATAAATGATACTGAAAGGAATAAAAAAATAAAAAACAGGCGTGTGTCAAACCTGTTGTTATCTAATGTCTTTCTAATAAAGAAATGATCAAAATAAGCCAAATTAAATTGTTACTTCTTCTTGCATATGTAAATTAAATGATTGTTTCTACCAAGTAATTCTCTTTTTTCAGAAAAATGAATATGCCAATTTATGTATGATTTAAATTCTTCATCAGTAAAATGAAAGTCAGTTCTTTCTTCTAATGATTCTAAACTGCCATCAGTTCCTACAGTTGTTATATATTCTACAAACTTATTCTTAAATAGATTTTCAAATTCACAAACATCATATCCAGTAAATAATTGTTCCTCGAAATGCAGTACATTCATTTTATCATCATAATTTTCTTTTAATCCTGCGCTCCATTTGCCATACATATAGTTAGAGTCCATAATTCCATAAATTGAAATAAAAGCAAACATTAAAATACCACCAGATTTTGTTACTCTAATTGCTTCATCAATTGCTTTGTTTATATCTTTGCAATCGTATAAGTGATAAAAAGGACCGAATGATAATGTTAAATCAAAATAATCATCTTGAAATTTAGATAAATCAACCGCATCACCAAGATACGATTTAAGATTGATTATTCCACAGGAATTTTTTTGTAATACTTTTAAATTATTTTCAACTAATTCAATTGCCGAAACATCATATCCTTCTTTTGCCAAAGCAATTGAATATTTACCAGTGCCGGCACCAATTTCGATTATCTTAGCACTTTTATTTATATACTTGTGTATAAAATGCATTGTGGTAGCATATTCTAGTTGTCCGTGTCTGCTTCTAATTAATCTTGTATCTTCATTAGTTTTATCATAGAAATCTTTTAAATATTCTTTTCTTCTACTCATACTATTTCTTCAGTCTCCAAAATCCCGTTTTATTATTTCTTTATTATATCATGATTAAATCATTTACTCAGAAGAAGTATAGATGTTTTAAACATAAAATTTTTACTTAGTCTCGAATGTGTTATCTCATAATCTTTCACAAACCTCAAATTTTTTTATTTTTTGAATGAACATTAATATTCTTGTAAAGAAAAAATCCCTTCTGTTTTGACTAATTTTAAGTCAAAATTTTGGGGGAATTTTTATCCTTATGTCTTTTTGCAATGATACCAATACACGTTTTTTTCAAATTAGATATGATACCAATACACTAAGACTAATTAGTATCTTTTTTTGTCTTTGTGCTTTTTCCACCACTTTTTAAGTGGTAAATCGTGAGTTTTATAATCCTCAATTATTTTCTTCAATTTTTCTTCATTTAACACTTTGTGGAAAAAGAATGTAGGTTTGTTTCCGCTTTCTTTATCACTAGCCATCTCAGATAATTTGAATTGTTCAAACTTAATAACCAAGTTATTTGAGATTTTTTTAAGTTTAAATCCTAAATGTAAGGAATAAGCAAAATCAACAACCATCATTCCGATTACTAAACCTACAAAATAATCATAGATTGGGTAAGTTGAAATCGTTTCAATAGCATTAACTAATAATGGATTCAAAAAGAAATAATATAAACTACCGGCAACAAACCAAATCAATGAAAATAAAGGACAAATAACACCCTTAAAGTTTCCCCATCGATCTGAATAATCCCACAGTTTCAAATGCATTCCCTTAATAAAGATTAAACCAGCAACAAGTTCTATTAGTGTCATCATTATTCCAATAATAGCGAGAATTATTATTGTTTTTAGCGCTTTAGAAAGTTCAAGATTAGCAATTCCAAAATTTGAAATTGCAAATAATAAAATTACACCAAAACCATAAAGTGGAATGTATGGTCCAACTAAAAATCCTGGATTGACCCAACGTTTTTGAGAGACAAATCTTCTATAAAAGAGTTCAATAACATAGCCAATTATTGATCCGATAACAAACAATGTAGAAATAACTACTAAAACTTCCATGTGTTTATATTAGCATTTTACAAGAAAATCACCATCTATAATCTTTTATAGTTGTAAAAACAGAGCCAAAATAAGGTTCTGTTGCTATCTAATGTCTTTTAAGTATCAAAATCAATAATTGGCGATAAATTCAATTTTACATATTTACGCTTTTCTCTAGTGTTATTTGCATATAAAAAACCCTCCTCTATTTTAACCAATTTTGGTCAAAATTTTGGAGGGAATTTCACTTTAATGGGGCGAGTGATGAGATTCGAACTCACGAATGACCGGTTCACAGCCGGTTGTGTTTGGCCTCTTCACCACACTCGCCAAGACCGACAAATATAATAGCCACTAAAGTGCTTTTTGTAAAGAATTATTTATTCTTTTCTTCTGAATCTTCGTAGATATGTTTCATCCAAGGGAAGTTCGGCCAAACGTTATAATGGAATCTTGAGAATTCTTCGACCATAAGTAGTAACTTACCAATAACTGGTTTTGGAGGAATTACTTCTAAATATTCTCCATTTACATAAAGACCAGTAAATGTACAATCTGTAACAATAACCAGAGTCCAGAATTGATCATATGTAAGCTTAAATGAGAATGGTTTTCCATCTCTTTCACCATCGAAGAAGAAACCTTCGTGGTTACATTTTACTGTGCCTTTTCCACAAGGAATTGAAGTGCGCTTGTGTGTTAAATATTTGTATTTTGGAAGTTCCCCTAAAACACAATTTTCTACGATAAATTCGTACTTTTCATCAGATTTAATGCGCTCAAACTCAATCTTTCTTTCCATATCAACCCACTTCGAAAGTGACTCTGGAATAATAGCGTCTTTAGATGGATGAAATTCATATTTATCATCTAGGGTCGCACCGTTTCCGCAATTATTACAGTGAATTTCATTTCCCTTAGTTTCGATTGTAAATTCTTTACCACATTTTGGACAATGATAAGCAAGATCCTCAAAATGGGAAGTTGCATTTTCCATGTTTTTGAAATGATATTTTTTAACTTTGTTCCATTCGTAATCATCTTGCCAAAGGTATTCATTTATCTTTGCATCAATTTCTTCTGCAGACAGAGTCTGAATTTGTTCAGGACTAAATAAACAAACAAGTTCTGCTTCCATCATTCCAGGACGATTATCTAAGCAAACTTTATGATTTACTAAGTAAGCTCCTTGAGACTTCATGGCATAAACTGGAACATTAAAATGTTTTAAGAATTTTCCCGCAGGAACAATTGGCTGACTATGTCCACAAATTGAGGACATTCCTTCAGGTGAAAAACATACAATTCCACCATCTTTAATGATTTTTGTCATCGCTTTAATTGAGACTAAATCTGTAGTGAAATTTTTCTTAGGAATTGCGTGGATTAATTTGAAAATTAATTTGAAATGTGATCTAAAAAATTCATTATAACCAATGACAAAATTAATTCTTTGACCTTTGGTCATTTTTATAATGTTAACCCAGTCAAATCTTGATTGGTGATTATAAATAATGAATTTTGCTCCACCATATTTTGTAATTTCATCTTTAACATTAAGTATTTGTTTTCCGTATTGTTTCATTACTAAAGGTGCAATACAATGCGCTAAAAACCACCACAAAACTTTGTTTGGTCTTTTATAAACTCTTGTTGCGACATCTTCTTGAATTGTTTTTTTCATATTAATTTTTCCCTATCATTTTCTTCGCTAATTTTAGAATTGGAAGTTCTCTTTGCTTGACTATTTTTCCAACCAAAACATTCTGCATATTTTCATAAAGTTTAATTGCTTCATCAATTGGAACCCAGATTATTTTTTCAATACGAATTTGTTCGTCAGGTTCTAGATGTTGTTCAACTTTTTCAAGACGTTTTACTAAGTAAAAATGATTATGATTTTTTCTAAAAATTAAATTGTAATAATCATCAACATCTGCAATTGGAGCAATGACTTTGCATTTATAACCGACTTCTTCCTCTATCTCTCTTTCAAGGGCTTGAACATGTGTTTCACCAGCTTTAATTCCACCACCAGGAGTTTCATAATAATCCCTTGGACCAAAACCATCATCATCTAGAATTTTTTCAAGACAAACGTTATTTTTATCGTCAATTAAAATGGCTCTCGCAATTTCTCTTTCGTGATTAATACCTTTGAACATGTATTGATCATCTCTGTACTTGAATAGAGGTGTCATGGCATATATTGTATCAAAATTATAGAATTATGCTATAATTTCAAGCATGAAAGCCAAGGTTTCGTTAAAAGAATACATCCAAATATTTCTTACTTTTCTTAAGTTAGGGTTCCTTTCAATTGGCGGCGGAAACACAATGGTTTCAATGCTTGAAGGTGAACTTATTGATAAGAAAAAATGGATCACTACAGAAGAATTAATTGAGATGATTGCGGTCGCCGAAGTAACTCCTGGTCCAATTGCTATAAACATTGCAACCTACATTGGTTATAAAAAAGGAAAAGTTTTAGGTGCACTGATGACAACTTTAGGAATCATTATTCCACCAGTCATCTGCATGTTTTTAATCGCAACTTTCCTTGATAAACTCGTCCAATTTAATTTTATTAATTATGCTTTAAATGGCGTAAAATGTGGAGTTGTTTTATTACTTATTACTGTCATTATTTCTTTAATAAAGAAAACAAAACTTGATGTGTTTGGAATTCTTGGAATTGTTTTGGCAGTTTCTGCAAGAATTTTATTAGCTTTGTTTAATGTGAATTTCTCTGCAATCTATTTTATTTTAATAGGTGCAGTTTTAGGTATTTTAATTTACGGAATAATTCCAAAACACAAACATAAAAAGGAGGAGAAAAAATGATTTATTTATGGCTCTTCCTTGAGTTTTTAAAGATTGGTTTATTCACCTTTGGTGGCGGCTATGCAATGATTCCGCTTGTTCAAGAAGTTATTGAAAAACATGGTTGGTTAACAGAATCTCAATTCGCGTACATGATTGGCCTATGTGAAGTTACTCCAGGACCAATTGCACTTAATATGGCAACATATGTTGGAGCAACAAATGGAGGATTCCTCGGAGGGCTTGTTGCAACAATTGGAGTTGTTATACCATCCTTTGTTATCATGTGCATTATCGCTGCACTTTTATCAAAGTTTGCAAAAAATCGTTACGTTACAGCAGCCTTAAAAGGAACTATGGCTGTTGCAATTGCATTAATTATATGCGCGACCCTCACAATGATTAATGAGGTTCTCTTCCCTGGAAAAGTTTCAATCAAAAACTTCAAAATTACTGCAAACATAGAAATGATTAAGATGTTTGTGATTATTCTTGAAGGCTACAGTTTATTAAGAGTAATCCGTAAGAAAAAACCAGATCCAATTTCTGTCATTATTATGGCAGCAATCATTGGAATTATAGTTGGATATTTAAATTAAAAAGGACCATAAGGTCCTTTTCTTTATTCGTTTGAACGAAGTGCAACAACTGGATCTTTATGAGCTGCGCTTTGTGAAGGAACAAGTCCTGAAACCACGCTAAGTACAACTGAAACAAGGATCATTATTGCAGCAGCAATTATTGTTAAGTGCATGAGTGAGAAATGAATGATTCCCTCTAAGATTGGGTTAACAATTAACTCAATAATGAAGGTTATAACGATCCCAAACACTCCAGAGAATAATCCGGTTAAGAATGTCTCGGTGACAAATAAATTTGCAACGTCACGTTTTCTTCCACCAAGTGAACGAATAACGCCAATTTCTTTGATTCTTTCAACAACAGAAATGTAAGTAATAACTGCAATCATGAAGCAAGAAACAACAAGTGAAAGAGATGTAAATGCAACCAATGCAATGGTTATACCATTGATTAAGGAAGTAATGATGTCTACAATAATTTCAATTGTATCGCTATAAGAAATTTCTTCACGATCTGTTCTTGCTAAAACCTTATCACCAATTGTTAAATCAACATCTTCATTCCACTTATCAAGATAAGAAGTAATATTTTCTTTTGCTTCAAATGATTCTGGATAAATGGTTAATCCATATGGAAGATCATCAAATTCTGCACCAATAAATTCTTCGTTTTCATCATAAATAGGAATTGTTTTTAAACCAGAAACACAGCGAAGTGAACTTGTGTTCTTTTCAAAATAATTAACACCAGTAATTCCTGAGAATAAATCATTCATCGCAGAATCAAATCCACCATTTAATGATGGTGCATAACCACCATGTACTAATACACCATCTATTTTATCTTCGGAATAATCTAGATAATCATATGTAACGTAAGCTTCTCTATAATTGGTTTGATAAGTTGCAGGGTTCTTTAAGAAATCACATAGAGCTTTTGTTACTCTTCCATCGGCTGAATCAGCACGGAACTTATCAGCAAATGCTTTTGTGTAATATAAACCAGTTTGTAAGCAACCAAAATGTTTATCTTTTTGGAGTTGAACAATTGATTTGATTTTAAGAATTTCCCCATCGACACCTTCTGCTTTTGGATTTTTAATCCAATCATCATCCGCAACAGCGCTATATGAATAACCTGTAATTGGATTTGATTTCTCTGTGATAATTGGGGAAATAAAGTGAATTTCAGTTGGATTTAAGGATGAATTTAATTTACTAAAAAGAACTTGGAAAGTTGGATCTTGTGAATTTAAAACAAAACCAAATTCTAATTTTGGAGCGAGCTCTGAAATTAATGTTTCATCATCAAAGTTTGCGCCTCTTGCAAATAAATCCAATAAGACTTGTTGGTCAAAAGCGTACCATGTTCCATCGAGTTCTTCTTTTTTAGTAACATCTTTTTTATAAAGAATATCTGCATTTATACAAGCGATTGTTTTTGTTTCATATTCATTTTTATCGTTTTTATAAATTGTGTTTCCATAAAGTAAGTTGAAACCAAATAAACTTTGGAAAGATAAAGAAACAAAACGGTTAAGGTCTCCACTTTCAATTACGGAGATTGAAATATCAAAAGAAATTTCATTTTCTGCAACGGCTTGCTTTTCTTCACTATAAATAGTGTTTTGTGGGAAATAATAGAAATCAGAATTCAAAACATCTTCCATTGAGAAAGAACGACGATAAGGATTTGCTTCGCGAATTTTGCTTAATTCTTCGTTAACTTTTTCATTAGACCAGCTTGGGTAATCTTCTTGTTTCTTTAACTCTTGTTCTGCTAAAGCACATCTAGCGACATTAATAAATTCGTCATGTTCAAAGAAACCAAGTTGTGCAAACAAAACATCAGTTAAAGTAACATCATCGCCAACAACAAGGACTAAATCATTTTGTTCAAATCCTTCTAACTTATCTCCGGCGATAACATCGTATTGATTGCTAACATAATCGAGATTTTCTGGCAATTCGTGCATTGAAGATCTAAATAAATCTGCGAATTGTGAGTAAGTTGAGAAGCCTTTTACGGTATTTAATTCTGAAACATATCTTTGAGTAATTCCGTTGAATGTAATGTATTGATCTTTTTCACTTCTAGAGTCATTCCATTTACCGAAAATGTTATTTGTAACATCGATTCCGTAATTTTCTCTTATGACAGGAGCATCTTCTTTTGAAAGACCTCTAACATAAGCGATTAAATCATCATCAATTTTATTAGTTTTAACATTTGTTAAATCTGAATAAGTATTCATCAAATAATTAATCATTGAATCAACACCAACTTCAGGTCTTTCAGGATTAAATTTGAACTCTTCTTTTACTTTATTTTTATCTAATCCACTCATTAATGCTGTGTAATCAACCGCTTCTTCTTGAATTGTAATTGGATAATTTGAAAGCATGTCATTTTGAAGTACACCAATGTAATCCTTAACACCACGGCTAACAGCTAAAACAGCTGAAACACCAATAATGCCAATTGAACCTGCAATTGTAACGAGAATTGTTCTTCTTAATTTTGAAAGTAAATTTGATGTAGAAAGTCCAATCGATGTAAAAAGCGACATTGAGGTTTTCTTTTTCTTTCCTTTGGAACTAACATCGATTTGTTCTATTTTTTCCACACCATCAAAAGGATTTGAATCATCTGTAAGAAGTCCATCGGACATCTTAATGATTCTTGTTGAATATGTATATGCTAAATCAGGGTTATGAGTAACCATGATGACAAGTCTATCTTTAGCAACATCTTTTAAAAGTTCCATAATTTGGATTGATGTTTCTGAATCAAGAGCACCAGTTGGTTCGTCTGCTAAAAGAATTTCTGGGTTATTAATTAATGCTCTTGCAATAGCAACTCTTTGACATTGGCCACCAGAAAGTTGGTTTGGTTTTTTCTTTTCCATACCTTCAAGGCCAACCTTTTTAAGAGCCTCCATAGCTCTAGCTTTTCTCTCTTCTTTACTAACTCCGGCAATGGTTAATGCGAGCTCGACATTCTTAAGAATATTTTGGTGTGCAATTAAATTATAAGTTTGGAAAATAAAACCAACAGAATGATTACGATAAGTATCCCAATCTCTATCTGTATATTTTTTAGTGGATTTTCCATTTATTTTTAGATCACCTTTTGTGTATCTATCAAGTCCACCGATGATGTTTAATGTTGTTGTTTTACCACAACCAGATGCACCTAAAATTGAAACGAATTCGTTCTTCCTAAAATTGACCGAAATTCCCTTCAAAGCATGAGTGACGTTATTACCATTCACATAGTCTTTTGCAATATTCTTTAGTTCGAGCATAATCAAAGCCTCCTAACTTAAAGCAAGTAATAATATAAACTAATTTGAAAATATAACAATAAATATTTACGTTTTTTTCATAAATAAAATTTATAGAAAGTATAGGCAATAGGCTATATATAGTTTTTAATTCGTAAAATTAAGATTAAAATATGAAAAGATAATAAAATCTTTCATTTTATGAAAATAAGGATTATAATATATTCAAAGAGGCTAACAAAATGAAACATTTATTATTTGTCGTTTTAGAGAACAAAAAAGAAACACACGATTTAATTCGCAACCTTTCGAACAATGGTTTTAATGGAACAGTACTCAGTTCTACTTCCCTAAACCATGTTATTCATGATGAAGATGAAGATACACCAAGTTTCTTCTCTTTAGCACATATTTCGGAAAACAAATTTGTGCATAACACCACCATCTACTTTATTTTAGAAGAAAAAGAGCTTAAAGAAGTTCAAGCTTTAATACGTGAATACACAGAAAATTTTAAAAAAGTTAAGGGTGGAATGTTCACTACTCCAGTAGAAAGCTTCGAAGGTAGTTTCTAATTTATGAATCAACTTCTTTGCATTGCAATTGCTCTTTTTGTTGGCTTACTTAGTTCTCGATTAATGAAAATTTTAAGATTGCCAAATGTAACTGGCTATTTAATTGCCGGTATTCTTTTTGGCCCTTATGTTTTAGGCAAATTTATTGGAGGTTGGTCAGTAGATCCAACATCTTCCACAAACATAAATACAATTAAATGGATTAGTGATATCGCTTTAGGTTTTATCGCTTTCACAATCGGATGTTCTTTCAAAAAAGAAGCATTACAACATGTTGGCAAAAGAATCGTAATCATCACATTATGCGAAGCATTAGGTGGAGCAATTGTTACGATTGTTGGCTTATTTATTGCTAAAATTTTTCTTAAAGATCAACTTCCGCTTTCATTAATTTTAACCTTTGGTGCAATCGCTTGTGCGACCGCTCCAGCAGCAACGTTGATGGTTGTTAGACAATATAAAGCAAAAGGTCCTGTCGTAGACACATTAATTCCAGTTGTTGCATTTGACGACGCCGTTGCCCTTATTGCGTTTGCCATTCTATTTTCTATTTCAAAATCTCTGTCAGGAGCTGGAAAATTAACATTTGAAGATTTGGTTTTATTCCCACTTCTCGAAATTCTTTGTTCCATTGGGCTTGGAACAGTTCTAGGAATTCTAGTTTCTTTTGGTTGCAAACTTTTTAAATCAAGAGCAAATCGTTCAATTATGGTTATTTGTTCAATCTTTATTGTAGTCGGATTATCCGCATTAGCCACAAAATTAGAATGGAAAATTGAAATTTCGTCCCTTCTCGCTTGCATGATGATTGGGGCAATGGTTATTAATTTAAGAAGCGATGCTTCTAGACTTATTGAAAGAATTGATAATATTACTCCACCAATCTATATGCTCTTCTTTGTCATTTCTGGTGCAAGCCTAAATATCACGAAATTTGCAGAAAAAGGCGCAGGAATTCTAATAATTATCGCATCAGTTTATATCGTATTTAGATGTATCGGAAAATGGGGCGGCTCATACGTTTCTTCGAGAATTACCAATGCGGAACCAACCGTTCAAAAATATTTAGGATTCACTTTATTCCCACAAGCAGGCGTTGCAATTGGTCTTGCAACAACCGCAAATGCCGCATTCCCGATTTCAGAACAAGGTGAGACTATCCTTGCAGTTATCTTATTTGCAACAATTGTCTACGAACTTCTTGGACCAGTAATAACAAAAATTTCCCTTAAGAAAGCGGGAGAAATTCAAGAATAAAAGAGGCGATGCCTCTTTTATTATACATTCTTTTCTAAGTCTTTAACTGATTTAATTGATTTTGTTACCTTCTTAAACCAAGGCTTATCATAAAAGCCATAACCGTATTCACAAATAAGACAATCTATTCCCGCGTTATGGGCAGTTTGATAATCATATTCTGAATCGCCAATATAAATACAATCACTAGATTCAACACAGCACTTTTTCATGATATCAAACACAATTGTTGGATCAGGTTTTTCTGGTTTATTTGGTCTTTCTCCAAACACTGCTTTAAACTCAATTTCTGGAAATAATTTCTTAACAATTGGCTCAAGTAAAATCTGTGGTTTATTCGATGCAATCGTCAAAATATGCCCGTTTTCCTGGAGATTTTTTAAAACTTCAATCATCCCTTTAAATGGTTTTGCGCGCTCAGATTGAATCTTATCATAGTTAATAAGGAAGCGTTCCATAACCTCAGCTTCTTTCTCTGGAGGAATGTTCTGTCCCTCCATTGCACGTTGAGCAAATTCGAGTGCTCCAGCACCAATAAAATATTTAGCTTCCTCATATTTTCTTTCAACATTGTAACCAAGTTGTTTAAAAGTTAAGTTGACTGCATCTAAAATACCTTGAAGTGAATCGATCAAGGTTCCATCCATATCAAAAATCAAACATTTATATCTCATAATTCTGGCGCCCCAAGAAGGATTCGAACCCTCAACACCCAGATTCGAAGTCTGGTACTCTATCCAGTTGCGCTATTGGGGCGTAGCAATATTATAACCAAATAATTTTATTATGCTCAATAATATGTTAAAATCTATCGCATGAAAGTAATTGTTATTGGAGCAGGTGCATCAGGTATTGCTGCGACAATTAACTATAAAAGAAATCATAAACAAGATGATGTTTTAGTTATTGAACACCTTGATAAACCATTAAAGAAAATCCTTGTTACCGGTAATGGTAAATGTAATTTAGGTAACTCTAATATCAATTATGATTTATATAAAAATCCTAAATTTGCGGAGCAAATTATCGACAGCTACAATTATAAAGAATTTTTCGAATCTATTTCTATCAAAACAAAACTTGTCGATGCATTAGCTTACCCTGTAAGTGAATCAGCGGTTTCTGTTAGAGAAGCTTTGCTTAATGAGGTTTCTAGATTAAAAATCAAAATCAAATTATCGGAGAATTTTATTGACTACAAAATCGGAAATAGCATTACAGTTAAGACTGATAAAGCGTCATATGAATGCGACAAATTATTCATTGCAGGAGGATTAAAATCATCTCCAAAGCAAGGAAGTGACGGAACAGTTTTTGCTATTTTAGCAAAACACGGTTATAAATTTAGAGAACCAAATCCTGGATTAACTCCAATTTTCACAAAAGAAAAAACAAAAATTTTAGACGGAATAAGAGTAAAAGCAAACGTCACATTAATAAAGGATAATAAAATCATCCATTCCGAAAAAGGAGAGGTGCTTTTTAAGGAACATGGATTATCTGGAATTGTTATTTTTAACACCGCTTCTATAATCGCTAGAGACACAAAATCTAATTATAAAATTCGTTTAGACATTCTCCCTGACTTTGATGAAAAAACGCTTAATGAATTTGCGTTATCACATGGCGTCAACGAATTCCTTTTAGCGTACATAAATCCTAAACTAGGATCTTATTTAAAAGACAATTTTAAAATTAATAACATAGTAAAAATCTGCAAAAACTTGGTGTTCACATATGATAAATCATATGGATTTGAATTTTCACAAGTTTCTGTAGGTGGAATTTTAGATTCAGAACTTGATGAAAACTTAATGTCAAAAAAAGAAAAGAACGTCTTTATTATTGGCGAACTTTTAGATAATGACGGCCCTTGTGGAGGCTACAATTTGACTTGGGCTTTTGCATCAGCTATTAAATCCACAAACTGAATTTGTTGATTTATTTATTTTATAAAGTATAATCTCACTCGTTATGACTCCGAGATTTAAGTTAGCAACTTTTATTTATAGTTTAGTGTGCGACATCCCTGTCTCATTCTTTTTGTGCTTAGCTTCTGCTATAACTGCACAATCTAACTTAGACTCTGGAATTCTCACAATTAATTTCAATACAATTGATTGGGCAAACTTCGCTATTAACTTTGTTATTGCGTTAGCTTTATCACTTGTTATTTCTAACTTTATTCCACTAACTTCCATAGGAAGATGGTTTGCGGCACTTTTCAAAATTCCAAACGAAACTTATACAGGTAATGTTAGATATCGTTTACTTGCAACATTAATTACCACCGTTATTTTCTTTATCATCATTTCACCAACACTAACATTATTTAATTGTGTTATTTATCCAATAATTGTCGGAACTGAGGTTTTAAGTTGGAAACAAGCCTTATTTAACTTTCTAGTTAATATGCCAATCCTTCTTATTGTTGGTTTTATCTCTTCATTAATCAATGACTTAGCAGCTTATAAGGCTGCTCACCACATTGATAATTCATTCTAATTTTTATTTAATTTTAACAAAAATTGTATTAAAATATACGCATCGGAGGAAAAAGAATGGCACAAGAGAAAAAAGACTATTTAGAATTTTCACCACTTGTAAGTTTAATTCTTGCAATTATTCCAATAACCTCATGGGCTCTCGGAATTGTTACAAGATTTCAAGAAAAGAAATATGTTGCCGCAATTGTTAGAATTTTTGTTGGCTTCAACATTATTTGGCTTCTTGACCTTGTGATGATGGTCTTACATGGTCACATCTTCAGAATTCTTGATCTTTAATTTCTAAATTAAGAATTAATATAAAAGTGCTATATAAGCACTTTTTTATTATAAAAAACGACCTAATAATAGGTCGTAAATGTGCAAATTTGCCTGCCATTCATGATTGAACTACCCCCACTTAAACATTTAAAATGTTTTGAAGATGGGGGATTCCTACTCAAGAATCCTCAGTGATTCAGTATCGATAGGCTAACCCCGTAGTTCCTACGGTTTGGTGGACTACCACTATTGTTTTTGAAGTACTAATCTAATTCCTTCTTTTTTGATATTGATTGCAGCATTAATGTCTCTATCATGCACTTTACCACAGATA
>JAZQOV010000004.1:0-2077 GCA_045628045.1 Bacilli bacterium
AATTTTCTAAAATGGTCGAAATGTATAAGATTAATTGTTTGAGATGTGCTGTTAAATATTACGATGATTATTACGAACAAAACTATTATGTAAAATTCAAAGACTATGGCAAGACTTGGGCGTTAACGGAGGAAGAATTGATATGAAAACGAAATTGCAAACTTTGACTGCGATATTATTGAAGAAAGGACTTTATAAGGTATGAAAAAGAAGATTAAAGATTTGACTTTAGAAGAAGTAAATAAAATACACACAAATAGTAGCTTTTGTAGCACTTGCGAACTAATGACGGACAAAGGTTGTATTTTGCATAATTATTTAGACTGTAGCAAAAAAGATGTTAACAAAGAAATCGAGGTAGAAGAATGAACTTTATTGAATTAGTTATAGCAAGCATCGGGTTATTCTTAATGTTCGTAATAGTTGTCTTACTTATCGTGTTTATCGTGGTGTTATTCAAAAGGCAAAAAGCCGAGAAAATAGAAAACAGGGGGAGAAAGTAAATGAAACTTGCGATTATCGTATCAGTAATTGAGTTAGCTGCAATTGGAATCCTGGCAGATCAAAAAAACATAATTAAATTAAGGCACTTGAAAAAAAGTGCTTTTTTATTATTGACAAATTATTAAGAAATTATTAAGATTAAAGCATAGTAAAGAGGAATAAATATGACAGTTAAAGAAAGAATTATTAATCATAAGCCAGAAACAAAAACATTTCACATTGTTGATTTGGGCGGAAATCACTATGAAGGAAATGTTGAAGAAGTTGAAAAGTTTGCAAAAAAATATCCAGAATTATTTGGGAGAGAAGTTGATGAAGATATGGTAAACGAGCATTGGCATAATGAAATTTTTATGAATGTTAGATATTATAAATCCCCTAAATTTGAACCTGAAGAATACAAAGACAATACTGATTATTCGTATTTGGATTATTCGTGTAATAAACAAAACTATTAAGGAGGGGATTAAATGAAATTAAATAAGCCAAAAATAAAGAAAATTGCAAGTGTTTGTTCACTTGTATCTTCAATAACATTTTCTGTAATTGCAGTTGTTATTACTACATTGTTTTTAATCATATTATTTAGATAAGGAGAAGCAATAATGAAAAAAGACAAAAAAATCACATTGACGATCTGCTTAAAGGAAAGCACTGTTGTCAAAATCAAAGCTGAAGCTGAGAAAAAGGACATTTCAGTTTCTGCATTAATCGAGGAGAAAATTAAAAATGGGAAATAACTTTTATAAAGCACAGCAAATGATACTTGGATACGAAAAATCACTACTTAAAAGGTATCCATTTATCACAAAAGGTAGTGGGATATATATTCTAACGAGAGTTGATGAAATAGGTCTTAAACACGCATATATTGGGCAAAGTGTCCATTGTTTGCGTAGATTAGCAGAACATTTAGTTGGATACAAGCAACACATTGATAAGTCTTTGCGAAAACATAAACTTCATAGCGAAGATAAACCTTATGGATGGAAAGTTGATACTTGCATATCGTGTAGTGAAAGCGAACTCGATGAAAAGGAACAAGAATATATCAATAAATATGCTTTAAATGGCTACCAACTATTAAATAAAACAGGTGGTGGACAAAATAGTGGCAAAGTAGGAATTGGCGAAAATGCCGATGGTTTAGGTTATCGCAAAGGTGTTGCTTACGGATACCGAAAAGCCATTAAGGAAGTAGCCGAATACTTCGAAAAATACCTCGACTACGATATCAAACCAACGCTTGTTAAGAAAGATGGAACTCGCACTGCCATCAGCTTGAAAAAGTACGAAGAATTCGCACAGTTGCTCAAAGGAGATAAAGAGAATGAATAGATTAACTAATAACAAAGACGAAAGAAAAAATTGGCAATACTTAACTAATGGTGGACAATTAGTAAACGATAAACTCGGTCAATTAGAAGATTTAGAAGAAGAACTCGGAATTGACTTAATCACATTGTTTAAAGCATTGAAAAATGGTATATGGGTTGTAAATCAAGACTTCCCTTTGCAATTTTCTAAAATGGTCGAAATGTATAAGATTAATTGTTTGAGATGTGCTGTTAAA
>JAZQOV010000005.1:0-6132 GCA_045628045.1 Bacilli bacterium
GTTATTATAGTAAACAATATCGATTTCTAAAATTAAGTTCCATTCGGTTTCACACATAGAATTGCATTTTGTTGTGTAGTAATATTCAAATTCGCAATTCTCGTAAAAATCATAATGCTTTATTTCTTCAATACAATACCATTCAAAAGTGTGTTTTTCTTCTGCACAACTTGATAATAAGAGTAGTGGCAATAATGCTAATAACTTTGATTTTTTCATAACAAAAATTCTCCTTAAAATTTGTCAAGTTCATCTAATATCATTTCAATTAGGTCTTGATCTGTTTTAGGATGGAAATTCTTAATAGGAACAGTTCCAGAGAATTTAATCATTTTTCTCTGGACAGTTATATCGTTTAATTTTGGTATGTATTTATAGTAATAGCAGACTTTATACTCAATTTTGTATTTCTCACTTGCATTGTTGAGTATAAGTAGCAATTCTCTTACAGCTTTTTTGTTATTTGCTCCCATTAAATATCCTTCCTATAAACAATTATAGTTTATTAGCAAATAAAAAGCAATACAAGTTGGAAGCATTGGAAGGACTTAACTTATATTGCACACTCATTATATAATGCTCTCTATTACTTTTACAAGATTATGATTACATAAAACTACATTTAATACTTACGATTATTATATTTTCTAATACTCTACTAAAGGTTAAGTTAAGTTAAGTTAAGTTCTTGTTCTTGTTTAGTTAAGTTTAAAAAGAAATAAATAAAGAAAATATTTGTTAAAAAGGTATTGCATTGTTGTTGCATTAATGTAATAATAAAGGTGCTTGAAAAAGCATAAAGGAAGGACTAAAATGGAAAACGAAAGACAATTTGAAAGATTAAAAGCAATTATTAAAAGTGATAAAGTGGACTATGGCTTTTTATGTGAACTATTTGGAAAGGACTGCAATGATGATGAAAACAACTATGAAGAATACTAAACAAGAAAACGAATTTAGAAAAATGCTCAAAGAAGCATACTTTGATTATAGAGATGCTCAAAAATGCCAATGCCACGAAGATACTTATTGCCACGATTTATGCTTATTAGAAGAAGTAGCGAAAGCAGTATTTGGTTGGACTACTAAAAGAATAGAAAAATATGAAACACGCTTGTATCACGAATATAGAAAGGAGAACGAATAATGTCTTTTGGAGAAAAGTTAAAAGCATTAAGAGAAGAAAATGCAGTTGATATTGGACACTTGGCAGATCAGCTCGGTGTTTGTAGAGAAACAATTTGGCGTTGGGAAAGAGATTCGGTTAAACCTAATGCGAAATTCATTAGAGCAATTGCAAAGTTTTTCAAAGTAAATGTTAAAGAATTAACTGGAAAGGAATAAAAATGAAAATCAAATCAATTTATATCGTATCATTTAGAAATATCAAAAATGCAGCTTACACAAACTTGGATAGCAACGGAACAACTATCTTTTCTGGAAACAATATGAAAGGAAAGACAAATACTCTTAATGCTATTTATTGGTGTATAACAGGCATTGATTTAAACGGATCAAACGATAATTCATTAAATATTCCTTATGGAGAAAAAGAAGCAAATGTTTCTATCAAGTTTGATGACACAACTGAAATTGAAAGAAAAGCAATTTTAGAAGATGGAAAAGTTAGTCAGTCGGTTTATGTCAATGGAGAAAAAATGACTTTGAAAAAAGCAGACGCTCTTATTGATGAAAAACTTGGAATTACTGAAATAGCCAAATTTGACAACACAAAGATTAAAGCAAGAAGATTATTACTTAACCCATTGTATTATCGTTCAGTGGCTCAAAATGACTTAAAAAATTGGTTAATTAGTGTATTACTCAACGAGAACGAAAAAGAAATCATTGAAAAATCAAGTTTAAGTCATAAGATTAAAGAACTTGTTAAAGATGAATTATCATTAGCTGACTTATCAAAAGTTGTCAAAACAAACTTAACTAATATTAAAGCTGAAATCCATGACCAAGAACTTATCAAAGAGTTTTTGGAGAAAAAAGGAATCACTGAATATAGTGAAGAACTTGAAAACAATATCAGTAACGATAAGAGATTATTATTGCAATATGATGAAAAGAAAATTGCTATTGAAGAAGCAGCTTTAGAACTAAACAAGTATTATCAAGACAAACTCAATGATAAGAACCTTAAAATCGTTTTATTAGAGAAATGTGTTGAAGATGATTCATATACAGATGTATGCTATCCAAAACTTATTGAAAAAGAATTGCCATTTAAAAATGGTTCAACTGCTGAATCAATTGTAGTTAGTGTATTGTTCATTAGAAGAATCGAGCATTTACTTGCTATTAATGAATTGCCAAAGTTAATTGATGAAGGAGAAACACTTGATAACGAAACATTGAAATCATTAAGTGCAGCTATCGAAAGTCAATTAATATTAACAACAGTTGAAAAGAAACAAATGGATGGTATTAAGTTATGCAAAATGGCTTAAACACTCGCCAATGGGTTTTAAAGAAATATTTGGAAAACAATTTCGTTTCTGGAAAGTATTTCAGTATTGAAGAAATTGTCGCAAATGTTATGTATGGTGGAGAACCATTATATAAGTTAAATACTAATCCAAGAATCCATGATAAATGTGTAATGTTATCAAGTGATGTTAGAGAAATTAACTGGAACTTGGTTGATGGTTACAAAATCATCGTTAAAGATAAAAAAGGAGGAATCAAATTAGCAGAAAACATTGAAGAATTTAATCAATGGTATGAAGAAGAAATGAAACCATTGAGAACTAAAATTGAGTATCTTAACACACTCAAAGGAAAAGCAAAATTGGATGGAACTTGCCCAATTATTAACAAAGCAAATAATCCAATTGAGCCAAAAGATGTTAAGCCAGTCAAAGTGTTTGAAAAGATAGACATATTTGACATTAGCGATTTAGATTAAGAAAGAAGGTTATTATGACACAAGAAACAAAACAACAAGCACCAAAATTCTCGGTTGCTATTAGAGAAGAAAAAATCCAACAATTAATTAACAATACTTTAGGCGATCCTGAAACTGCCAAAAAGTTCGTAGCTGAAATCAGCTCATTAGTTGGAAACAATTACAATTTAAGTAAATGCACCACAAACTCATTAATTAGTAGTGGTTTACTTGCACAAAGTTTGAATTTACCACTTGCTCAAAGTTTAGGGTTCTGCTATTTAGTTCCTTATGTAAACAAAGGATTCACAATGGCACAATTCCAAATTGGTTGGAAAGGAATCGTTCAATTAGCAGTTAGAACTAACCAATACGAAACAATTGGTGTTAGACCTGTTCATAAAGGAGAATGGGTTGGACAAGATGAATTTGGAGAAGATTTGTTCAAGTTTGACCATAAGTTTGACAATGAACTTGTAATTGGTTACTTTGCATACTTTAAATTATTAAGTGGATTCAAGAAAACACTTTATTGGACAGTAGCACAATGTGAAAAACATGGCTCTACTTATTCAAAGGCACACTCTGGAACTAATAAGGGTGGAGAATTTGACAACTGGAGCAAAATGTTCGACCAAATGGCTATGAAAACTGTCTTAAAACAATTGATTAGCAAATATGGTGTTATGACTACTGAAATTCAAAAAGCTGTTGAAGCAGATCAAGCTGTTGTTGATAATAATGGCAAATATAATTATGTTGACAATGTTGATGAAGAAGATGAACTAAACGAAACAGTTGTTCAAAACGATAAGGTTGAACCAAACTTTGATGAACCAGATGCAAACCCATTTGAAGAAATTGCAAAAATGTAGTTGCATTAGCATTGCATATAATGTAATATAATATTCGTAAGTGGACTGGACTTGCAAAAACATTAAATCGTGAAATACCCTAACGAATCCAGTCCATCCGTTAGGGTTTTCTATTAAGGGAAGGACAAAGATATGGAATTTATCGTATTAGGAAGTGGAAGTAGTGGAAATGCTTATGTCATTAAAGACAACAACAATTTACTCCTTTTAGAATGTGGTTTTGAATTTAAGAAATTAGTTCAAAAGTTGCATAGAAATAACATAGCACTAAATGACATTGAAGCAGTTTGCATTACACACTACCATAGCGACCATTCCAAATCTGCTATTGAAATTGAGAACTATCAAAAACCTGTAATTCATCAAACTATGCCTCAAAAATACCAAAATGCTCATTTCTCAATTTCTACCTTCCCTGTTGGTCATGACATTGAAGCATTTGGGTTCGTAATTAAAACTGAAAACGAATCAGTGCTATTTATAAATGATACTTCTTGTTGTAACTTGCCTACTGAAGTTTTAGAAACAAAGTTTGATTATGTATTTATAGAATGTAATCATACAAGAAGAAAACTAAATGAACTTATCGAAAATGCTGATGAAGATATGTTAATAAAATATGATCGTCAAAAGAAATATCATTTATCTTTAGCAGGAACTAAAAAAATGTTGTCGCAGCTTAATTTGGAAAAATGCAAAGACATTTACTTAATGCACTTATCACAAGAAGCAAGTGAACCAGAAATTATGCAAAAAGTTGTTGAATCAACATTTAAAATAAAAACACACATTTGTTTGAGAAACGGAGGTATTCAATGAAAAATTACGCGCTTTTTAATTTCTTGTATCTAGAGAGCGATAACTTTTGCAAATTAAGTGAACAAGCACAGCTATATTATATTAAGTTAATGTTCTATGCAGACAATGGCTTTGTATCAAATGCTAAAGGTGTTTTGGATTCACTGAACTATGACAAGTCAGTCATGCAAGAATTAATTAACAATGGCGACATTTTGGTTCAAGAAGGTAGAGATGAGATATTTATTACAAGTTTCTATGTTCATAACAAAGGTGTAAGTGTAGCTGTCTGGAAAACCAGTCCGTTCGCAATTTATTGGAAAAGACTTTGGATAAAAGAAAATCGTGTAGCAACTATGCGAGAAAAAAGAAAAGATGAAATAAGTGATTATGCTGAACTGTTAGATAGAATGGGGATAAGCTGATGGAAGCAGATATGTTCAAGAAATTCAATTTATAAATGATGTAAATACCTCTATTAGTAATTTTGAAAATTATTTAGGTAGAGGTTATAGAGTAATCGGTTGGAGGAAGGAATAATTATGACAAGTTATCAAAGATTAAAACAAAAATGTGAATACCTACAAATGCAAGTAGATATGTTTAAAAATGCATTAACTATTGTAAGGCAAGAGCCACAAGTTGTTGAAGATTTTTCTGCAGATAGTGTTTCATTGGCTATGAGAGCATTATATTCAATTAGAGAAAATGAAATTGATAAAGAAATGAAAGAACGCCTTAATCATTGGGTTGCTATGAACTTAGATAGAGAAACAATTATGAGATTATTAGATATGAAGGACAAACAAAATGAAACTAACGATTAAAGAAAAATTATTTATTGGTTTACTTGTCGCAATCACATTATTAGGTATAGCAAGTCTAATTTGCGGAATTGTCTATATCCTGAAAGTATTGAATTTTTAGAAAGGAAAAAAGGACTATGAAATGTGCATACTCACAAACAATAGAAATTGAAGAATTAACACCGATAGAGGCATTAGATGAATTATACGATACATCTACTTGTGCTAATGCAAATGAAAAATACAACATTGTCAAAAACGCACTTACTCGTTTAGAAAAGTTAGAGAAGGCAATAAAAATAGTAAAAAGAATTAGTATTAAAGAGATTACGATAGTTAATTTATTTAATGACTTTAATTCTTATACTGAATGGTATAAAAAATATTTCAAAGAAAATGGGTTTTTGAATTTAGACGAAAGTTTTATCCCTATTCAAACCGAAGAAGAATTTAATCTGCTAAAGGAGGTATTTGGAAAATGAAAGATAGATTAACTCAAAAAATTAAAGATACTTATTTAACTGATACAGATAATGCATGTTTAGATTATTGTGAACAAGCAAGAACTTACATTGGTGGAAATGTATTAAATAAACTCGGTCAATTAGAGGACATTGAAGAAGAACTCGGAATTGACTTAATCACATTGTTTAAAGCATTGAAAAATGGTATATGGGTTGTAAATCAAGACTTCCCTTTGCAATTTTCTAAAATGGTCGAAATGTATAAGATTAATTGTTTGAGATGTGCTGTTAAA